>NZ_CP013002.1:1908068-2234090 GCF_001414055.1 Caulobacter henricii | reverse complement strand
TCTCGGACGGGTAGGCGACCGAGAGGATCGTCGCGGCCCGGTTCTGGCCGATGCCATAGGTCGCCTTCAGCCAATCGGTGCGGGCCTTTGGCCGCGTTTCCTGGCACTCGCGCCGCACGATCTCGACCCATTCCTCGAGAGTCTTGCCGGTTTCACGTTGCAGATTGGCCCGCACCGAGGCGAACCACGTCTGCTGCTGCTCGGTCAGGCCCTGTGGCTTGGTGTCCATGCTTGCACGCCTCCTGTGGTTTGCTACGACACCCCTCTCATCAGGAGACGGCCATGAGCCTTCACGGAACCTACGATCCCGACAACATCTTCGCCAAGATCATCCGGGGCGAAATGCCGGCCGTAAAGGTGTTCGAGGACGATCAGGTCCTCTGCTTCATGGACGTCTTCCCGCAAGCGCGGGGTCACATGCTGGTGATCTCCAGGACCTCAAAAGCCCGCAATCTGCTGGAAGCCGAGGCCAAGACTCTGGGCCGCCTGATCGGTGCCACCCAGAAGGCTGCCGCCGCCGTCACCGCCGCGCTGAAGCCTGACGGCGTGATTGTCACCCAGTTCAACGGTGCCCCGGCCGGCCAGACCGTGTTCCACCTGCACTTCCACGTCATCCCCCGCTATGAGGGTGAAGCGATGGGCCGGCACGCCGAGGGCATGGCCGATGTCGAGGAGCTCAAGGTGCTGGCCGAGAAGATCGCGGCGGCGCTTTAGGCCGCCCCGTTCGGCACGGCGTTGGTGGCTGCGGCAATCAGGGTCATCAGCTGGATCGGCTTGGCGATGTGGTCCGCCATTCCGGCCGCCAGGCAGGCGGCAATATCGTCTGTCGAGGTGGCGGCGGTCATGGCGATGATCGGCGTCCGCCCGACCGCGCCGCCAAGGGCCTTGATCTGGCGACAGGCCGTCAGCCCATCCATCACGGGCATGTGCAGGTCCATGAAGATGGCATGATACGGGGTCTCACGGGCGCGCTGTACGGCGTCCTCGCCGTTCTCGGCCGTATCGACCTTGAAGCCTGCCGCCTCCAGCATCTGGCTGGCGATCTGCCGGTTCATGGGGTGGTCGTCCACAACAAGCAGGCGAAGATCCTGGGGCAGGGCCGGTGCAGCCAAGGCTGGCTCCAGGTGGTCAACGCGCGTCATCAGCAGGCTGAAGGTGAAGCGGGACCCCAGGCCGACCGTACTTTCGACGGTCAGGCTGCCGCCCATCATTTCGACGAGGGCGCGCGATATGGCCAGGCCCAGGCCTGCGCCGGAGAACTTCCGGGTCGGGGTACTGTCGATCTGGGAGAACGGCCGGAACAGCAGCGGAAGATCGTCCGGCGCGATCCCCATGCCCGTATCGGCCACGCAAAACGTGACCTCGTCCACGCCCTCGACATCGCTCGACTTGATTTCGACTGACAGGGTGATGTGACCGCGCTGGGTGAACTTGGCGGCGTTGCTGAGCAGCTTGAACAGGATCTGGGCTAGGCGATTTTCGTCGGCTCTGTGCAGGGACTCGGCCTGGGCGCTGATCTCGACCCGCATGGCTATCGGCCGGTCGCCAAGCAGTGGCAGGATCAGGGTCATGACGCGCTCGACGAGAGTCGGGATCGAGACTGGCGCGAGGTTCAGCTGCCTCTGCCGCTGTCCGTCCCCCACGCTGGAATAGTCGAGCACGTCGTCAATCAGCGAGACCAGGACGCCGCACGAGGCTTCGATAGCTGCCAGCGGCTCGCGCGTGGATCTGGGAAGAGCGCGCTTGGCGCTGAGCAACTGAACATGACCGCTGATGCCGTTCAGCGGCGTGCGCATCTCATGGCTCATCACCGCCAGGAACCGGCTCTTGGCGATGGCGGCGGCCTCGGCTTCTCGCCGGGCTGCGCGGGCGGCCGAGAGGGCGCGGCTCAACCCATTCTGGGCCCGTGTTCGCTCCGACATCACGCTGATGATCGCCAGAGCGCAGAACTGAATGGCGGCCAGATAGGTCTGCAAGGCCAGAATCCGGCTGGAGATATCTTCGTACTGGGCGGCGATCGGACCATGGCCCGTTGTGGTGCTGCCGGCCGTCAGGAAGGCGAACCCGGCGATGGCCAGTATGGCCCTCGGTGGATCCAGCCGCAGCAGCACAGCCAGCAGCAGGGGGAAGCTGAGGAAGAGCGGCGCGGCGGGCAGGAAGTGGAACAGTATTGCCGCCACGATCAGGGTGGCAGCCACCAGGGGTATTGGCACCGCGCCCTTCAGGATCTCGGGCGTCGTATATCGCCGCATTCTTGTCAGCAGCAGCACTGCCGGCGCGCCGATCATCATCCCCAGGAAATCGCCCCAGACCCAGGCGATCCAGATGGACACGAAATCACCGCCGATGAGCCTCGTGAGTAGCACCGCGCCCAGGCTACCCATGATCAGGGTGGACGGCAGTACGGCCAAAAGGGCCACGCGCCAAAGTCTGCTGAAGTGCTGAATGTCCAGACCCGCGCCACCGACCTGGCGGATCAGGAAGGCGGCGACCACCGACTCGGTGAGGTCGAAACTGCCAATCAGGGCGGCCTGGGCGGGCGCGCTCCCCGTCAGCAGGGCGGCCAGAAAGTCGACCAGCGCGCAGACCAGCGCCAGGGGGATTGCCGTGCCGCGTGGAAGTAACAAAAGGGCGGCAGCCAGAACGCCGTTATTGACCCACAGAACCGCCAGACCGCCGGCGCCCAAGGTCATGACGTAAGCCGCTGCGGTGATGATCACATAGGCGGCGAAAAAGGCCAACGGCCACCAAGTTGGCCGCGCCGTCTGTGCAGGACGAAACAGGCCGCGCACTGGCGTTCGCACCCGGTATCCTCTTTCTTCAGCTCATCCAGAGGCTTTATTGATTTGAGGGGGTTGTAAAGTTTTCCTGACCGCAAACCGAAAGAGGCCCGGATCGCTCCGGGCCTCTCGATAGTCTTGGATCTATTCGACCAAGGCCGGTTCGGCTTCGGTCTCTGTCGCCGTAGAGCCCTTTCCGGGCTTTTCCGGCGTGCTTTCGATCTCGAAGTCGATCTTGCTGTCCTTGAGCACGATCTTGACGTGGCCACCGCGCACCAGACGTCCGAACAGGATGTCGTCGGCGAGGGGCTTCTTGATGTGCTCCTGGATGACCCGGCCCAGGGGACGGGCACCATAGAGCTCGTCGAAGCCGTTCTTGGCCAGCCAGTCGGCCGCGTCGTCGGACAGTTCGATGGTCACGTTCCGATCGGCCAGCTGGGCCTCCATCTGCATGACGAACTTCTGCACGACCTGGCGGATGATCTCCGGCGTCAGCGGCTTGAAGGCCACGACCGCATCGAGGCGGTTGCGGAATTCCGGCGTGAACAGGCGCTTGAGGGCAGCCTCTTCCTCGCCGACCACCTTGTCGCGACCAAAACCGATGGACTGCCGCTGGGCGTCCGAAGCCCCGGCATTGGTGGTCATGATCAGGACGACATTCCTGAAGTCGACCTTCTTGCCGTTGCTGTCGGTCAGGACGCCGTGGTCCATGACCTGCAGCAGGATGTTGTAGACATCCGCATGGGCCTTCTCGATTTCGTCGAGCAGCACCACCGCGTGCGGGTGCTGGTCGACGGCGTCGGTCAGCTGTCCGCCCTGGTCATAGCCGACATAGCCGGGAGGGGCCCCAATCAGGCGGCTGACGGTGTGGCGCTCCATGTACTCGGACATGTCGAAGCGGATCATCTCGATGCCCAGGGTCAGGGCCAGCTGCTTGGCGGCTTCGGTTTTGCCGACGCCGGTCGGGCCGCTGAACAGGAACGAGCCAATCGGCTTGTCCGCATCGCGCAGACCAGCCCGGGCCAGCTTCATGGCCGAGGACAGTTGCAGGATGGCGGCATCCTGGCCAAACACGGCGCGCTTCAGATCCGTTTCCAGCTCCTTCAGCGCCTCGGTGTCGGACTTGGAGACCGACTTGGGCGGGATGCGGGCGATCTTGGCCACCACGGCCTCGATCTCCTTCACGCCCAGAACCTTCTTGCGGCGGTTCTCGGGCAGCAGCATCTGGCCGGCTCCGGCCTCGTCGATCACGTCGATCGCCTTGTCCGGCAGCTTGCGGTCGGTGATGTACTTGGCCGACAGTTCGACGGCCACCTTGATGGCGTCATTGGTGTATTTCAGCTTGTGGAAGTCCTCGTAGTAGCTCTTGAGCCCCTTAAGGATCTTGATGGTGTCTTCCACCGACGGCTCGTTGACGTCGATCTTCTGGAAACGACGGACCAGGGCCCGATCCTTCTCGAAGTGCTGGCGGAACTCCTTGTAGGTGGTCGAACCCATGCAGCGCAGGCTGCCTGAGGCCAGGGCCGGCTTCAGCAGGTTCGAAGCGTCCATGGCTCCGCCGCTGGTCGCGCCGGCGCCGATCACGGTGTGGATCTCGTCGATGAACAGCACCGCATTGGGGTGGTTCTCGAGCTCCTTGACCACCTGCTTGACGCGTTCCTCGAAGTCGCCGCGATAGCGGGTGCCGGCCAGCAGCGCGCCCATGTCGAGCGAGAAGATGGTGGCCTCGGCCAGGACCTCGGGGACCTGGTTGGTGATGATCTTGCGGGCCAGACCCTCGGCGATGGCGGTCTTGCCGACGCCCGGTTCACCGACCAGCAGGGGGTTGTTCTTGGTGCGACGGCACAGGATCTGGATCGCGCGTTCCACTTCACTGGCCCGGCCGATCAGGGGGTCGACCTTGCCCTGGCGGGCCTTCTCATTGAGGTCGACACAATAGGCTTCCAGAGCCTCGCCACCGGTCTTGGTGTTGGGCTTTTCGGAATCGTCTTCCGTCGCGTTGTTGCTGGCCCCCTTGACGGCCTTGGGCTCGGACGCCCCGGCCTTCTTGGCGATGCCATGGGCGATGAAGTTCACGGCGTCATAGCGCGTCATGTCCTGCTCCTGCAGGAAGTAGGCGGCGTGGCTCTCGCGTTCCGAGAAGATGGCCACCAGCACATTGGCACCGGTGACTTCCTCGCGGCCCGAGGACTGCACGTGGATGACGGCGCGCTGGATCACCCGCTGGAAGCCGGCGGTCGGCTTGGCGTCTTCCTCGTCGTCGACGATCAGCGAGGCCAGCTCGACGTCGAGATAGTTGGTCAGGCTCTTTTTCAGGGCGACCAGATCGACGTCACAGGCGCGCATCACGCCGGCCGCGTCATCATCGTCGGTCAGGGACAGGAGCAGGTGCTCCAGGGTGGCGTACTCGTGCTTGCGCTGGTTGGCGTAGGCGACGGCGCGGTGAAGGGACTCTTCAAGGGGTCGAGAAAACGAGGGCAAGGGGGGAGGCTCCTCAGTCTTTTTCCATGGTGCACTGCAAGGGGTGCTGATGACGGCGCGCCGAGTCGATGACCTGGGCAACCTTCGTTTCAGCGACTTCGTAGGTATAGACGCCACACACACCAACGCCGTGTTGGTGAACCAGCAGCATGATCCGGGTCGCGTCTTCGCGTGACTTGTTGAAGAACCGCTCAAGAACGTAAACGACGAATTCCATCGGCGTATAATCGTCGTTCAGAATCAGTACTCGATAGAGCGAAGGCTTCTGTGTCTTCGGTTTCACCTCAGTGATGACCGAAGATCCAGTCCCGTTATTCTGTCCGCCTTGCTTCCGCTCGGCCATTGACCGTTTTCTCCCGGCGGGCCGAACCACCCGCCATGTCTGGATTAGATATGGAAACGCGCCGGCTTTGGAAGGGGCCCACGCACTGTTGCGCCGCTTTAACACAGGGGCGCCCTGGAAATTGGCTTCACGATTGGGAGAGCGGAAGCCGTCGATGGACGGTTTTCCGGGTGAGCAGCCGAAATGGGGCGCGACCGGCGCCCGCGCAAGGGCGGTCGAGTGATCCTCGTGACGGAGTGGGCCTATTGAGCCGGCAGGGTATAGGTCAGATCGTAAAGATGTTTGCCGCCGGTGATCTCGATAGCCAGGCTGCCGGAGATACCCTTGAGGGCCCCGGTTCCGGAGTCGGGCACGATCTCGACGGTCAGCTGGCGATCCGCGCCGCGCATCAGGCCCTTGTGCACGAGGGCGAAGCTGCCGGCCTTGCCGTGCAGGGTTCCGGTCACGCGCTCGATAGCGACATAGACGGCTGAGCCCGGCGTGTCCGTGCCGGCGGTCAGCATCTGGCCCTTGCCCGTGGCGTCCAGGTCGCCATGGAAGACCTTGTCCAGCGACAGGCGGCCGAGGGTCGAGCCCGGCCCGGCGTCCTCGTCCTGTGGCACGAGCTTCACATCAAAGGGGCCCCGGGCGTGCTGGGTCATGGCGGTGGCTCCGATGGCCGTGAGGGGCGCACTCGGCGGCTTGGCCCCTGCCGGTGTGAAGGCCAGACTGGCCAGAAGCGTCACTGCCAGGAGACGTGGGACGGGCATGCAAGGCTCCTTCGATGACGCGGGTTTGGAGTCAGTAGCGCGTTTTGCGGTCTTGGCTCAGCGGCTCTTGAGAGTCCGGCCGGTGACCACCGCTCCGGCCCCGAACTTGCTGCGCAGGACGTCGATGGTCTGCTCCTTCTTGAGCGCCTGCCGCTCTTCGCCGGCAAAGAAGTCGTCCGCAGCCCCTTCGGCCGGGACAAATTCGGTCAGGCCCGCGCCGATCAGGCGGTAGCGGGTCGACCCGGGTTCCTGGGCCAGCAGCTCGCGGGCGACCTGGAACAGGGTGCGGGCGGTCTGGGTGGGCACGGCCAGGGTGCGGCGGCGGGTATGGACCTTGAAGTCGGGGGTGCGCAGCTTCAGCGTCGCGACCCGGCCCGCCACCCCCTCGGCGCGGGCCTGTCGGGCTACTCGCTCGCACAGGGGCCAGAGTTCATCCTCCAGGTCCTCGCGTCGGGACAGGTCGTCATTGAAGGTCGTTTCGGCACTGATGGTCTTGCGGACCTGATCAGGATCCACCGCACGGGAATCCTGTCCCTGGGCCAGGCGGTGCAGCCGGAGGCCTCCGGCCCCCAGGACTGCCGCCAGATCCTTGAGGTCGGCAGCGGCAATGTCGCCGACGGTGCGGTAGCCCTCGGCGGCCAGGGACGTCACGGTGGCCGGGCCGACCCCGGGCAGGATCGAGACAGGCTTTCCGGCCAGGAACTCCTTGGCTTCGGCCGCGCCGATCACCGAGAAGCCGCGCGGCTTGTCCAGCTCGGATGCGATCTTGGCCAGGAACTTGTTGGGGGCCAGGCCGATGGAGACGGTCAGATTGATCTCCTGCTCGATCTCCCGCTGCAAGCGGGTCAGCATCACTGCCGGCGTGGCACCATGCAGCCGTTCGGTGCCCGACAGATCAAACCAGGCCTCATCCAGCGACAGGGGCTGAACCAGCGGCGTCAGGGCCGTCAGCTTCTCCATGATCCGCCGGCTCTCGGCCTTGTACTTGGCGAAGTTGGGCTTGATGACCACAGCCTCGGGGCAGAGCTGCAGGGCCTTGTACATGGGCATGGCCGAGCGGGCCCCGCTCATGCGGGCGATGTAGCAGGCCGTGGTGACCACCCCGCGCTTGCCGCCGCCGATGATCACCGGCCGGTCGCGGATCGCCGGATCGTCGCGCTTCTCCACCGAAGCGTAGAAGGCGTCGCAGTCCAGGTGCGCCATGGAGAGGTCGGCCAGTTCCGCGTGAAAAATCGTCCGCGGCGAGCCGCAGGACGGGCACCGCGGGGCCCGTACCTCACCTGTCCAGTCGCAATCGCGGCACAGGGCCTTCATGGCGCGCCCGGGCCTAGGCGTCGTCGAGGGGCCACAGCCAGACCGCGCCGCGCACCCCCGAACTGTCGCCATGCGCGGCCTTGCGCACGGGCGTTTCAAAGGTGTCGGAGAAGACATGAGGCGCGATCGCGGCGGGCAGTCGGTCGTACAGGGCCGCGATGTTCGACAGGCCCCCGCCCAGGACGATGACGTCCGGATCGACCATGTCACAGATCAGGGCCAGGGCCCGGCCCGTCCGGTCGATCAGCCGGTCGAGGGCGGAGATCGCACCGGCGTCACCGGTCTCGATGGCGGCCATGACCGATTGGCCGGTCGGGTGGCCGGCATCGCGGGCGAAGGCCGGGCCGGCGATCCAGGTTTCAAGACAGCCCTTGCGGCCGCACCAGCAGGCCGGGGCGGGTTCGTCGTCGGGCCTGGGCCAGGGCAGGGGCATGTGGCCCCATTCCCCGGCAATGCCGTTGCGGCCTTCGATGATCCGGCCGTCGACCACCAGGCCGCCACCGCAGCCGGTGCCCAGGATGGCGGCGAATACTACGGCCTGTCCGGCCCCGGCCCCGTCGGCGGCCTCGGAGAGGGCCAGGCAGTTGGCGTCATTGGCCAGGCGCACGGGGCGCGCCAGCCGGGCCTCCAGGTCCTGGGCAAAGGTTCGGCCATTGAGATAGACGCTGTTGGCATTGCGGATCAGGCCGGTGCGCGGTGAGATCGAGCCCGGAATGCCCAGGCCGAGCCGGGCCGCACTGGACCCGGCCATGCATTCGGCATCGGCGAGCAGGTCGGCCACCACTTCCAGGGCTGCCTCGTAGGACCCGGGATTGGGCTTGCGGACCCGGGCGACGAACTGACCCGAGCGATCCAGGGCTGCGACCTCGATCTTGGTGCCGCCGAAATCGACTCCGAAGCGGATCATGCGAACAGCTGTGCCTCGATCGCGGTCCGGAGTTCGGCCCAGTCGTCGATCCTGACATGCCGCTCGGGGGCGGTGGGGGCCAGGGGACGAAGGCGCTCGTCACTGATCATCTGGAAGCGGGTGATGTCGGGCGCGCTGGCCGCAACCGATTCGAGCTGCGGCAAAAGGTCATCGATAAAGACCGAGCGTCCGGCCGTGCGGGATGCGAGCTGGGCGGCGGACGGCCCCTTGGGGCCGCTGTTGATCACCAGCGGATAGTCGAAGCCATGGGTCTTGAGCCACTGTCCGCGGGCCAGGCGGCCATGTTCGGGCGCATTGGTCAGAATCACGACCCCGGCCCGCGACGCCAGATCAGCCAGGGCATGGGCCGCGCCCTCGGCGGGCAGCAGGTCGTCAGCCCCGTCGCGAAAGAAGTCGTCGAACAGAACCTTGCCGGCGATCAGGTCCAGGTGCTCGGTCTCGCCCGGGCGGTAGATGTTCTGGAACAGGGCGAAGCGGTCGACGCGCAATTCGTAGCCGAAACGGCCCACAAAGGTGCCGAACCCGCGCATGAACTGGGCGAGCACCTCGTCGACATCGACGATCACCAGCGGGGCTTCCGGATCGATGATGCAGGCTTGAAGGTCGGAGAAACGGGGTTCCATGATCTGCGATTGGCCGATGTTAACGCGATTAGCGCGGGCTTAAGGATATTCGTGCCATCTGGAAGACAGAAGCGGCGCGAATCCCTCAGGCGTCGCCACGGACCGTATGGTCGGGGTCAGGATGACGAAGAAGGTCCTCATCGTGGAGGATAATGAGCTGAACATGAAGCTCTTTCATGATCTGCTCGAAGCCCAGGGTTATGAGACCCTGCAAACCCGCGAGGGTCTGCAGGCCTTGTCCATTGCTCGGGACAATCGCCCCGACCTGATTCTCATGGACATTCAGCTGCCGGAGATCTCGGGACTCGAGGTCACCAAGTGGCTCAAGGAAGACGAGGACCTGGCCCATATTCCCGTGGTGGCCGTTACGGCCTTCGCGATGAAGGGGGACGAGGAGCGGATCCGGGAAGGCGGCTGTGAGGCCTATATCTCCAAGCCGATCTCGGTGGCCCACTTTCTCGACACCATCAAGCGTCTGCTCGACAAGGCTCCGGCATGAGCGCGCGGATCCTCGTCGTCGACGACATCGAGGCCAATGTCCGCCTGCTGGAGGCCAAGCTTTCGGCCGAGTATTATCAGGTCTCCACGGCGTCAGACGGCCCCACGGCCCTGGCCATGGCGGCCAGTGATCTGCCCGACATCATCCTGCTCGACGTGATGATGCCGGGCATGGACGGCTTCACCGTCTGCAAGAAGCTCAAGGAAGATCCGGTTACCCGCCACATCCCCGTGGTTCTGGTCACGGCCCTGGATGGCCGCGCCGACCGCATCCAGGGGCTGGAGGCCGGGGCTTCGGACTTTCTGACCAAGCCGATCGATGACGTGATGCTGTTTGCCCGCGTGCGCAGCCTGACCCGTCTGAAGCTGGTGATCGACGAACTGCGCCAGCGCGAGGCCTCGGGCCGGCGTATGGGCGTGATCGCCGGCGCGGCCTCGCGGCTCGATGGCCTGGGCGGTCGCATCCTGATCATCGACGACAACGAACGCCAGGCCCAGCGCATTGCCGCCGAGCTCAGCATCGAACATCGTCCGGTCGTCGAATCCGACCCGGACAAGGCCCGGATCAGCGCCGGCGGCCCGGTGGATCTGGTGATCATCAATGGCGCGGCCAAGCGCTTTGACGGCCTGCGCTTCGCCGCCTCGCTACGCTCGACCGAGCGGACCCGGCACCTGCCGGTCCTGGCCATGGTCGATCCCGATGACCGCCAGCGCATGGTCAAGGCGCTGGAAATCGGCGTCAATGACATCCTGCCGCGCCCGATCGATCCCCAGGAGCTGGCGGCCCGCGTCAAGACCCAGATCCAGCGCAAGCGTTACACCGACTATCTGCGCAACAATCTCGATCACAGCCTGGAACTGGCGGTCACCGACCAGCTGACCGGTCTGCACAACCGGCGCTACATGACCGGGCAGCTCGACTCCCTGGTCCAGCGTTCCACCCTGGGCGGTGATCCGGTGGCGGCCCTGCTGATCGACATCGACCACTTCAAGAAGATCAACGACACCTTCGGTCACGATGTGGGCGACGAGGTGCTGCGCGAATTTGCCCTGCGCCTGGCCTCGAACGTCCGCGCCATCGACCTGCCTTGCCGCTATGGCGGCGAAGAGTTCACGGTGATCATGCCCGACACCCAGCTCGAGGATGCCATGCGTATCGCCGAGCGGATCCGCATGCATGTCGCCGGTTCGCCGTTCCGCGTCGCCCAGGGCCGGGAATTGCTGACCGTGACGATCTCGATCGGCGTTTCGGCGACCCTTGGCGAGCACGACTCGCCCGAGGCCCTGCTCAAGCGCGCCGACGAGGGCGTCTATGAGGCCAAGGCCTCCGGCCGGAATGCCGTGGTGGCGCGCGTCGCCTAACCGTTCTTTAGGCGGACGAACTTTTCCTGTCGCCTGATCGGCCTGCAACCTTGCACGCGGCCAGGGATCAGGCTTTGTAGCCTGGATGAAGAAGAAACTTACTTCCGGTGCCCTTGTCTGCGCCGTGCTCGTCAGCGGTGCCCTGACCCAGGCTGAGGCCCAGCCTCAAGCCCTCGCCAAGCCCGATCCCAGGCTGGTCGTGGTGATCTCGATCGACCAGTTCAGCGCCAACCTGTTCGCCCAGTATCGCGGCACGTTCAGCGGTGGCCTCGGCAGGCTGGCGCGGGAAGGCGTGGTCTATCCCAATGGCTACCAGTCGCATGCCATGACCGAGACCTGCCCGGGACATTCAACCCTGCTGACCGGCAAGCACCCCAACAAGACCGGTATCAGCGCCAATGACTGGTACGACGCCAGTCTGGGCAAGCAGGTCTATTGTCTAGCCGACGACAGTGTCGTCCTGGCCCACGATCCCAAGGGCCGCCCGGTCAGCCCCAAGAACATGGTCGCCACGACCTATGGAGACTGGCTGAAGGCCGTCTCGCCGAACAGCCGGGTGTTCGGCGTCTCCGGCAAGGATCGCGGCGCGATCACCTTGTCGGGCCATCAGGCGGATGGGGCCTTCTGGCTGCAGCCCGGCTTTGGTTTCACGACCTATGTGCCGCCGGGCCAGACCGCCGAGGCGCGGCTGAAGCCTGTTGCGGCCTTCAATGCCAGGATGCTGGCTGACCTGAAGAAGCACCCCTTCGTCTGGGACTATGCCAAAAGCCCGATGGACGCCCTGCTGGGCGGATCGGCCAAGCGCTGCAGGGCTCTTGAGGCTGACTACGAGACCGGCGGCCGCAAATGGCGCGCGGCCCTGCCGATTCCCACTGCCACCAGCGAGGCGGACCGGCTGCGGGACCTCGGCGGCAGTCCCTTCACCGATCAAGTGACCCTGGACCTGGCGGCCCAGCTGCGTGACGATTTCGGCCTGGGCGACGGGCCTCAGGTCGACGTCCTGGCGGTCAGCCTGTCGGCGACGGACTTTATCGGACACCGCTTCGGCACCCGGGGACCGGAAATGTGCGACCAGATCGCGCGTCTGGATGAGGGGCTCGGCGAGTTCCTCGATCGGGTCGGCAAGGCCAAGGGCGGTGTGCTGGTTGTTCTCTCGGCCGACCACGGCGGGGCCGACATGCCCGAGCGCCTCCATGAGGAGGGCTATGAGGCCGGTCGGATCGGCACCAAGGCCTGGCTGGCGGCCCTGAACGCCACCCTGCGCAAGGATCTGGGCCTCGCCTTTGACCCGCTGGTGGCCGATGGCGGCATCAATACGATCGACGTCGTCGGACCCGACCGCAAGGCTCTGGATCCTGTCGAACATGTCCGGATCACTGCGGCGGCCCTGGCCCTGGTTTCGCGCCAGCCGGAGGTGGTTGAGGCCTTTGACGTCAACACCCTGCTGACCCTCGCTCCTGAGGCGGCAGACACGTCTCCCGAGGAGATTTCGTTGCGGGAGCGTATGCGCCGCAGTGCCTATCCCGGCCGCATGGGCGACATCGTCGTCGCCTTCCGGCCGGAGCTGGTCCCGGCTACGGCGGGCCCGACCTATGTCTCCACCCACGGCAGCCCCTGGGACTATGACCGCCGAGTGCCGATCATCTTCTGGTGGAAGGGCGGTGCGCCCCGTGAGCGCGTCCTGCCGCTGGACACGGTGGACATCGCGCCGACCCTCGCGGCCGTGACCGGCCTCAAGCCGCCGGCCGATGTTGACGGTCGGTGCCGGCCGCTGGGGGCAGGGCACGACTGCTAGCCGCACGACTCGCCCCCTCCTGACCGCTTCGCGGTCGTCCTCCCCCGGAGGGGGAAGACGCCGTCATCTTCCCCCTCCGGGGGAGGAGCGCGCAGCGCGGAGGGGGCAAGTCATCGAGCCCCCGGAATCAAAAACGCCCGGCCATTTCTGGCCGGGCGTTTTGTTGTGTCGTACCGGTCGGGCAGATCTTACTTGATCTTGCCTTCCTTGAATTCGACGTGCTTGCGGATGACCGGATCGTACTTCTTCAGCACCATCTTTTCGGTCTTGGTGCGGGCGTTCTTCTTGGTCACGTAGAAGAAGCCGGTGTCCGCCGTGGAGTTCAGGCGGATCTTAATTGAAGCCGGTTTGGCCATGGTCGAATCCCTGCGGTGTCGCGCAGGGTACCCGCGCGTTGGAAATGAGAGGCGCGGAACATACTGATCAGCGCGCCAAAGTCAATTGCCGGCGGGGCACCGTATGTAGGGATAGTCGACCGACCGGACCTGACCGCCGATCTGGCCCTCAATACGGCCGATCAGCGTGCGGGCATCGACGCGCCGGTACAGGATCCGTTGCGGAAAGTCATGAGCGGGGTCCTCAAACACCACCGAGTCGTCCGTGATCTCCTTGAGCGGGAAGACGGCCTCTGGCTGGCCGGAGGGCTTGGCGTTGAAGGCGAGCCTGCCGTCGGGGCCCGGGGCGATTCGCAGGAACTCGAATTCGCGAACCTTGCCGTCCTTGAGGGTGCGGCTCATGCCCAGCATCACGCCGCCGCCGGGGGCCATCCACTGCTCGTCGACACGTCCGTTGGAGCGGACCTGCATCCAGCAGCCCGTCATCCAGGCCAGGCGGCTGATATCGGGTTCAGGCGCGGGCGGTGTGGTCGCCAGGGCGGACACGAACAGAATGGCCAGCATGCCGATCTCCCCCGAGACGCGCCGGCTCAGACATAGGTCAGGTTCCGGGCACCGTTCAGGAAACGCATGAAGGGCGCGGGGCGTCCAGCATCCTTCAGCCTCTGACCGATCTCGGCGACCACGAAGCGGGTGATATTGGGCAGGTCCAGGGCCATGGCCTCGTCGAAATCCACCCAGGCGATCTCGTCCAGTTCGCCGCAGTCGGGCTGGCGGTCCAGGCTGATCAGGGCCTCGGCCGAAGCCATGAAGAAGCGGGCATCAAAGCGGCGGTTGCGGTAGGGCGGGGTGATGGCCCGGGCGACAAAGGCCATGGGAGCCAGGTCGGGCAGGGCCCCCTGGGCCAGAAAGGGCCGCCAGGCCCCGGCCGCCGGCCGTGCAGGGGCCGGGCGCGCCAGCAGCAGGCCGGTCTCCTCGAAGGTCTCGCGGATCGCCGCCAGGCCCAGGGCGCGGGCCAGGGCGACAGGGCTCGGGTGGCGCGGCTGGTGGGTCAGTCGTGCGGTGACCTCCGGCGAAAGCTCGCTGGCGGCCGGGACCCAATAGTCGCCGCGATCAACCCGACCGCCGGGAAAAACCCACTTGTCGGGCATGAAGGCATGGCCGCGATTGCGGCGGCCCATCAGCAGGCGCGGCTTGGCCGCATCGGTCCGGACCATGATCAGGGTCGCGGCATGTCGCGGCCGCAGGACACCGGTGCCGGGCTCGCGCACGGCGGCGTCATTGATGGTGTCGAACTTGGCTTCAATCGGCTCGTCCATGGCCCAAGCTTAGACCGATCGCGCCAATCGCAAAGCCAGACCTTACGTCAGCTTGACCAGCCCGCAGCAAGCACTCCACTGTCGCCCGACATTTCAGAGGGAATGACGGGCATGTTGGGACGAATTTCGACTTTGGCGATCTTGGCCGGACTGGCCTATGGGGCGCCTGCCCTGGCTGCGCCGTCGGCGGCGAAGGTCGAGGCCGCCGCCAAGGCCGCCCAGCCCAAGGTCATCGCCTGGCGGCGCGACCTGCACCAGAATCCTGAGCTCGGTAACCAGGAAGTGCGCACGGCTGCCCTGGTGGCCAAGGAGCTGAAGGCCCTAGGCTTCGAGGTCCGCGAGGGCGTCGGCAAGACCGGGGTGGTCGGCATCCTCAAGGGCGGCAAGCCCGGCAAGGTGGTGGCCCTCCGCGCCGACATGGACGCCCTGCCGGTCGAGGAAAAGACCGGCCTGCCGTTCGCCTCCAAGGCTACGGCCACCTGGGAAGGCAAGACCGTTCCGGTCATGCACGCCTGCGGCCATGACACCCATGTCGCCATGCTGCTGGGAGCCGCCACGGTGCTGGCCGGCATGAAGGCCGACATCAAGGGCACGGTGGTCCTGATCTTCCAGCCCGCCGAGGAAGGCCCGCAGGCTGGCGAGGAAGGCGGCGCCAAGCTGATGATCCGCGACGGCGCTCTGGACCAGCCCAAGGTTGACGCCATCTTCGGCCTGCACATCGGCCCGCTGGATGCCCATCAGCTGAACTATCGGCCCATGGGCTTCTATGCCAGCTCCGACCGGATCACGATCACGGTCAAGGGCAAGCAGACCCATGGCGCTCGTCCCTGGGCAGGCATCGACATGGCCAGCATCGCCGCCGACATCGTCCAGGCCATGAACCAGATCGCCGCTCGCCAGGTCGATGTCGGGCTGTCGCCCTCGGTGGTGACCATTGCCACGATCCACATGGGCATGCGCCAGAACATTATTCCGGAAGACCTGGTGATGGGCGGCACCATGCGGACCTTCTCGACCGAGCGCCGCGCCGACCTGATCGACAAGGTCCAGAAGAGCGTTGCAGCGATCGGTGACCGCTACGGTGCCAAGGCCGAGGCCGTGTTCACCCAGCCCTATCCGGTGACCTATAACGATCCGGCCCTGTCGAAATGGGTCAAGGCGTCGCTGTCCAAGGCCTCGCCCGGCAAGGTCGAGGACAATGGGGCCCTGGTGACCGGGGCCGAGGATTTCTCGATGTATGCCGAGAAGGTCCCGGGCGTGTTCATCCAGTTGGGCGGTCGCCCGGCCAACGTTCCGGCCGCCGGCGCGCCGGCCAACCACTCGCCCTATTTCGACATCGACGAGGCGGTGATGGAAACCGGCGTGAAGGCCGAGGTGTTCATGGCGCTGGACTATCTGGAGAAGAAGTAGGGGGACACGAGAACTACCCCCCTCCGCGCCTGCGGCGCTCCTCCCCCGGAGGGGGAAGACGAGGACGCCGCACTTCATCTTCCCCCTCCGGGGGAAGACGATCGCGAAGCGATCCGTAGGGGGCAAGAAGTCCGCTAGATCGCCGCCTTCGCCGCAAACCACGGCACCAGCCGCCGCAGCGCCTCCTCGACCTCCGCGGTCGAGACGGCGAAGCTGAAGCGCATGAAGCGGTGCCCCTCGACCGGGTCGAAATCGATGCCCGGGGCGGTGGCGACGCCGGTTTCGGTCAGCAGTTGCCGGCAGAACGCCATCGAGTCATCGGTCAGGTGGCCGACATCGGCCCAGATGTAGAAGGCCCCGTCCGGCGGCGCGATCCTGGCCAAGCCCAGCGAGGGCAGGGCGTCCAGCAGCAGCTGGCGGTTGCGGCGATAGACCTCGACATGGCCGTCGAGCTCGTCGGTGCAATCCATGGCGATCAGGCCGGCGTGCTGGCTCAGGGACGGGGCGGTCAGGAACAGGTTGCCCATATAGGCCCGGGCCCGGTGGACATGGTCCAGAGGCGACACCAGCCAGCCCAGTCGCCAGCCGACCATGCTGAAATATTTCGAGAAACTGTTGACCACCAGGGCGCTGGGCTCGAACTCCAGCATCGACCGCACGGGCCCCACATAGCTCAGGCCATGATAGATTTCGTCGCTGACGATCCGGATATTCCGTGTACGGCATATGTCGGCTATGGCGGCCATTTCGTCGTCGGCGATGACGGTGCCGGTCGGGTTGGCCGGGCTGGCGACAATGACGCCGGCCGGGGCAGGGTCGAGCGCCGCCAGGTGGGCGGCGGTCAGCTGGTAGCGATCCTCCGGCCCGCAGGCGATCTCGACCGGGATCAGGTTCAGGGCCTTCAGGGTGTTGCGATAGGCCACATAGCCGGGGCGGGCCAGGGCCACACGATCGCCGGCCTCGAAGGCCGAGGCCAGGGCCATGACCAGGGCCGGCGAGGCCCCGCAGGTCAGGATGATCTGCTCCGGATCGACCTTGACCCCGTGCTTCTCATCATAGCGCTGGGCGATGCGGGCCTTGAGGGCAGGGCTTTCCCAATAGCCCAGGCCGTCGGTGTCGAGCACGTGGTGGGCGCGGTCGATCGCAGCCTTGGGTGCGCCGGTCGAGGGCTGGCCAAATTCCATATGGATGACCGACCGCCCTTCGGCCTGCAGCTGATAGGCTAGGCGGCTGATGGCGATGGCGTGGAACGGGTCGAGATCTGGGCGCATGATTTCCTGTTAGCGGGGATCGCGTCGCTATGACAGATGAAGGGGACCGTTCGTTGGAGTCGACCATGCGTTCCGTTCTCCTCGCCGTGCTCAGCGTCCTGTCCCTGGCCGCCGCGCCGGTCGCCGCTCAGACCGCCCTGACCCCCCATGTCGGTGGCCGCGTCGCGCCTGCCCCCGAGGGCGGGCTGAGCTTTGGCTGGCCGGGGGTCTATTTCGAAGGCCGGTTTTCCGGTCCCTCGGTGACGGTGGCGGTCGACACAGGCGCGGAGCATCTTTCGGTCAGCATCGACGGCCAGGTTCGCGCTGAACTGCGCAGGCCCGGCCTGGCGCGACTGACCTTCGACCAGCTGGGCCCCGGCGAGCATGTGGTGCGGCTGGACAAGCTGACCGAGAGCCAGACGGGTTCGGCGCGGTTCGTCGGCTTCTTTGTTGGTCCCGAAGGACGGCCCCTGGCGCCGGTCGCGAGATCCAGCCGGATCGAGTTCATCGGCGACTCCTTCACCGTGGCCTATGGCGTGCGTTCCGCCCGTCAGGCCTGCACGGAGCAAGAGGTTCATGATCTGACCGACACCAGCCTGTCCTTCGCACCGATCCTGGCGGAGCGGTTGAAGGCGGACTACCGGATCATCGCCTATTCAGGGCGTGGCGTGGTGCGCAACTACAGCGGCCTGGCTCCGGGAGAGCCCCTGCCGGCCCTTTATCCGCGCCTGATCCCCGGCCAGGCCGAGCCGCGCATCGATCCTGCCGATCCCTGGAAGCCCGACCTGATCGTCATCGGTCTGGGCACCAACGATTTCTCGACGCCGCTGAAGCCGGGCGAAGCCTGGCGGAGCGAGGCCGACCTGCGCACCGACTACCGCGACTCCTATGTCGACTTCGTCGCCGGCCTGGCCCGGCGCGATCCTCAGGCGCGTTTCCTGCTGATTGCGGGTGAAAACTTTGCAGATGATGTTCAGCAGGTCGCCGGCCGGCTCAAGGGCCTGGCCACAGCCGTGCGCGTGAGCGGCCTGGAGCGTACGGCCTGCCACGGCCACCCCTCGGCTGCCGACGAGCGAATGATGGCCGACCTGCTGGAGAAGGCGATCAAAGGCCTGAAATAGATGGATCCTCCCCCATAGGGCGAGCATCTCTCAAACTACCGCCGCTTGCCGCGCCGTACGCCCTTGGGCAGGCCGCCGCGGGGCTTGACCGCCGCCTGACGCCGCGCGCCCAGGCGAGGGCGAGGGGCCCGGGGATCGGCCGGCAGGGGCTCGGTGATCATCTCGAACAGCAGGCCGCCGGTCACCGGGGTGGCCTCGACCAGCTTGACCTCAACCTGTAGGCCCAAGGGCCAGCGCTTGCCGGTGCGCTCCCCGACCAGGGCGTGCATGCGCTCGTCATGGACGAAGAACTCCTGGCCCAGGGTCGAGACCGGCACCAGACCATCGGCTCCGGTCTCGTCCAGTTTCACGAACAGGCCAAACCGCGTGACGCCGGTAATGCGGCCGTTGAAGGTCGCCCCCACACGGTCGGACAGGAAGGCGGCGATATAGCGGTCGGTGGCGTCGCGCTCGGCGGCCATGGCCCGGCGCTCGGCATAGGTAATGGTCTCGGCGGTGTCCTTGATCTGGCTGACGTCCTGGTCGGTCAGGCCATCGGTCCCAAGGTTCAGGGCCCGGATCAGGGCGCGGTGCACGATCAGGTCGGCATAGCGACGGATCGGACTGGTGAAGTGGGCATACTTGGCCAGGTTCAGGCCGAAATGGCCCAGATTGTCGGCGCTGTAGTGCGCCTGCATCTGGGTGCGCAGCACCACTTCGTTGACGATGGCGGCGTGCGGCCCGTCGCGGGTTTCGTCCAGCAGCTTGTTGAAGCGCGAGGTCTGCGGGGCCTCACCCTTGTTCCACTTGATCTCCAGGGTCGCCAGGAACTCGGCCAGGTTCTGAACCTTCTCCTGGCTGGGCGTGTCGTGGACGCGATAGATCAGCGGCGTGCGCTTGGCTTCCAGGCTTTCAGCGGCGCTGACATTGGCCTGGATCATCATCTCCTCGATCAGCTTGTGGGCCTCGAGACTGGCACGGCGGTTGATCGAGGCGATCTCGCCCTCGCGGGTAATGACGATCTTGCGCTCGTCGCTCTCGATCGCCAGGGGCGAGCGGATCTCGCGGCCCTTGCCCATCAGGCGGAAGGCGGCCCACAGCGGCTTGAGGATCGGATCCAGCAGGGGCGGTGCCTTGTCGCCGTCCTGGCCGTCAGGCGGGATCACGCCATCGATGGCGGCCTGTGCCTGCTCATAGGACAGCTTTGCCGCCGAGCGCATCAGGCCACGCACGAAGCGGTGGCTCTTCTTGCGGCCAGCGCTGTCGAACACCATCCGGACCGCCAGGGTGGCGCGGTTCTCGCCCTCCCGCAGGGAGCAGAGGCCGTTGGACAGCACCTCGGGCAGCATCGGCTCGACCCGGTCGGGGAAATAGACGCTGTTGCCCTTTTCGCGGGCCTCGCGGTCCAGGGCCGAGCCCGGGCGGACATAGGCGGCGACATCGGCGATGGCCACCCAGACGATCCAGCCCCCCGCATTGCCGGCGTCGGGATCGGGATGGGCATAGACCGCATCGTCATGGTCGCGGGCATCGACCGGGTCGATGGTCACGAACGGCAGGTCGCGCAGGTCGTCGCGGCCTTGCAGGGTCGGCGGCTGGGCGTTGGCGGCCTCGGCCTCGGCGGCTTCAGAGAAGCCCACCGGAATGCCATGGCTGTGGATGGCGATCAGGGAGGCCGCACGGGGATCATCCTCGCTGCCGACCACTTCCAGCACCTTGCCCTGCTTGGGTCCGTAGCGACCGGCGGCTGAACCCACCGAGGCCAGCACCAGATCACCCTCCTTGAGGTCCCTGGCGTCCAGTTCGGTGAGGACCAGGACTTCCTTGGACTTGCGATCGACCGGTTCAACCCGGGTCTCGCGGCGGTGCTTGCGGATCACGCCGAGGATCTTGTGCGCGCTCTGGCCGAGCTTCTTGATCAGCCGGGCTTCCAGCTCGCCGTTCTCGAGGCGCTCGAAGCGGACCAGCAGGCGATCGCCCATGCCCGGTGCGCCGCCGGCATCGGCATTGCGCGCGGGCGAGAGGCGCACGATGGGGGCGTCGTCATCGGCCCGGGTCAGCTTGACGAACATGTCGCCGTCCGCGTCACGATCCACGACATCGACCACGCCCACGGGGGGCAGGGAGCCGGCCTCGGCGAAGCCCTTGCGGCCCCGCTTGCCGAGCGCGCCCTGGGCTTCCAGTTCGCGCAGCATCTCCCGCAGGGCCCGGCGGTCGGCCCCCTTCAGCCCGAAGTGCCGGGCGATATCGGCCTTGCCGCTCTCGCCCGCACTGCGCAGGAAGGCCAGCAGGGTCTCGCGGTCCGGCAGGCCGGCAGGCGGCTTGGCGGCGGCAGGAAATTTCGACGACTTGGGCGTGCGTGGTTTGGCCATGTGCTGGGATAACCCGGGCCGGGGGCCAAAGGCCAAGGGAAATGCCGTTGAGGTGCGGGGGAGGTCTCCGGCTGCCCCGTTGAGGTCCGCGCGCCTAGGGGACAGCCACCCTTCGTTGGCTTGGCTGGTCCGATCCTGTTTCTGATATCTTTCAGAATCTAAATTTTTTGACATTTGAAGTCCATAAATTTATGTCTTATTTAAAATAATCACGAACGCGGCGCGGGGTATGCGCCGATCGAAGCCTCTCAGGCTGCGATGCAAGCGATCCCGGCAGGCCAGCAGGAAAGGAAGAGACATGACCACGACCGGTATGGCGAAGATTCAAAAAGACAGCGTTGGCCTGCAGCAACTGTTCGGCTGGCTGTTCGGCATCGGGGTTTTTCTGGTGTTTTCCGAGATCGCCTATGGGCCTTTGAAGGCCGTCGTGCTGTCCGTCGGGGCAAACGAGCGAAGTGAAGCGCTGCGCCATGTGGGCGAGGCGACCCTTGCCGCGCTGCCCGTGCTGGCCCTGCTCGGTGCGGTCTGGCAGGCACGTTGCCTGTTCAAGAGTTTCGCCGGTGGCCAGGTGCTGTCGGTTGAGGCTGGCAAGGCCCTGACCCGGCTTGGAGACTGGCTGGTCGCCAGCACGATCCTCTGGTTCATCTTCGGCGACGGCGGCAACAGTGCCTCACAGGCCTTTGGCCAGAACCTCGGCGTCAGCGTCGTGCTGGGTTGTGTCGGGATCGCGATCCGCCTCTTTGGCCGCGTGATCGACCTGGCGGCGGCTGTCAAAGACGATCGCGACCAGATCAAGACCGACTACGACCAGATTGTCTGACCATGCCGATCATCGTCACCCTGGATGTCATGCTGGCCCGTCGGAAGATGCGGGCCCGCGATCTGGCTCAGCGCATCGATATGAGCGAAACAAACCTGTCGCTGCTCCGGTCGGGAAAGGTGAAGGGCGTGCGCTTCGACACGATCGAAAAGCTTTGCCGTGAACTCGACTGTCGGCCGGGCGATCTGCTGGATTTCGAGGCGGACTGACCGCTTCTGCGGACGCCCGGGGGGGGGGGGACGGATCGGCGTCAGGGCCTTAGCCTCGCGACCACGGGTCGGACAGGGATTGCTCAGGTCAGGCCGGTGGATCTTATTCGTACAGGTCCTCGATCCGGGCCGGCGGGGGTTGTTGTGCCGGCGGTGCTGCCGCTGGGGCGGCTTCCGGCGCAGCCGGTGGGGCCTCGATCACCGCAGCCGGAACGGCGACCTCTTCGGTCTTGACCTCTACGGCCTTGGGCTTGGGCCTTTCGGGCGGGGCCGGGACGTAAAGGGGGGCCGGGGACGCGTCCCTGATGGGGACGCCTGATACCTCGGCCAAGGGGGCCGTCGAGACGCTGTTCAGCGACTGCCCGTCCTTGAGCGCATTGGTCAGGCCCATGACGAAGCCCAGGATGCTGGCCATGATTAGGCCGGCGATCACCACGTTCAGGGGCAGGGGCCGTTGGAGCGACGTCATGGGGGCAGTCTAAACCCGGATTGTGGACATGGGTAGGGTCAGGCCTTCGGCTTGGCTGCGGCCTTCTTCGGGGCCGCTGCCTTCTTCGCCGCCGGCTTTTTTGCAGCAGGTTTCTTGGCTGGAGCCGCCCCGTCAGCGGCTTTCGCCTTGGCCGTGGCCTTGGCGGGAGCCTTCTTGGCGGCGGCTTTCTTTGCCGGCTTCTTGCCGCCGCCCTTGGCGACGCGTTCGGCCAGCAAGACCACCGCTTCGTCCAGGGTCAGGGCCGCAGGATCGGCCCCCTTGGGGACATTGGCATTGGTGTCGCCGTGCTTGATATAGGGGCCGAAGCGACCGGACAGCACGCGGACCGGCTTGCCGTCCTCGGGGTGATTGCCCAGTTCGGCCAGGGCTGCGGCCTGACCGCGTTGCGGACGTCCGCCTCCGGCCCGCTTGTCGGCCAGCAGGGCAACGGCGCGGTTCAGGCCGATGTCGAAGACATCCTCCGGGTTCTCCAGATTGGCATAGGTCCCGTCGTGCAGGACGAACGGACCAAACCGGCCAAGTCCGGCGGTGATCGTCTTGCCGTCGTCGGGGTGCTGACCGACCTCCCGGGGCAGGGACAGCAGGCGCAGGGCCTTTTCCAGATCGACGGCGGCCGGCAGCCAGCCCTTGGGCAGGCTTGATCGTTTGGGCTTGTCGCCGCTTTCCGCTGCCGGTGGCTCTTCGACATAGGGCCCAAAGCGGCCGTTCTTCAGCCATACCGAGCGACCGGTTTCCGGGTTGATCCCCAGATCGCGGTCCGCAGACTCAGCTTCGCCTTCGCCCTCGGCGGTAGCGAGCTGACGGGTGAAACGGCATTCCGGATAGTTCGAGCAGCCGATGAAGGCCCCGAACTTGCCGACCTTCAGGGACAGCTGGCCGGAGCCGCAGGTGGGGCACAGGCGGGGGTTGGACCCGTCGCCCTTGTCGGGGAAGATATGCGGTCCCAGCGCCTCATTGAGGGCGTCCAGAACATTGGTGACGCGCAGCTCGGCGATCTCGCCGACGGCGGCATGGAACTCTTTCCAGAAGTCGCGCAGGAACTGCTTCCAGTCCAGCTTGCCGTCCGACACCAGGTCGAGCTGCTCTTCCAGGCTGGCCGTGAAGTCATACTCGACATAGCGGCGGAAGAACTGCTCGAGGAAGGCGGTGACCAGCCGGCCCTTGTCCTCTGGGATGAAGCGGTTCTTCTCCATCTTCACATATTCGCGGTCGCGCAGGACGGTCAGGACCGAGGCATAGGTCGAGGGACGGCCGATGCCGAGCTCTTCCATCTTCTTGACGAGGCTGGCTTCCGAATAGCGCGGGGGCGGTTCGGTGAAGTGCTGGTCGGCGCGGGCCTCGATGACCTTGGCGGCAGCACCGTCCTCGATCAGGGGCAGGCGGGCCGAGTCTTCATCGCCGTCGTCGTCGCGGCCTTCTTCATAGACCGTCAGATAGCCGGGGAAGAGCACGACCTGGCCGGTGGCGCGCAGGCCGGTCTGGCCGTCATGGCTTTCGATGTCGACCGTGGTGCGCTCGATGCGGGCGCTTTCCATCTGCGACGCGATCATCCGCTTCCAGATCAGCTCGTAGAGCCGGCCCAGATCGGGCTCCAGGCGCAGGGAGCCGGGATTGCGGTGCAGGCTGGTCGGGCGGATGGCCTCGTGGGCCTCCTGGGCGTTCTTGGCCTTGACCTTGTAGTAGCGCGGCGTCTCCGGGACATAGTCCTTGCCATAGACATTGCCTATCACGTCGCGGGCTTCGGCTATGCCTTCCGGGCCCACCGACACGCCGTCGGTTCGCATATAGGTGATCAGGCCGACGGTCTCGCCGCCGATATCGATGCCCTCATAGAGCTTTTGCGCCGCCTGCATGGTGCGCTGGGCCGAGAAGCCGAGCTTGCGCGAGGCTTCCTGCTGCAGGGTCGAGGTGGTGAAGGGCGGGGCCGGCGAGCGTTTGCCGGGCTTCTTCTCGACACCGGAAATCTTGAACACGGCCTTCTCGACCGCTGCCCTGGCGGCCAGGGCCGAGCCCTCGTTGCCGAGGTCGAACTTGGTGAGCTTCTTGCCCTCATGCTTGACCAGGCGGGCCGTGAACGGATCGGCCCCGGCCGAGACATCGGCCTCGACGCTCCAGTATTCCTGGGTCTTGAAGCGCTCGATCTCCATCTCGCGCTCGACGATCAGGCGCAGGCAGACCGACTGGACGCGACCGGCCGAGCGGCTGCCCGGCAGCTTGCGCCACAGCACCGGCGAAAGGGTGAAACCGACCAGATAGTCCAGGGCGCGGCGGGCCAGATAGGCCTCGACCAGCTCCATGTCGATGTCGCGCGGATTGGCCATGGCCTCGAGCACCGAGGCCTTGGTGATGGCGTTGAAGGTGACCCGCTGGACGGTCATCCCCTTGACCGCCTTCTTCTTGTTCAGGACCTCCAGCACGTGCCAGCTGATGGCTTCCCCTTCGCGGTCGGGGTCGGTGGCCAGGATCAGGCGATCGGCCCCCTTCATCGCGTCGACGATGTCGGAAATCCGCTTGGACGACTTGGCGTCGACCTCCCAGGTCATGGCAAAATCGTTGTCGGGCTCCACCGAGCCGTCCTTGGAGGGCAGGTCGCGGATGTGGCCGTACGAGGCGAGAACCGTGTAGTCGGACCCGAGATACTTGTTGATGGTCTTGGCCTTGGCCGGGCTCTCGACGACGACGACGTTCATTAGGACTCTGTACCTGCGGGGAGGATCGCCTTGGAGGCGAGCGCCGGAAAGTGGGGGCGGGACGGGGGGTCTGTCAACGCAGCCCGTTCAAACGGTGCAGTTTCCTGGATCCTGGTAGGCGATTGTTAAGCCCATTTGGACGATGATCAGGCTGGAACCTAAACCCTTCTGGCGCTCATGAACCTCTCGAGCATCAACAGGATCGCCACCGAGGCCTATGTCTCACCGATCCAGCCGGTCAAGCCGGTGACGTCGAACGACGAACGCGCGGCGATCGCCGAGCGCCTGCGCGAGGCCGTGCGTGCCGCTCCGGCCCAGGGTACGGGGCTGATGATCGACCTCAGCGTCTAGGCTTTCAGACCAGAAGTCGCCGATCAGGGCGCTTCGCCACCGACCAGCCTTCGCATCGTCTCGGGATCCCGCGATATCGCTGTGAGCAGTGTTCTGGCGGGCGCGTCTGGCGTGGTTCGACCCTGTTCCCAGTCACGGACCGTCGACAGCGGCAAGCGGAATGCCGCAGAGAACGCCGCCTGGGTCATGCCTAGCCGGCCGCGAATATCCTTGATCGCGTTGACGCGCCTGAACCGGGACAGTTGCTCCTCGGTCAGCGGTGGGCAATCGGGATCGGACTGGGCGGCGGCGTTGATGTCTTCGTCTGTCATCGCCTTGAGGCGATCCCAGTCGGTCTTGCCCATCGGCAGATCGCCGGTACGCACCACGAAAGTACCTTTTGCTTTCGACGGGATTGGCGGGTCTGGCTGAGATGATCCGGTAGTGATTTTGGACCTGTGAGACGGTGACGACGAAGAGGACGGCCCCGAAGCAGGCGCCGATGATCTGGATGCGTTCTTCGCCGTAGTCGAACCGGTCATCGACATCCTCCATACGCCAAGGGTCCAGGATCGCGTGACAGGCGTCTTTGAAATCAACCCCATGTTTGGCGAGGTTGCTGCGCGCCTTTTCCGGGTCCCATTCGAATTCAACTGCCATGGTACTGGTATCCAGTACTTTGCGCAATGAATTGGCGGTGGCGCATCAAACCCCAGCCACCATCCCTCCGGCCAGCAGGTCCGCCCGTTCGGCCAGGGCCAGCTCCACCAGGGCCGCCATCACCGCCGAGGTCGGGGCTCCGGTGGCCCGCACCAGCTCGTCGCGCGAGACGGCCGTGGGCGAGAGCAGGGCGGCCAGTCGCTCGCGCAGGGCGCCAAGGTCGAGGTCGGCCTCAGCGGCGGGATCATAGGTCCGGTCGCGTTCGCGCAGCTGGGTCTGGCCAGACAGGGCCCGCAGCACATCCTCGGCTCCCTCGCACAGGATCGCGCCCTGGCGGATCAGGTCGTTGGTGCCGCGGGCCCGTGGATCCAGAGGCGAGCCGGGCACGGCGAAGACATCGCGACCCTGCTCGGCAGCCAGGCGGGCGGTGATCAGGGAGCCGGACTTCAGCTCGGCCTCGACCACCACCACCCCGAGGGACAAGCCCGAGATGATGCGGTTGCGGCGGGGGAAGTCCTTGGCCTGGGCCCGGCGGTCGGGGGCGCTTTCGCTGACGACGCAGCCCTCGACGGCGAGCCGGGCATGGAGTGCCGCGTGCTCGGGCGGATAGATGTCGCCGACCCCGCCGCCCAGCACGGCGACCGTTCCGGTACGCAGGGCACCCTCGTGCGCCGCGCCGTCGACGCCCCGCGCCATGCCGCTGACGATGACGTGGCCGGCCTCACCCAGCTCGGCGGCCAACTGGCGGGCAAAGCGCTGGCCGGCCGCCGAGGCGATGCGGGCCCCGACGATGGCGATGGTGGCCTTGGCCAACAGGTCGGCGCGGCCCAGGGCCCAGAGAACCGGCGGTGGGGGATCCAGGGCCGCCAGTCGAAGGGGGAAGTCGGGTTCGCAGCCACAGATCAGCCGCGCGCCGAGCGCCGCGCCGGCCTCGAGTTCACGCTCGATCGTGTCGCGCAGGGGAATGTTCAGGGGCGTCGCGCGACCGCCGCGGCGGGACAGGTCGGGCAGGGCGGAGAGGGCGCGTTCGGGCGTGCCGTAGCGGGCCAGAAGGTGCTCGAAGGCGACGGGGCCGACCGTCTCGGTGCGCGCCAGCCTGAGCCAGGCCAGGCGCTGGGGATCCGAGAGGCGGCCCGGGGTCACGCGGCCGGAGGCGGGGGCTCCGCCGCTTTCTTCTGGCCGATCTTCGGCTCCTGGCCCTTGAGCAGGCGGGCGATGTTCTCGCGGTGACGGATGAAGATCAGCACGGCCATGAACAGGGCCAGGACCAGCATGGCATGGGGCTGGTCGGTAGCCAGGGCGAACGGCGCGGCCAGGGCCGCGGCGGTCAGGGCGGCCAGGGAGCTGATCCGGAAGAGGACGGCCATGGCCAGCCAGGTGACGGCGGCCAGCACGCCCACCGGCCAGCAGGCCGAGAGCAGCACGCCATAGAAGGTGGCCACGCCCTTGCCGCCCTTGAATTTCAGCCAGACCGGGAACAGGTGGCCCAGGAAGGCCGCGCCGCCGGCCAGAGCGACGATGGCGGCGCTGTCATTGGTCATCCAGCGGGCCAGCAGCACGGCCAGCACGCCCTTGCCGGCATCGCCGATCAGGGTGATGGCCGCCAGATCCTTGCGGCCGGAGCGCAGCACATTGGTCGCCCCGATATTGCCCGAACCGATCTGGCGGATGTCGCCGGCCCCGCCCAGGCGGGTCGCGATCAGGCCGAACGGGATCGAGCCGAGGAGGTAGCCTCCGACCACGGCAATCGCGAGCGTGAGATAGACGGCTTGGGCGAGATCTTGCACGTTTCGACCTTAAGGCGAGTTGCGCGCGATTTCAACCGCTACGCAAAGCGAAGTTGGTGACCTAGGTTTAGTGCAGAGTCGGGGTGCATCCAAATCCTCCCCCCAGCGGGGGAGGATCAGCTACCCCTCCGCCCGATGCACCACCCGGCCATCCACCAGCGTCATCAGCACCTGACCCTGCAGCCTGCGCCCGTCGAACGGCGAGTTCTTGGACTTGGACAGCAGCTTGGCCGCATCGACGATGATCGGCGCGTCGATGTCGCAGAGCACGAGGTCCGCCGGCGCGCCGGGGGCGATCCGGCCGCCGCGCAGGCCCAGCAGCTCGGCGGGCGCGAGGGTCACGGCGCGGATCAGGTCGACCAGCGGCAGGCGCTCGTCGTGATAGAGCGACAGCAGGGCCGGCAGCAGGGTCTCGACGCCGATGGCCCCGGGTGTGGCCTCGTCGAAGGGCAGGCGCTTGTCCTCGGCCGGGGCCGGTGCGTGGGCCGAGACGACGATGTCGATCAGGCCCGACGCCAGGGCCTCGATCAGGGCCTGGCGGTCGTCCTCGCCGCGCAGGGGCGGGGTCAGCTTGGCGAAGCTGCGATAATCGCCGATATCCAGCTCGTTGAACGAAAGGTGGTTGATCGACACGCTGGCCGACAGGCGCAGGCCCCTGGCCTTGCCGCGGGCCAGGGTCTCCAGCGCACCGGCGCTGGTGATCTGGTCGACCAGCAGGCGGCCGCCGGTGGCTTCCAGCAGGGCGATGTCGCGCTCGAGCATGATGCGTTCGGCCATCGGCGAGATCGACGGCAGGCCCAGTCGGCCGGCAAATTCGCCGCCGATCGCTGCGCCGCCCCTGGCCAGCCACATGTCCATCGGCCGGTGAGCCAGCAGGGCGTCGAAGCCCTTGGCGTAGGTCAGGATGCGCTGGAAGACCTTGGAGTCGACGATCGGACGGTCGGCGTCGGTGATATAGACGCAGCCGGCCTCGCGCATCAGGCCGATCTCGGCCATCTGCTCGCCCTTCAGGCCCTTGGTCGCCGCGCCGGCGCAGAGGATGCGGGCGCTGTCGATGTCGCGGGCCCGGCGCAGGATGAAGTCGACCACGCTGGGATCGTCGATGGCCGGATCAGTGTCGGGCTGGACGACGATGCTGGTCACGCCCCCGGCGGCGGCGGCGCGGGCGGCCGAGGCCAGGGTTTCCTTGGTCTCGGCCCCGGGCTCGCCGGTCTTGACCCGCAGGTCGATCAGGCCGGGGGCCAGCAGGGCACCACCGCAGTCGACGACGCGGACGCCCTTGCCGAGCTTGCCGAACTCGCGGCCCTTGGCGACGTCGGCAATCACGCCCTCGGAGACGATGACCCCGCCGGGGCCGTCATAGCCGCTCTCGGGATCGACCAGACGGGCATTGGTGAAGGCCAGGGGCTGGGGCGAGTTCATTGGTCGGCCTCCAGCCGTGCGGCGAGGCTGGTCAGCACCGCCATCCGGGCGGCGACGCCCATCTCGACCTGGTCCTGGATCAGGCTGACGGCCGGATCATCGGCCACGTCACTGTCGATCTCGACGCCCCGGTTCATGGGCCCCGGGTGCATGACCTTGGCCCCCGGTGCGGCGCGGGACAGCTTTTCGCGGTCCAGCCCATAGAAGCGGAAATATTCGCGGGTCGAGGGCACGAAGCCGCCTTGCATCCGCTCCAGCTGCAGGCGCAGCATCATCACCACATCGGCCCCGGCCAGACCCGACTTCATGTCGTGATGCACCGTCACGCCCCAGCGCTCGGCCTGGGCCGGCATCAGGGTGGCGGGACCCACCAGCCGCACGCTGGCCCCCAGGGTGTGCAGCAGGGAAACGTTGGAGCGGGCCACGCGGCTATGCAGCACGTCGCCGCAGATGGCCACGGTCAGGCCCGAGACCCGGCCGAAGGCGCGGCGGATCGACAGGGCGTCGAGCACGGCCTGGGTCGGATGCTCATGCTGGCCGTCACCGGCATTGATCACATGGCCGCTGACCTTCTGCGACAGCAGCGACGCCGCGCCGGACGAGCCATGGCGCACCACCAGCAGGTCGGGCCGCATGGCATTCAGGGTCACGGCGGTGTCGATCAGGGTCTCGCCCTTGGTGATCGACGAGGTGCGCGGGCTCATATTGACCACGTCGGCCCCCAGTCGCTTGCCGGCGATCTCGAAGCTGGACTGGGTGCGGGTACTGTTCTCGAAGAACAGGTTCATCAGCGTCCTGCCCTTTAGCAGGTCCAGCGACTTGGAGGTCTGGCGGTTGAAGGCGACGAACGCCTCCGCCAGGTCCAGCAGGTCGGCCGCCTGGGGCGCATTGAGATCGCCGGCGGACAGGAAATGGCGCTTTGGAAAGGCAAAGGCGCGGGCGCGGATCGCGTCGAGGGCGACGCGGGTGGGGTCATGGGCGGTGGCCGTCATGAAACGGTGTCATAGGCGGCTTTGCCGGTGGAGGGAAGGCGGCGGCTGTCCCACAGGGTTGATAACCGGCCGACGCCGCTGGCCCCCTCCTGACCTGCTGCGCAGGTCGTCCTCCCCCCTGCGGGGGGAAGATGAAACGCGCCAACCCCATCTTCCCCCTTCGGGGGAAGACGATCGCGAAGCGATCCGTAGGGGGCAAGTGCGGGGATAGAGACCAATCAATCCCCGGGGCTTTCAGGGAAAAGCTCAACCCGATCAACACCCTGTAAAAACAACCACCGCGCCCGTCCGACGCGCTGAAACCTCCCGTATTCTGTCCCCACCTCGTCGCGAGGAAAGGGCGCAGGGCCAGCGACCATTGCGGCGGCGGGGGGTGATCGAGCGGGGCTGGGCTTCAGGGGGATACTGAAGCGTGTCCGGGGATCTGGTTGCTGGCCAGACCCGCCCGCCGTCGGCGTGGTTGAAGGCAAAAGGGCGTGTCTGGCTGAAAGCCCGTCCTCTTCGACCGCCGGAACGCGCTGGAAACGGCGCGATCCGGGTCCCGGTAAGGCCTCAACAGGGCCACCTGGCGGGAGGCTGACGGAAAACGGTGACGCGGAGCGGACGGCTTCGTCGAAACGGTTACTCTATCCAATCATCCGGGCGAGCCCGGACGCTTCGCGACCCTTTCCACAACTCAGCGAGAGATCGTGTGAGGTCGCGAAGCCGTGTCCGCCGGCCAGATGCTGCTCCAAAGGGGGAGGATCTCGTTAGAGATCAAACTTCACCCCCTGGGCCAGGGGCAGGGCACCGGAATAGTTCACCGTCGCCGTCTGGCGTCGCATGTATTGTTTCCAGCTGTCGGAGCCGCTCTCGCGCCCGCCGCCGGTTTCCTTTTCGCCGCCGAACGCACCGCCGATCTCGGCCCCCGAGGGACCGATATTGACGTTGGCGATGCCGCAGTCGCTGCCGGAGGCCGCCAGAAAGGCTTCGGCCTCGCGGATGTCCTGGGTCATCACACAGGAGGACAGGCCCTGGGGCACATCGTTCTGGATCGCCACGGCCTCGTCGAAGTCGCGATAGGGCACGACATGCAGGAGGGGAGCGAAGGTTTCGCGCTGCATGCCGGCACTCGGGGCCGGCAGGCGGGCCAGGGCCGGGCGCACATAATAGGCCTCGGGGTGCTCGTCGATCAGCAGCCTTTCGCCTCCACTCACCGTGCCGCCATCGGCCCGGGCCTGGTCCATGGCGGCGACAAAGGCGTCATAGGCGGCCTTGTCGTGCAAAGGCCCGAGCAGGACGCCCGCCTGACGCGGATCGCCGACCGGCAGGCGGGAAAAGGCCCCCTCGACGGCATCGGCGACCTTGTCGACCAGGCTTTCGTGAACGATCAGCCGGCGCAGGGAGGTGCAGCGCTGACCGGCGGTGCCTGCGGCCGAAAACACGATGGCGCGAACGGCCAGGGACAGGTCGGCACTGGGCGCGACGATCATGGCGTTGTTGCCACCCAGCTCCAGGATCGAGCGACCGAAACGCGCCGCTACGATCGGGGCGACTGCCTGGCCCATCCGGGTCGAGCCCGTGGCGCTGACCAGGGCCAGGGCTGGATCGCGGACCAGCCGCTCGCCGGCGTCGCGGCCGCCGAGCACCACAGAGCACAGACCCTCGGGGGCGTCGCCGAACCGGGCCAGGGCGCGCTCAAGAATCGCCTGGGTGGCCACGGCCGTCAGCGGCGTCTTCTCCGACGGCTTCCAGATCACCGGATTGCCGCAGACCAGGGCCAGGGCCGCGTTCCAGGCCCAGACCGCCACGGGGAAGTTGAAGGCGCTGATCACCAGGACCGGACCCAGCGGATGCCAGGTCTCGCGCATGGCATGGCCGGGGCGTTCCGAGGCGATGGTCAGGCCGTAGAGCTGGCGCGACAGGCCCACGGCGAAATCGCAGATATCGATCATCTCCTGGACCTCGCCGGCCGCTTCGGAGGCGATCTTGCCGGCCTCCAGCGTCACCAGGGCGGCCAACTCATTCTTGGCGGCGCGCAGTTCCTCGCCGAGCAGGCGGACCAGCTCCCCACGACGCGGGGCGGGCACGGTGCGCCACGCGCGGAAGGCCTTCGACGCGGCCGAAACCTTGGCGTCAATGGCTCGTGCGTCATCATAGGCGACCTGGGTCAGGATCGCGCCATCGAGCGGGCACCGCACGGCGATGCCACCGTCGGCAGGCAGGCCGGAGACGCCCAGTTCAGCCAGGACGGCGCGGGCGTGGGCGGCGGGAGAGGGAAAGGACTGGGTCATGGACCTTGGAAAACGACGACCGGCCCCTCGGGTCAAGGGGGCTGCTTGACGCTCGCGGCGGGCGCCGTCAAATGAGCGGGCCCGCATGGGGGCATCTGGGCCTGTCGCGATTGCGTATGGACGACTCCGCCGCCGATTTGCAGCGCCTTGAGGCCCTTCGTGCCGGTGTCGATCGACGCCTGGCCGAGCTCGCGCCCAGGACGGGAACGGCACCGGATCGACTGGTCGAGGCGGTGCGCTATGCCCTGCTGGCCCCGGGCAAGCGGTTTCGGCCGATGCTGACCCTGCTGACCGCCGCCCAGTTCGGCGCGTCCGAAGGCGTGGCACTGGATACGGCCTGCGCCTTCGAGATGGTCCATGCGGCGTCTCTGATTCTCGATGACCTGCCGGCCATGGACGATGCCGGTCTGCGGCGGGGTCTCCCGACCATCCACCGGGCCTTCGACGAGGCGACGGCCGTTCTGGCGGGGGTCGGTCTGCTGAACCACGCCTATGCCGTGGTTTCGGCCGATGCCGGCCTCGACAGCGGTCTGCGGGCCGAGATCGCCGGCCGTATCGCCGGATCCGTCGGGTTTTCAGGCCTGATCGCCGGCCAGGCCCGGGATCTGTTCGACCGCGACCAGATGCGCGATGTGCCGGCGCTTGATCGCCTCAATCATGAAAAGACCGGCGTCCTGATCATGGCCGCGGCCCAGTCCGGAGCCCGGATCGCGGGGGCCGGCGAAGCGGCCGTCGCGGCGGTGGGCGAGTTTGGCCGACGCATGGGCCTGGCCTTCCAGATCCGCGATGACCTGATCGATGCCGAGGGCTCGGTCGAGGGAGCCGGCAAGGATGTCGGCAAGGACGCCGGCATGACCACGGCCGTCTCCCTGCTGGGCGTGGATGGGGCGCGGGCCGCTATGGACGATCACCTGGCGGCCGGCCGTGCGGCCCTTGATGCGGTCGGCGGTTGCGACCTTGTAGCGGGCTATGTCGGCCGTCTGTTCGCCGGGCGCAAGGCGGCCGCGTGACCGGCTTGCCCCTTCTGACGGTGTCCGGCGTCCGCCACGCCTATGGACCCCGGACCGTGCTGGCCGGCGTCGATCTGGCCCTGTCGCCCGGTGAAATCTATGCCCTTCTCGGTCCCAACGGGGCCGGCAAGACCACCCTGATCAAGACCATCTGCGGACGCATTCGCCCCGAAGCCGGCAGCGTCCGGCTCCAGGGCCAGGACCCGGCCCGGGTCAGCGCGGCGCGGGCCGGCCTTGGCCTGGTGCCGCAGGAGATCGCCCTCTACGCCCACCTGACCGTGGCCGAGAACCTGGCAACCTTTGCCAGCCTCGCCCAGGTCCCGCGCCGCGACGTCCCGGCTGCCGTCCAGAGGGCGCTGCAGCTGACCCGCACGGTCGACCGCGCCCACGTGCCCGTCCGCCACCTGTCGGGCGGCTATCAGCGGCGGGCCAATATTGCGGCGGCCATCGTGCATCAGCCGGCCCTGCTGATCCTCGACGAGCCGACGGTGGGCGTGGATATCGATGCCCGCGAGGCCCTCGATGCCGTGATCCGCGGGTTGCGCGATCTCGGCGTGGCGGTGCTTCTGACCACCCACGATCTCGAGCAGGCCGGATCCCTGGCCGATCGGGTGGGCTTCCTGCGGGACGGCGCGCTGGTGCTGGAAGGGCCACCCCAGGCCCTGATCGCCGAGGCCTTTGGCTCCCGCATGGAGGTTCTGGTGGAGCTTTCGAGCGAGCCCGATGCCGCCGGCGAGGCCCTGCTGACGGCGGCGGGGCTGAGCCGCACCGCCCATCGGGCCAGGCTCTGGACCTGTCTGGAGGCCGATGGCTATGCCGCGGCCGGGCGTTTGGACAAGCAGCTCCGCAAGGCGGGCCTCTGCTCTCGCGAAATCCGGGTCCGGGAGCCGTCCCTGCACAACCTGTTCAGTCTCGTCGCCGAGCGGACGCTGGCCGCATGATCCGCCTTGAGATGACCTTGGCCATGGTGCGGGTGATGGCGCTGGAGCTGTGGCGCGATCGCGCAGCCTTGGTGATGACCTTCCTGTTGCCGCCTCTGGTCTTCCTGATCTTCAGCTCGGTCTTTGCCGGGGCGACCGGCGAGGACATCAAGCCCAAGCTGGCCATGGTCGATCTGGCCCGCACCGAGACGTCCGGTCGGGTCGCCGGGGCCCTGCTGGCCAGTTCCGAGATCCGGGCCGAGGCTGTGGCACCGGCCACGGTCGAGGCCGTGCGGGCCCTGGTGAAGTCGGGCCAGGCCGATGTGGGTCTCGTGATCCGCGCCGATCCGGCCGGTCCCGGGCGGCCCTTCCTGATCATTGCCGACCCCGCGCGCGCCGTTGCAGCCCCCCTGACCCAGGCCCGGATGCAACAGGCCATGGCCCGGGCCGCGCCCGACGCCGTCCTGCGCCGCAGCGTCGATCAGCTGGCTCCCGTCCTGACCCCCCTGACCCCGGCCCAGAGCGCCCGCCTTGATGCGGCGGCAGCGGCCTTGAAGGTCAAGCCTCCGGCCGTCACAGGCGGTGACCTTTTCGATCGGGAAGACCTGCTGGGGGCCAAGAAGGGCGGGGCGACGATCGCTTATTATGGCGGGGCGGTGATGATCCTGTTTGCCCTGTTCTCGGCCATGCAGGGGGCTCTGGGCCTGATGGACGAGCGCCGGACCGGCGTGGCTGATCGCCTGCTGGCGGGCGTGGCCGGCATGGGCCCTGTGGTGACCGGAAAGTTCGTCTTCCTGGTCGGGCAGGGGATTGTGCAGGCCACAGCGATCTTCGCGACCGCCCAGATCGTCTACGGTGTTGCCGTTCTGGAGCACTTCGGCCTTTGGCTGCCGACCACCCTGGCGGCGGCCGTCTGTGCTGCGGGCCTGGCCCTGGGGCTGGTCTCGGTCTGCCGGACGCGAGAGCAGGCCCAGATGCTGTCGACCTTCGTGATCCTGGTCCTGGCAGCCATCGGCGGCAGCATGGTGCCGCGCTTCCTGATGCCGGCCTGGCTGCAGACCGTCGGCTGGTTCACTCCTCACGCCTGGGTCATTGATGCCTATCAAGGCGTTCTCTGGCGCGACGCGCCACTCTCGCAGGTGTATAGGGCCTGGGGCGTGCTTACTGCCGCCGGCCTGGGTGGTTTGGCCCTGGCCCAGACCCTGGTGCGACTGTCCCGTCGATAGGACCCTGATGGCGAAACTGGTTCTTGATATCGTTCTGTTCCTGGCCGCCTTCGCCTTCATGGAGGGCTTTGCCTGGGTGACGCACCGCTATGTCATGCATGGCTTCATGTGGGTCTGGCACAAGTCACACCATGAACCGCGCGAAGGACTGTTCGAGCTCAACGACCTGTTCGCTGTGGTCTTCGCCACCCCGGCCATCGTGGCAATCTATTTCGGCGTGCATGGCACGCCGTGGCTGCTTCCGGTGGGTCTCGGGATCACCGCCTACGGGATGATGTACTTCATCTTTCATGACGGCATGGTGCACCGTCGCTTCAAGACGCCGTTCGGCAAGTCCGCCTTCTGGAAACGCGCCATCCAGGCCCATCGCATCCACCATGCGGTCCACACCAAGCACGGGGCGGTCTCCTTCGGCTTCCTGTGGGCCAAACCCGTCCGCGAACTGAAGGCGCAGTTGAAGGCGCGCGGGGTCGAAGCCTAGATCTTTGACCACATATCGGGCCGCTGAGGCGGCTGGATCGCCCGGTCCCAGATCGCCGAACGCAGGGCGATGAGGCCGCCTTCCAGGGCTCGCAGGGCCTTCATTCGGCCGCTGACCACGACGCGCTCGTCCCAGGCCTTGTCGCCGGCCTGCACGACATCCAGGCCAATCTGGCGATAGACCCCCCGGGCCGCCGCAATGGCCCAGGCACAGCGGAGGGGCAGGTCGCGCAGTCCCCAGCGGGCCGAGGCATAATAGGGCTCGGCGGCGTCGACGAGGCGCTTGGCCATCACCGCCACCGCGCCACGATGGGCTGGATCGGCGACTGCCGTCTCGGGCACGCCCAGCTCGGCGAGCCAGGCGCGCGGCACATAGATCCGGTCGTTGCGAGCGTCTTCAACAATGTCGCGGGCGATATTGGTCAGCTGAAACGCCAGGCCCAGATCCTGGGCGCGACGGAGGGTCGAAAGGGCATCGGGCTTCGTGCCCATGACCAAGGCCATCATGGTTCCGACCACCCCGGCCACGCCCCAGCAATAGTCCAGCAAGTCGTCCAGCGTCTGGTAGCGGCGGCCGTCGACGTCCATGGCGAAGCCGTCGATCATGTCCAGGGCGTAGCGCTCCGGAATCCGGCGTCGGCAGGCTACGGTCTGGAACGCGGCAAACTGTGGGTCAGCAGGCGGCTCACCGGCCAGAGCAGCGCGGGTCTGGGCATAGAGCGCTGCCAGACGGGCCGGGGCATCCTCCACCGGGCTCATGCCATGGCCCAGGGTCTGGCCGTCGATCACGTCGTCGCAGTGCCGACACCAAGCGTAGAGCATTTCGGCGTCAGCGCGGGTTTCAGCGTCGAACAGCGCTGCAGCGGCCGCAAAGCTCTTGCTGCCCTTCTGGATCGCCTCGCGGCTCTGGGCTTCGAGTTGGCTCACGCTTTTGCGGTCTCGAAATCGTCGATCATCAGGGAGGCCGTTGCCTTGGCGGATCCCACCACGCCTGGAATACCGGCACCCGGATGGGTGCCGGCACCGACGAAGTAGAGGTTAGGAATGACGTCGTCGCGATTGTGGGTTCGGAAAAAGGCGCTCTGGGTCAGCAGGGGCTCAAGCGAGAAGGCGGCTCCCTGCCAGGCATTCAGCTCGCTGGTGAAGTCGTCCGGCGTAAAGATCCGGCTGGTCACCAGGTCGCGCGACAGGTTGGGAATGTAGCGTTCTTCCAGATAGTTCAGGATCCGGTCGCGATAGGCAGGCCCTTCCTTGGACCAGTCAATCTGGGCGGTCTCGAGATTGGGAACCACCGACAGGACGTAGAAACTGCTGCAGCCGGGCGGTGCCATGCCGGGATCGGTCGCGCAGGGCGAGTGCAGATAGAGCGAGAAGTCGTCGGACAGGACGTCCTTGTTATAGATATCGCCGATCAGTTCTCGGTAGCGCGGGCCAAAGCAGATGGTGTGGTGGCGGATCTCGGGATGTTCGGCCTTGAGGCCGAAATAGATCACGAACAGTGACGGGCTCCAGCGCTTGCTTTCCAGCGCCTTGCCGACCTTTTTGCCGCGCGGATCATCGACCAGAAGATCGCGATATGTGTGCATCACGTCGGCGTTCGAGGCCACGGTGTCGAACGTCTCGACGGTGCCGTCATGATTGATCACGCCCGTGACGCGGCCGTCCCGGGTGGTGATCTTCTGGACCGGTGCATTGAGACGGATCGTGCCGCCGAGGTCCTCAAAAAGGCGCACAAGGCCACGGATCAGGGCACCGGTGCCGCCCCGCGGGAACCAGACGCCACCTCGGCGCTCCAGGGCATGGATAAGGGCATAGATCGACGAGGTTGCAAAAGGACTGCCGCCGACCAGCAAGCTGTGGAAGGACAGGGCCTGACGGACATGCTCGTCCTTCACGAACGATGAGACCTTGTCATAGACGCTGCGCCAGGCCTGCAGCTTCATCAGGGCGGGGGCCGATGAGATCATGCTGCGGATGTCGAGGAACGGCACGGCACCCAGCTCGACATAGCCCTTTTGATAGAGCTCCTCGGAATAGGCGTGGAACTTGCGATAGCCCTCGACATCGGCCGGATTGCGGGCGGCGATCTGGCGGTCCAGTTCAGCCTGGTCGTTGACATAGTCAAAGACGTCGCCGTCTTCCCAGACCAGCCGGTAGAACGGGTTGACCGGCAAAAGTTCGACATAGTCCTCGATCTTGCGGCCGCTGAGCGTGAACAGCTCTTTCAGGCAATCGGGATCGGTGATCACCGTGGGACCGGCATCGAAGATGAAGCCCTCGTCTTCCCAGACATAGGCGCGACCGCCGGGCCGGTCGCGAGCTTCAAGCACGGTGACATCAAAGCCCGAAGACTGCAGACGGATGGCCAGGGCGAGGCCCCCAAAGCCGGAACCGATGACTGCTGCGCGGGGTTTGGGAAGGGTCATGCAGGTCGGTCCTCGATCACAGAGTGTTCGCTCAGATAGTTCAGAGCGCGCGAGACAGGTACGGGCGGCTTGCCGATCAGGACGCGCGCCTTGTCCCAAAGTGTCAGGCGAGCCGCGTAGAAGCGCTGGATGAGCGGCAGGCGCAATCGATAGAAGCGCTCCAGAACCTTGAAGCGCTGGTCCGGCTCACAGGCCCTGAACAGCATCCGATTAAGCAGACGGAAGTACCGGCGCTTTCGCCAAGCCGTTTTGGACTGGGCCTCGGCGCAGGCCCGGACATGGGCGCTGGTAATGTGGGGCAGGGCGGCGATCTGATCGGCCAATCGTGCGGCATCAGGCAGGGAATAGCCCGTTGTCGGCTGGAACAGGGCGGCCCTTAGGCCAACCTCAGCCACCTGGGCCCTCGCTTCGCGCCAATAGGCGTCGATGTCGCCGGCAAGGGCGATGGGCAAAACCCCGTGCTCTTCCCGCACAATCTTCTCTACGGTCCAGCCCTGCTGGTTGGCATAGGCGAGAATGTCGGCACGCAGGGCGTCGCGATCGAGGTCGAAGCCGTCGCTATACCGCGTGTCTTCGATCAGAAGACGGCTTGCATCGAGTGGCAGGACGTAGAGGAAGCGGTAGCCGTCGAGCTGGGATACCGTGGCGTCCATGATGATCGGCCGGGTCAAGCCGTGGGGACTCGTCAGCTTCACCTCCTGGCCCAGAAACTTCTGCCAGCCGAGAGCCAGGCTACGGCTGCGGCGCGGGCCACGTCCGTCGACGACGGCGGCCGCTGTAATGCGTCGACCATCGGTCAGGGTGACCTGATGAGGCGATACCTCCGACGCCGTTGCGCTCAGCCAGGCATCCTGGCCGAGGGCCGCTGAAACCGCCTCGTGCAGGCGTTGGGATGTGATGGCGAGATAGGGTGTCTTGAGCGCTCTGCTATGGCCTGGAAAGCGAACCTCATAGTCGGACCAGCGGTGGACGATCAGAGGTCTGAGCCAGCCAGAAATGCCGGGACTGACGTCGGTGCCGAAATGGCACCACGTGTGCTCGCCGCCGATTCTCTTTTCGCGCTCCAGCAGAATGACGCGCAGGTCGGGACGCAAGGTCCTCAAACGCAGAGCAATCAGGCCATTGGCGAGACCGCCGCCCACAAGGACGACGTCTGCGCGGGTATTGGAGGACTGTGTCGCCATGACCGAGCGTCTAGCACGATTGGCAGCTCGCCACGCCACCGTTGCGCGCAGCAAAACGAGCGGTTAGGCACAGCGAAACAGGGAGGCGCCCATGTCTGAGGCCAGGATCATCGACGGCAAGGCGTTCGCAGCCAAACTGCGCGAGCAGGTGGCAGCGGATGTTCAGGCTCTGAAAGTCGAGCATGGCGTCACGCCCGGGCTTGCCGTTGTCCTGGTTGGAGACGATGCCGCCAGCCAGGTCTATGTCCGGAACAAGGGTGAGCAGACCCTGGCTGCAGGCATGCACTCCGAGACACACCGTCTGCCTGCCGATGTCAGCCAGGACGACCTTCTGGCCCTGGTCGGGAAGCTGAATGCGGATCCGTCAATCCATGGCGTTCTGGTGCAGTTCCCGGTTCCGGATCATCTCAAGCAATCGGATATCGTGGCAGCGATCTCGCCGGACAAGGACGTTGATGGCCTGACCGTCACCAATGCCGGCCGCCTTGCCAGCGGATTGCCGGCCCTGACGCCTTGCACGCCCCTTGGCTGTATGATGCTCTTGAAGGACGCGCTCGGCGATTTGCGCGGCAAGTCCGCGGTCGTGATTGGCCGATCCAATCTGATGGGCAAGCCCATGGCCCAGATGCTTCTGGCTGCCGACTGCACGGTAACCATTGCCCATTCCCGCAGCCAGGACCTTCCCGGTATCGTCCGTCAGGCCGATATCGTGGTTGCCGCCGTCGGGCGCGCCGAGATGGTCAAGGCCGACTGGATCAAACCGGGCGCGGTGGTCATCGATGTCGGGATCAGCCGATTCCCGTCCCGCGATCCCGTTGCAGCTGCAGCAGGCAAGACCCGTCTGGTCGGGGATGTGGCCTTCGACGAGGTCAAGGCGGTGGCGGGAGCCATCACGCCCGTACCGGGAGGCGTCGGCCCCATGACCATCGCTTGCCTTCTGGCCAACACTGTTACCGCTGCGAAGCGCCTGAACGGGATAGGCGCCTGATGCGTGCTGCCGTGCTTCTTGCTGTTGCGGCCCTGGCCCTGTCGGGCTGCAGCGAAAAGCTTCCGCCGGCCCCCACGCCGGAAGAGGCGTTGCAGCTGAAGCCCACTGATGCCCGCTTGGCTGACCTCTACGAGACCTCCTGCAAGGCCTGCCATGCCTCACCTGGCACGGGCGCGCCGCTCGTGCGGGATCGCGTGGCCTGGGATCCCCGCTGGAAGCAGGGCGAGGCCGTATTGCTCGACCATACCATCCAGGGTTTCAAGGCCATGCCGGCCTCGGGCCAGTGCGTGGCTTGCGCACCGGCGGATTTCCAGGGCCTGATACGATTCATGGCGGGGCGCGAAGACCCCGCATAGGCTTGGGGGAACGCATGATCTCGAGACGAGGGGCACTGGTCGCGGGCAGTTCTGTGCTGGCAACCGTGGCGGCCGGTGGCGGGGTCTATCTGACCGCTACCCACGACAAGCCCGAGCCCCCCGCGCCGAAGTCGGTCAGCCCTGACGGCAAACTTCTGTGGCGCAACTGGTCCGGAATCCAGACCGCCTATCCCTCGGCGCGCCTGGCCCCGAGGGACGAGGCTGAACTGGCCCGCATGCTCAAGACTGCGTCGGCTCCGATCCGGCCGGTCGGTGCCGGTCATTCCTTTACGGCTCTGGTTCCGACGAATGGGACCATGGTCTCCCTGGACGCCATGTCGGGCGTAACGGAGTGGCAGGGCGATGAGGCCGTGGTCCTGGCGGGCACTCGGCTTGGGGCTCTGGGCCCAGCGTTGGCGGCCAAGGGGCGGGCGATGGCCAATCTGCCCGATATCAACAAGCAATCTCTCGCCGGTGCCCTGGCTACGGCGACCCATGGCACGGGCGTCAAGCTGCAAGCCTTGCACGGCGATGTGACGGCGCTTCGCCTCGTGACGCCGGACGGGCGCGTGATCGACTGTGATGCTGGCCGCGACGCTGACATCTTCCAGGCTGCAAAGGTTTCGTTCGGGTCGCTCGGCGTGATCTCCCAGGTCAGGCTGAAGACCATCGCCAATCGAAGGGTTCGTCGTCGCGTCTGGATCGAGCCCTTCGATGAGGCTCTGGGCCAAGCCGAGGCCCGCTGGGCGCAGCATCGGAATTTCGAGTTCTATGCCGTACCGTTTACGGGCCTGGCGGTCGGGATCAGCCACGATGAGACAGACGATCCGGCCGAAGTGAGGGGCCCGGACCAGGACTCAGCCTTTCTCGACGCACTCAAGGCCTTGCGAAACCTTTTCGGGTTCTCGGTGCCCCTGCGAAAGGCGGCTGCCAGGGCACTGCTGGCCAGTGCCAAACCGGAGACGGCCGTCGACGAAGGTTGGAAGCTCCTTTCAACGGATCGGCCGGTTCGTTTCAACGAGATGGAGTTCCATCTTCCGGTCGACGCCCAGCTTGAGGTCCTGGCTGAAGTGGTCGCGACGATAGAGCAGGAGCGGCCTGACGTGTTCTTCCCGATCGAGGTGCGTCGGATCGCGGCCGATGATGCCTGGCTGTCGCCCTTCCATGGCGGGCCTCGCGGATCGATCGCCGTGCACACGCACTACAAGGACGATTTCTCATTCTTCTATGAACTGATCGAACCGATCTTCCGCCGTCATGGTGGACGCCCGCACTGGGGCAAGCTGCACAACCTGCGTGGTCAGCAGCTGGCAGCCCTCTATCCGCGCTGGGATGATTTCCTGAAAGTCCGGGCTGAGCTCGATCCGGAAGGCCGAATGCTCAATCCCTATCTCAGAGGCCTGTTCGGCCTGATCTGAAGACGGTCAGCCGGCCAGGTACTCTGTAACCCGACCTTCAAGTTCTTCGGCCAGGGCCTTGCCAACCGGATGGGTGTCGACCTTGATGTCGCCGCGCACGGCAGCCTTGATGGCGTCGATATGAGCATCCACCAGGAACATCGGGGCTGACAGGCGCGTGTCCGGCTCGTCGATCAGCTTGCAAAGTGAAGCGGCGATTCGGGTGATCAGCGGGAATTCGTAGGTAGCGCCGAGGCCCTTCAGATCATGGGCCCGCAGATAGAGGGCCTCGACCGTCGTGGCGTTCAATCCTTCGGTCTTTACGTCCTGACGCGCGGCCTCGAGCTTGCTGATTTCGTCCTGAAGCCATTGTGCAAAATTGCCCGACAGGCTCTTGAGCGCAGCTTCCGCCTTGGCGATTGCTGCCATGTCGATGCCGCCGCGTCCGCCGACTTTCAGCTTCAGCATATTCGGAACCTGGATCACTTCGGCGGTTGGCTTAGTCGTCAAGATCGCCTCCCCGGCGGCGCACAGTTGGTATTGGGTATCATAGCAGGCGTTAACAACGCGTGAGACATCCGTTTCTCTGCGGCCGACGCCTCAGGCCGAAAACTGCTCAGTGAGTACGCGCTCGTCAAGACTCCGGCCGGCGTCGAAAAGCATCGCCAAGCTGGTGTCACGGTCTTCGGAAATGTGCACTTCAAGGACATCACGAACCTCGAAATTGTCTGCCACGGCGCTGACTGGACGTTTGTCGCCCTCGAGGATCTCGAAAGTGATCCGCGCTGAACGCGGGAGAAGGGCCCCGCGCCAGCGGCGGGGACGGAAGGCACTGATTGGCGTGAGGGCCAGCACCTGTCCCCCGATCGGAATGATCGGGCCATGGGCCGAGAGATTATAGGCCGTCGAACCGGCCGGCGTCGCAATCAGGGCACCGTCGCACACCAGTTCGCTCATCCGGACCTTGCCGTCGATCGAGATCCGGAGCTTGGCGGTCTGTCGGGTCTGTCGAAGCAAGGAGACTTCGTTGATGGCCAGGGCGCGATGGTTGCGGCGCTGTGAGTCGATGGCGGTCATGGCGAGAGGATGAATCGTCGCCCGTTCGGCGGCATTGATCCGCTCCAGAAGCCCATCTTCGCTGTACTCGTTCATCAGAAAGCCAACAGAGCCGCGGTTCATGCCGTAGATCGGTGTCTGGCTGGCGATGGCAGCATGCAGGGTTTCGAGCATGAATCCATCACCGCCCAGGGCAACGATCACCTGGGCTGAATCCTCTCCGACATCGCCATAACGGGCGATCAGGCGCTCGCGGGCCTCTTCGGCTTCGGGCCTGTCGCTGGCCTTGAACGTCAGGCGAGTCAGGAAGGGCTGGGGCTGGTACATCACGCTCAAGAGGCGCGAAGCCAACCGGCTTGTCAAACCGCGCTGACAGCCTGTCTGAACGCCATTCCTGCGATGTCCGGCGTGAACGGACCGAAGGCGCTGCCAGCACGCCTGGCACCCTCATCGCCGCCGCCGGGCCGGCCACCGTTCAACTGGCGAACATGGTCCAGAATGGTAGGGAACACGCTGCGGTCGATGCCCACCGCCGAACAGGCCAGGGCTAGGAGTTCCGGGCGGTTGCTGTCGATTGCGCGCCGGATCTGGCCGCTGTCAAACTGACCCAGTCTCGCCAGCGCCACGACAAAGAGCGGCAGGCGGCCCTCGCGCAACACGCGCAGCAGGTAGCCTGGCCGGAGCTGACCCGCCGCGTCGAGCTTCTCGACAAGCGAACGTTCCATGTCCTCACGCTCATCGTCAGGCTCAAGGTCGCTCTCATTGGCCGGTTTTTCACCCTGATGTGCGGCGCGCAGGGTCTCGCCGACCGCATCGGCCAGGGTCTCGGGGTCAAGGTGAAAGCGGGTTGTGAGGGCTTCGCGCAGGGCGCGTCCAACCCACAGATAAAGCTGCTCGGCCAGTTCGCTCGACAACAGCGGGTGGCGGGCGAGCGGAGAGCGCAGGGCAACCACATCCTTGGCGCGGCCAACGAGGCGTCGCAAACCATCCGCCGAGATTTCGGCGGTCTCATTGCTCGCCATGGCCGTCAGGACTGCAGGCTCATCACGGGCAAGAATGGCCTCGACGACAGAGGCCGAAAGGCGAGGGCGGCGAGCGATCTCGATCTGGTGCTCGAGTGTGGCCTGGACCATCAGTCGGATCAGGTCATGGTCCTGGAGCACGGGGCTACGGGCGATGATCGGCCGCGCAATCTCGATTTCATCGAGGGCCAGAATGTTGATCAGGGCCGAAGGGGCCCAGGGCGCATCTGCCAGACGCTCGGACAAACGTTGCCGGATGTCGCGCTCGGCCTCGACAACCAGGGTCATGAAGATGGAGTCCAGCAGGCGCTGAACATCGGGATCCGTCGGCGCACCGGCAGCCTGCCCGGCTTCGCAGAGCTCGATGATGCCGCTGAGCAGTCGCTCACGGTCGCCCGGATCGCGACTGCGCGCCAGGTTCAGAAGCTTTGCGGTTTGGACGGCTTGGATGACCAGCCTCCTCGAATCCTGAATGCAGTGAGGATGACCTTGCTGCCTGCAAATGAAAACATGCTTAAACGGTGTGACCCAACAATCGACAAGAACAGCGGCGGGTTGTCGCGGGCGAAGCAACAAGGGGGAGGCGAGGACGTGGCTGAACAACTGATTCTGGCTCTGGACCAGGGCACTACCAGCACCCGTGCGATCCTGTTCGACGCAACGGGCGCGGCCCTTGCGGACGCCACCCGACCCCTGCGGCAAAGCTATCCGGCGGACGGCTGGGTGGAGCACGATGCCGAAGAGATCTTCGCCGCCTGCGTCGCTGTGCTGCGCGAGGCGATGGAGACGTCTGGACGCGCCGTCTCCGATGTCGTGGCGATTGGTGTGACCAACCAGCGTGAAACTGTCGTGGTCTGGGACAAGTCGACAGGCCGGCCCATTCATCCTGCTATCGTCTGGCAGGACCGCCGTACGGCGGACGTATGTGACCGCCTCCGCTCTGACGGGCATGAGGCCAGGGTGGCCGAGGTGACCGGCCTTCTGCTGGACCCCTATTTCTCAGGCCCGAAGATCGCGTGGATCCTTGACCGGGTTCAGGGAGCGAGGGCGCGTGCACAGGCCGGTGAGCTCCTGTGCGGCACCATCGACAGCTGGGTGATCTGGCGGCTCACGGCGGGAAAGGTGCATGCCACCGACGCCACCAATGCCTCGCGAACGCTGCTTTTCGACATTGAGGCGCAGGCTTGGTCTCCGCCCATGCTCGAGCTCTTCGATGTCCCGGCCAATCTGCTGCCGCGTGTGCTCGATTGCGCGGATGACTATGGCGTCACAGCGACCGAGATTCTCGGACGTGAAGTACCGATCCGGGGCGTGGCGGGAGATCAGCAGGCGGCCCTGATGGGCCAGGGCTGCATTCGCCCCGGTCAGATGAAGGCGACCTACGGCACAGGCTGTTTCATGCTGATCAATACCGGTGAAGCCCGTCCGGTGTCGCGGTCACGCCTGCTGACGACCGTGGCGGCCCGGGTTGCCGGCAAGACAACCTATGCCCTTGAGGGATCAATCTTCGTCGCGGGTGCAGCCGTGCAATGGCTTGGAGAAGGCCTTGGCATCACCGGTGGCCCACGCGCGGCCGAAGCTTTGGCGCGTACAGCCCGGCCGGATCACGGCGTAGTGGTGGTGCCGGCCTTCACGGGCCTCGGTGCGCCATGGTGGGATGCTGGCGCACGCGGCGCTATCTTCGGGCTTACCCGTGACGCCGGCCTGGCTGAAATCGCGGCGGCAACCTTTGATTCCTGCGCCTTGCAGAGCCGGGACCTCATCGAGGCCATGCGGGCCGATGCGCCGGATGCTTTCGGAGACGACGCACAGCTTCGGATTGATGGGGGCATGTCCAAGAGCGCCTGGTTCTCGCAACGCTTGGCTGATCTCACCGGCATGCGGGTCCAGCGAGCGAGCTATCTGGAAACAACAGCCCTCGGTGCGGCCTTGTTCGCCGGCCTTGGGGCTGGACTCTATGCTTCTGAGGATGAGGCTGTTGCGGCCCGTCCAACAGCGGAGGCGCTGACGCCCGGCTTGGGTCTGCACGAGCGCGAGGCAGCCTATGCGCGCTGGCTCGATGCCGTGCCACGCGTACGCAGCTGACTTTCCTAACCAATACACAAGGCGGGTCGCCAGCTGGCCGAAATAGCAATATGACATCGCTGTCATTTTGAAGGGTCCTGCCACATGTCGCCGACGCGCCGTTCCACCTTGTTCGGGGCCAGTGCTGCCGTTCTTGCCGGAGGTGTCTCGGTGTCTGCTCATGCCGCTCGTCCGACTGTGGGACGCATACGCCATTTGTCTCCCTCGCTTGATGCGGTGGTCGAGGGCGAGGCCAGGATCGAAATGCTGGCCGAAGGCTTTGTCTGGTCAGAAGGGCCGGTCTGGGTGCAGGACGGCGGCTATCTGGTCTTTTCCGATGTGCCAGCCAATGTGATGTATCGCTGGAGCGAGTCCGAGGGGGCGACCGTTTTCCTCAAGCCCTCCGGCTATGACGGGCCTCCAACCGAGGCCTTCAGGGAACCTGGATCGAATGGACTGGCACTGGACGCATCCGGTGCACTCCTGGTTTGCGATCATGGCAATCGGGCGATCTACAGGGTCGATCTGAAGACCCATCAGAAGACCACCGTTGTCGATCGCTACAAGGGCAAGAAGTTCAACAGCCCCAACGATCTCGCCGTCTCTCGGACGGGCTCTGTCTATTTCACTGATCCGCCCTACGGCCTGACGGGGCTCAATGACTCTCCGGTCAAGGAGTTGGCCTTCAACGGCGTCTATCTTCTCCGGCCCGATGGCAGCTTGCTGGTCGTCGACGACAAGCTGACCTTTCCGAACGGGGTGGCCCTGTCACCAGACGAGCGCCGGCTCTATGTGGCGGTCTCGGATCCGGATGGTCCGGTGATCATGGCCTATGACCTCGGGGACGACGGCCTTCCAGTCCATCGCCAGGTATTCTTTGACGCCATGCCCCTGCTCCGGGCGGGCGGTCCCGGCTTGCCGGACGGCATGTGCCTGGACACTGAAGGCCGGCTCTTCGCCACGGGACCGGGTGGGGTTCTGGTGCTCACACCCAAGGGTGATCTGATCGGCGTCATCGATCTAGGACGTTCCGTCGCAAACTGCGCCTTTGGCGAGGACGGCCACACCCTGTTTGTGACGGCTGACGACATCCTGGCCAGGGTCCGCTTGAAGGTCAGCGGCCTTGTCGCTTAGGCCTCTGTATCGAGATAGTCTCTGACCCTTGCAAACAGATCCTCGAACATGGGCGTCGTAAGCCGGCCGGTATTCGTGTTGAGCCGTGAGCAGTGATAGCTGTTGAAGATCCTATAGGGGCCGGCCTGAAACTCGGAGCCGTGGCCCGGCGTGCCGGCGGAGGCCTTCAGGCCCAGGGCCTTCAGGACATTGCGGCGTGAGACGTCGCCGAGGGTGACGATGGCCTTGAGCCTGGGAAGGGCCTCGATCCGCTTGGTCAGGAAGGGTCGACAGGCATTTTCTTCGCTGGTCTCGGGCTTGTTGCCGGGTGGCGCGCAGCGCACGGCGTTGGTCACCACGCTGCCGACCAGTCTCAGCGAGTCATCCGCCCGCGCCTCGAACCTGCCGGTGGCGAAGCCGAACTTGTTCAGGGTTTCGTAAAGCAGGGCCCCGGCAAAGTCGCCGGTGAAGGGGCGCCCGGTGCGGTTGGCTCCTTTGCGACCCGGTGCCAGGCCAACGACGAGAAGTCGGGCCTCGCGGTCGCCAAAGGATGGAGCCGGCCCATTGAACCAGTCGGGATAGAGGTCCTGATTCTCGCGTCGATAGGCCACAAGCCGAGGACACAGAGGGCAGTCGCGTGCCGGCTCAGCTGGGGAGGGGACAGCCTCGCCGGGGATATTGGACGGTTGCTCAGTACTCATCTTCAGCTTCGCGCTCGGCGAGGGTGCGGGCATCTGAAAGAGGACGCGGTGCTGGTGCCCGCTGCGGTCTGCCGATGATGTTGGCCAGGTCGTTCAGATCGACGAAGTCATCGGCCTGGCGACGCAGGTCATCGCTGGTCATGGGCGGCTGGCTCTTCATCGTCGAGACGACGGTCACCCGACGACCCTTGCGTTGCACGGCCTCTACCAGGGCGCGGAAGTCGCCATCGCCGGAGAACAGCACCAGGTGATCCGCTGTTTCGGCCATCTGCAGCATGTCGACGGCGATCTCGACATCCATGTCCCCACGCCAACGCTTGCGGCCCTGGCTGTCGGTGAACTCGCGGGCGGGCTTGGTCACCAGAGTGAAGCCATTGTAGTCAAGCCAGTCGACCAGAGGACGTATCGGTGAATAGTCGTCGTTCTCGTTGATGGCGGTGTAGTAATAGGCCCGGATCAGGACGCCGCGCTTTTTGAACTCGTCGAGCAGCTTGCGGTAGTCGATGTCGAAGCCCAGGGACTTGGCAGCGGCGTAAAGGTTGGCCCCGTCTATGAAGAGGGCGAGGCGGTCGGTCGGATAAAAGGTCAAAGCGGCAAATCCTTGAAAAATGTGGTCGATCAAAATGGATTGGACGAGGCCATAATCGTGGCTCTCGGCAGTAATCTTGCGGGACCCTATACGAGTCGCGAGGCCTTGTTGGAAGCGGCACTGGTCGCGTTTCCCGCCGAGGGGCTGCAAGTGACTCATCGGTCGGGTTGGTGGACATCCGCAGCCTGGCCTGATGCTTCTGCGCCACCCTTCCTGAATGGCGTCGTGCTGGTAGATGCCGCGCATGACGCGTCGGCCGTCCTGTCCGCTCTGCATCGTATTGAGGCCAGCTTCGGGCGTGACCGCGAGGTGGCCAATTCGCCCCGAACACTGGATCTGGACCTGATCGCCTATGGCCGACAGGTGATCTCCGGTGGCCTGACCGTGCCACACCCGCGAGCCCATGAGCGTCTGTTCGTCATGGGGCCGTTGGCCGAGATTGCGCCTGGCTGGCGGCATCCGGTCAGCGGTGAGCTTGCCGTACGTTTGGCGGACGCTGCCAAGGTTGGGCGCGATGCCAGGCCCTGAAACGTCATGCGCTGGACTTCCTGACGCGAAGCAGGCATAAGCGCCCCCTCGCGAAAGATGGGCGACAACCTCAGCGGCGTTGCGTTACGCCGCTCGGACCCGTATTTTGTAGAGCATCACGGCTAGCCCGAGGAATTCATGGCCCGCGTCACCGTCGAAGATTGCGTCGAGAAGGTTCCGAACCGCTTTGCGCTCGTCCTGCTGTCCGCCCACCGGGCGCGCGGCATTTCGGCCGGTGCCGCCCTGCTGGTTGACCGCGACAACGACAAGAACCCCGTCGTCGCCCTGCGTGAAATCGCCGATGACGTCGTCGATCACGAAGGCCTCAAGGAGCAACTGATCAGCACGCTGCAGCGCGTTGATGAGCATACCGAGGCTGAAGAAGAGGCCGAGACCCTGGCTCTGCTGGCGGATCCGAGCCACATGCAAATGAGCGAGCTGGAACTGGTTCGCGCCCTGCAAAGCGACCGCGACGGCGGCCAGGAGGAGCGATACTGAGCCCCGACGGCACAGACCCTCTGACCCTTGAAGCGGCGCCTGCCGCCGCTCCATCCGAACGCGCGCCCGTCGATCCTCAAGCCGAGGTCGATTCGGGCGCGTCTTCGTTTCAGGCCTCCAGCGAGGCCACACCGGCGCAGAAGCCGCGCCAGAAGTTTCTACGTCAGTATGAGCTGATCGAACGGGTTCATTCCTATGACCCGACGGCCGATGAGGCCCTGCTTAATCGCGCCTATGTCTATGCCATGCGGATGCACGGCAGCCAGACCCGTGCCAGCGGCGATCCATACTACGCCCATCCCATCGAGGTGGCGGGGATTCTGACCGAGTACCGGCTCGACACTGCGACCATCGTTACGGCCCTGCTGCACGATGTGATCGAGGATACGCCGGTCAGTCGCGAGGATATCGCCGGCCTGTTTGGCGACGAGATCGCCGAACTGGTCGAAGGCGTAACCAAGCTCTCGAAGCTGGAGTTGCAGGCCGAGCATTCGCGGCAGGCCGAGAACCTGAGAAAGTTCATCCTCGCGATCAGCAAGGACGTTCGCGTCCTGCTCGTGAAGCTGGCCGACCGTCTGCACAACATGCGGACCCTGCATTTCATCAAGAGCCAGGCCAAGCGCGAGCGTATCGCTCGCGAAACGCGGGACATTTACGCGCCTCTGGCCCGCAACATCGGCTGCCATCGCATCTGCACGGAACTGGAAGAGCTCAGTTTCGAGCATACCAATCCCGTGGCCCGGAACGCGATTATCCGGCGGCTGGACACCCTGCGTGCCGAACAGGGCGGGGCGGTGTCCCTGGTCAGCCAGGAAATCGCGGCGCGTCTGGAGACAGCCGGGGTTCCGGCCCGGGCCTATGGGCGGGAGAAGTCCCCCTATTCGATCTGGCGAAAGCTGCAGCGCAAGTCGATCGGCTTCTCGCAGATGTCCGACATCTACGCGTTTCGCGTGATCGTCGACGGTGAGGAAGACTGCTACCGCGCCCTTGGTGTGGTGCACCGCGCCTGGTCAAGCGTGCCGGATCGCTTCAAGGACTTCATCTCGACGCCCAAGCGCAACAACTACCGTTCGCTGCACACCACGGTGGTCGGGCCGCGCGGCATGCGCATCGAGATGCAGATCCGTACGGAGGCCATGGATCGCGTCAATGAGGAGGGCGTGGCCGCGCACTTCCGCTACAAGGACGCCTCCTACGGACTTGATCTGGAAGGTATGGAGGCCGCTGGCGGTCGCGATCCGCTGGCCAACCTGCGACAGCTGGTCCAGGTGCTGGAGCATGGCGGCGACGCCGAGGAACTGGTCGAGCATGCCAAGCTCGAGATGTTCCTGGACCAGGTCTTCGTCTTCACGCCGAAGGGCAAACTCGTCAGCCTGCCGCGCGGGGCCATGCCGCTGGACTTTGCCTATGCGGTCCATACTAGCGTCGGCGACACCTGTATCGGCGTGAAGATCAATGGCGAACTGAAGCCCCTGCGCACGGGCCTCAACAATGGTGACGTGGTTGAGGTGATCCGGGGGGCCAAGCCGGTGGTGCCGCCAGACTGGCGTTCCCTGACCGTCACCGGGCGCGCGCGCTCCGCGATCCGTCGGCATATCCGCCAGACCGAGAAGGAAGAGTTCCTGCGCCTCGGGCGAGCCTCGGTGGAGCAGATCTTCGAGCGCGCCGGCAAGAAGCTGAAGGACGTGTCCTTGCGGCCGATCCTGGAGCGGTTCGCCCTCGAAAACGAAGACGCTTTGTTTGATGCCGTTGGCCGCGGACGGGTGTCGCCCAGCCAGGTCCTCGAAACGGCTTTCCCGGGCATGAAGGACAGCGACATGGCCGCCGCCTCGGCCCGGCGCAAGATCGAGGGCGGCAAGGGCGCGAGGCTTTACGTGCGCGGCGGTGGTCTGACACCGGGCGTTTCATTGCACTTTGCCCATTGCTGCAGTCCCGTGCCGGGCGATCGCATTGTCGGCATCCTGCGCGAGGACGGTGAAGGGCTCGATGTCCACACCATCGACTGCCCCAAGCTGGCCGACTACGAGGACCGCGAGGATCTCTGGCGCGACCTCAACTGGACGCCGGAAGCCGAGCGCGAGACGGTGTCCCTGACCCGCCTCCACGCAACGATCCAGAACGCGCCCGGTGTGCTCGGTCAGGTCTGCACGATCATCGGTGAGGCCGGCGGCAACATCGTCAATCTGCGCATGCATCATCGCCAGAGCGACTTCTTCGACACCGACATCGATGTCGAGGTGCGAGACGCCAAGCACCTGACCAATATCTCTGCGGCCCTGAGAGCCTGCCCGTCGGTCGAGACGGTCGACCGAACGCGCGGCTAGGCCTGCAGGGCGGCCACCGCATCGGCGGTGGCGGCGGTCAGGGGCGAGGGCAGGGCGCTCAGCGGAAACCAGCCCCAGGCCGATAGGGCGTGGTCTTCCTGGATCGACGGCTCACCCTCGAAGCTCGTGGCTCGATAGGTGATCGCCACCCAGTGATAGTCTTTGGAAATCATGTCTGTCACGGCCAGGACCGGACCGGCCAGGATGTTGATCCCCAGTTCTTCCGAGATTTCGCGCTCCGCGCAGGTTCGCGCGGCTTCGCCCCAATCCAGCTTGCCACCCGGCACGCCCCAGTGACCGGCCTCGGGAGCCTTGATGCGCCTGACCAGCAGGAGGCGATTCTGATCGTCGAGAATGGCTGCACCGCAGCCGATGCGCGGGCGTTGGGGATCGCTCATGGCCGGGATAGAGCGGGATCCGGGCCGATGTGCAAGGTGATTGGCGGACCCGTCAGGGTGCGGTATAGCCGCCGGCCATGACCAATGATGATGTTCTCGACGAATTTCGAGCTGCTGGTGCCCTCCGCGAAGGCCACTTCGTTCTGTCCTCCGGCCTGCACAGCCCGGTCTTCCTGCAGAAGAACCTGGTGTTCATGCGACCCGAGCGCTGCGAGCGCCTGTGCAAGGCCCTGGCCGAGAAGATCGTCGCCACTGTCGGTCAGCCTGATGTGGCGGTCTCCCCCGCCGTCGGTGGCATCATCCCGGGCTATGAGACTGCACGCCATCTCAACGTCGCCTCGATCTATGTCGAGCGCGAGGGTGGGGGCTTCAAGTTCCGCCGTGGTTTCCACCTCGAACCCGGCCAGAAGGTCGTGATGATTGAGGACATCGTCACCACCGGCCTGTCATCGCGCGAGTGCATCGCCGCGATCCAGGAGGCCGGGGGCGACGTTATCGCGGCGGCCTGCATCGTCGATCGCTCTGGCGGAAAGGTTGATGTCGGTGTGCCGCTGGTCTCGCTGTGCAGCCTGGAAGTGCCGGCCTATCCTGCCGACGCCCTGCCGCCGGAGCTGGCCGCGATCCCCATCGAGGATCCCGGCAGCCGCCGGCTCAAAGCCCAGTAGTCAACAGGCCGCCCCCTATTTGGTAGACGGGGGCGTCAGCTGCTTGACCGGCCATTCGACACCCAGCTGTTCCAGATAGGTCCCGTATTTGCTGGGATCATAATAGAACTTGCTCATCGCCGGCCGGTAAGTGGCCATGATCCCCGCATTGATCTGGGTCTGCGGCCTGTCGGTCGCTGCGAGCATAGGCACGTACTTCTGGTCCTTGGTCTGGACGTCCTTGAAATAGCTGTTGGCTGCGGCGAGCAGCTTGGGCTGGGTCAGGAGATCCAGCGCCGTCATCGCCACAACCTTTGAGCCCGCCGCCACGCCCTTGTGGGCGATCGGCGTGGCCATCGAGATGGCGTTGGCCCAGTGGTGGCCAGGAAGCTCAGGGATGTTTGAGGGATAGTTGATCGTGATGGTCGGCATGATCCACGAGATGTCGCCGATGTCGTCCGAGCCGCCGCTTTCCGGTTTGGGATCGGGCGCAGAAAGGCCTTTCAGCTTGATGTCGAGGCCGGTCTGTTTGGGCGCGCCGATATTGGTCTGAACGGCCTTGGCGAAGGCCTGCTCGTCGGCGGTCCAGACCGGCAGGCCGACGGCCTCGATATTGGCCTGGGCGGCCTCGGCCATCGGCCGGTTGAAGTGGCGAGGCGCAGCCGAGCCGATCACCTGGTGGTCGACCTTGGTATCCGTCATGTCGGCCGCTGCCTGGGCGATCTTGTCGCCGATGGCGTAGTTTTTCTTGATCGCGTCGAACGTCTGCTCACGGAAATAGTACCAGACGCTGGCCTCGGACGGCACGACGTTGGGCTGATCGCCGCCGTCGACGATGACATAGTGCGAGCGCTGTTCGGGCCGCAAATGCTCGCGACGCATGTTCCAGCCGATATTCATCAGCTCCACCGCGTCCAGCGCGCTTCGACCCCGCCAGGGGGCTCCGGCCGAGTGAGCGGACTCGCCATGGAAATTGTATTTCACGGACACGAGGCCCGTGCCCGACGGCTGTCCCCAGGTAGTGGCGAGGTTGGAGCCGACATGGGTGAAAATGGTGGCGTCCACGCCATTGAAGACGCCGTCGCGGACCATGTAGGCCTTGCCGGCCACCAGTTCTTCGGCGACGCCAGGCCAGAGCATCAGGGTCCCGGCAATGTTCTCCTTGATCATGAGATCCTTGAGCGCCAGGGCCGCAACGACGTTCAGGGCTTGGCCGGAATTGTGGCCCTCGCCATGGCCCGGCGCGCCGGGAACGATCGGATCATGCCATGGCACGCCAGGCTTCTGCGAGGCCTTGGGAATGCAGTCTATGTCGCTGCCGAAGGCGATGGTTGGACCGCCCTTGCCGTTCGTCCAGGTCGCGGTCCAGGCCGTGGGGATGCCCGACACGCCGCGCACCACGGTAAAACCGTTCTCCTCCAAGACCCCGGTGATGTACTTCGAGGTCTCGATCTCCTGGAAGCCGAGCTCTCCGAACGAGAAGATCGTGTCGTTCATGACCTGGGACAGCTTGGCCCGCGACTCGACGCCTGCCACCGCCTGAGCTTTGAGCGCCTTGAGCTTGCCGGCCGTAATCGCCGGGGCCGCCAGGGCGGTGTGGGCCGTCGTGCTCAGCAGGAGGGTCAGCGCCAAGGCGCGCGCAGTCTTCAGGATCATTTTGCTTATCCGCCACAGTCTGGGCGACGACTTTCGCCGGTGTGCGGCGGGCTTGTCCATGGCCTAATCAACCGGACGACCAGAACTGTAAGGTCGGTGCTTTTCTGCTCTCCACCCCTTGGGCGGAAGGCGATAGACTATTCATGACGGCCCGCATTCGGCCGCCGATCGCGATCGAGGGCGGTAAGATTCTTAGCGAACATCAGACGAACGTCCGCTTGGGCGTCAATATCGACCACGTGGCGACGATCCGGAACGCGCGCGGATCCAGCTATCCAGAACCTGTCCGTGCTGCTGAGCTGGCCCTGGCCGCCGGAGCCGACGGCATCACCGCCCATCTGAGAGAAGACCGGCGGCATATCTCCGATGCCGACATCGCGGTACTCACCGACCTGTGCCTCAAGCGGGGCAAGCCTCTCAATTTCGAGATGGCCGTCACCGATGAGATGGTCGGGATCGCCCTGCAGGCCCGCCCTCATGCAGCGTGCCTGGTGCCGGAGCGTCGCGAAGAGGTCACGACCGAAGGCGGACTCGATGTCGTGCGAGGCTATGACGCCATCGCCGCCGCAACCGCGCGCCTTCGGCATGCCGGTAGCCGGGTGTCGCTGTTCATCGATGCGGAAGCCGGGCAGATCGAGGCCTCCCACCGTCTGGGTGCCCAGGTGATCGAACTGCATACAGGGGCCTATTGTGATGCGGCGCGCGCGGGCGAGGTCGATCGCGCTGCAGCCATTCTCCGCCGGCTTCAGGATGGCGCGGACCTGGCCGCCAACCTCGGGCTGGAAGTCCACGCCGGACACGGCATCGACTATGCGACCGTCAAGCCGATTGCGGCCATCCCTCAGATTGCCGAGTTGAACATCGGGCATTTCCTGATTGGTGAGGCGATCTTTGTGGGCTTGCCCGAGGCGATCCATCGCATGCGGGCCCTGATGGAAGCCGCTCGCGCGGAACTGGCAGCGTGATCATCGGCATCGGATCCGACCTGTGTGACATCCGGCGGATCGAGAAGTCCCTGGAGCGTTTCGGCGATCGGTTCACGCACAAGGTTTTTACGGAGATCGAGCGAGCGCGTTCAGAGCGCAAGCCGGACCGGGCCAGCAGCTATGCCAAACGTTTCGCGGCCAAGGAGGCCTGTTCAAAGGCCCTGGGCACGGGCCTGAAGAGGGGTGTGCATCTGGCGGGCATGGGCGTGGTCAACCTGCCCTCTGGCAAGCCGACCCTTGCTCTGACAGGCGGTGCTGCGGCGCAGCTTGCCTCGATGGTGCCGGCCGGAATGACGCCCGTCATTCATCTGTCCCTGACAGATGATCATCCCTATGCCCAGGCCTTCGTGATCATCGAGGCCCTTTAGCACCCTGCGAGAGCGACCGTCGGATGAGTGAGTATCTGCTGCTGATGCACGTTGACGCGGTCGATGAGGCCGCAGCGGCTTGGCCGGCCTATCTCGACGGACTCGCCGAGGCCGGGCGTCTCCGCGGTGGAAGCAGCCTCGGCGACGGGGCCTGTTTCCGGAAGGATGGGGCAGTTCGGCCTTCGACTGACCATCTGGCGGGGTTCATCCGGATCGCCGCAGACAGCCTGGAGGACGCGGGGTCGTGTCTCGCGGGCAATCCCGTCTATGAGGCCGGCGGGACCGTAGAAATCCGTCTTCTGCTCGAGGATGAGTAGAGGCCGGCGAGTTGCCCTTTCGCCGCCATGAAGTCGAGTTAACTGCCCTGAAGCTTGCCCGATGCATAAAGCGCGTCTAGCTAAGCCTGTCCGGTCCGCCGGAACCCTTCTGCTCGAGAGTCCAGCGCCCGCATGACCGACGCCGCCGACGAAAACGCGCACCCTGACGAACAGGGCGGCGCGATCAAGGAATTCATCGAGATCGTCAAGACTGTGGCCTATGCCCTGGGCATAGCCTTGGTGCTGCGCGTCCTGCTTTTTCAGCCCTTTACCATCCCGTCCGGGTCGATGGAGCCCAACCTGCTGGAAGGCGATTACATCATCGTCAGCAAGTTCAGCTATGGCTGGAGCAAGCATTCCATCCCGTTCAGCCCGCCGCTGTTCAACGGCAGAATCCTCAACAATGCGCCGAAGCGTGGCGACATCATTGTCTTCAAGTTGCCGCGCGACAATCGCACCGACTACATCAAGCGTCTGATCGGCATGCCGGGCGACAAGGTCCAGGTGCGCGGTGGCGTCGTCACTATCAATGGCAAGCCGCTCGATCAGGCCGCCCGTCAACCGGCCCTGGTCGACATGGGCTATGGCTTCACCCAGCAGGTCCAGCGCTTCGAGGAAACCAATCCTGAAGGCCGCAAGTATCAGACCCAGGACTACGGCCCTGACAGCCGCGGAGACAACACGGGTGTCTATACCGTGCCGGAAGGCTGCTATTTCTTCATGGGCGACAACCGGGACAACTCGGCTGACAGTCGTTTCGATCCGGGCGTTTCGCCGTTCAAGACCGGATCGGGCACTTGCAAGTGGGACTATGAGCTGGACCAATACATTGGTGATGAGATCGGCGTCGGCTTCGTGCCGGCAGAGAACCTTGTCGGCAAGGCCCAGATCATCCTGCTTTCCTGGAACCGCAATGCCGCGCTGTTCAAGCCCTGGACCTGGGTGCTGGACGCCCGTCCGAGCCGCTTCTTCCGCGTCCTGAAGTGATCGAGGCGGACTCCCTTGGTCAAGGATAAGCGGGTCGCTGCCGTCGGCGACCTGGAACGACGGATTGGCCATGCCTTCGCCGATCGCCAGCTTCTGGAACAGGCCCTGACCCATGCGAGCGTGGGGGACGGTTCCAAGAAGACGGCCGACAACGAGGTGCTGGAGTTCATCGGCGACCGCGTCTTGGGCCTGTTGGCCGCGGAAGCTCTGGCCGAGCGTTTTCCGCAGGCCAAGGAAGGCGAGCTGGCACCGCGCCTGAATGCCCTGGTCAGCCGCGAGACCTGCGCTCGGGTCGCCCGGGCTGCCGAGCTTGGCCCGGCCCTGCGCCTGTCGGCCTCATCCAGCAAGATCGGTGGTCGCGAGACCGACTCCATTCTGGCCGGGGGCTGCGAGGCCCTGATGGCGGCCCTGTATCGCGATGGTGGGTTGGAAACGGCACGCCGGGTGTTTCTGGACCTATGGAGCGCAGAGTTTGACCGCGCCGCCCAGGGCAAGCCGCGAGACCCGAAGACCGCCCTGCAGGAGTGGGCGCAGGGCCTGGGCAAGCCGTTGCCGACCTATGCCGTCAAGGATCGAAAAGGTCCTGATCATGCGCCGGTTTTCACGGTTCAGGTCACCGTCGCTGGCCTGGACCCGATCTTCGCCGACGGCCGCTCCCGCCAGGAGGCTGAGAAAGCGGCCGCCAGGGCGCTCCTGGACCGGGAAGGCGCGGCTTAGGCCTGGCTAAAGGCCTGTGAGTTGACCGGCGACCAGCGCGTAGAGCGGTATGCCGATCGTGAGGTTGAACGGAAAGGTCACGCCGAGTGCCAGGGTCAGATAGACGCCGGCATCGGCTTTGGGCAGGGCAAGCCCCATGGCGGCGGGTGCCGCGATATAGGAGGCCGATCCGGCCAGGACGGCCAGCATCGCCAGATCCCCAGGAGCCAGGCCGAGCAAGTGGCCCAAGACGAGGGCCGTGGCAGCGCCGAGCAGTGGAAGCAAGAGTCCCATGGCGACGACAGGTACCGTCAGGGTTCGTGCCGAGGTGAGCTGTCGACCCGCCTTGACGCCCAAATCCAGGAGGAACAGGCACAGCACGCCCTGGAACACAGGTCCCGAGAAGATCGCCAGTCGGGCTCCGCCGGAAGGGCCCGTCAGCAGGCCAATGAGGAAGCTGCCGATCAGCACAACGCTTGCGGCATTGAGCAAAACCTCTTGCAGAAGCTTCGCCACGGGTGCACCGCCATTGGCCTTGCGGTCGGCCAGGGTTGCAATGGCAAGGCTGGTCAGAAGAGCAGGGGTCTCCATCAGGGCCAGGACCGCCGACATATAGCCTCCGGGCGTCAGGCCGGCCTCTGACAGGCAGGCTTGAGCCGCCGCAAAAGTCACGACCGACACGGATCCATAGTGCGCCGCAGTCGCTGCAGCGGTAACAGCGTTCAGACCCGATCGCCGCAGCAGCAGGTATGCTGGCAGCGGCATAAGCGCGCTCAGGGCAACGCCCAGAGCCGCAGCTTTAAGAAAATCGGCATCCAGACCGTGAGTGCGGGCCTCAACGCCCCCCTTGAAGCCGATGCAAAGCATCAGGATCAGGGACAAGGTCTTGGCCGTGTCGCGTGACAGCGCCAGGTCAGAGCGAGCAAATGCAGCCGTCATGCCCAGAGCGAAAAACAGCACGGCCGGCTGCAACAGGTTGCTGCTGGCGGCCGTCAGGGTCTGTCCTAGAATGTCCAAAAGGCGCTCCGCTGATGGGCGCCGTCTTAGCGCGCGGCCGCTCTAACGGAGGAAGTCGCATATTGATTGTTTATTTTTGTCATACATAAAATGATAAAACGTAATGATTGGTAGTCCATGCCGCGGTTGACCAACCTGGACCTCGACTTGGTTCGCGCCTTCCTTGTTGTCTGCGAGCAACGCAGTTTCACGCGGGCGGGTGAGCGCCTGGGGCGATCGCAGTCGGCCATCAGCCTGCAGGTGCGTCGCCTTGAGGAGCAACTGGGCCAGCCGCTACTGTCGCGTGACCCCCGTCATGTGGCCCTGACCGAACAGGGTGAAGCCTTCCTGCCGCAAGCGAGGCGCTTGCTACGCCTGAATGACGAGATTCTTGCCGGCCTGGGCGCTGACGATGTCGAGGGCGAGGTCCGGTTGGGCGCCCCGGAGGATTTCGCCACCCTGCACCTCCCAAAGGTCCTGGGAGCCTTTGCGCGAAGTCATCCCCGGGTGGCTCTGACGGTCACCTGTGATTTGACCCTGAACCTGCTGGACCGGCTTCGCGAAGGTGCTCTGGACATGGCTCTGGTCAAACGAGAACCGCTTGGGCCGGATCTTGGTGTCAGGGTCTGGCGTGAGCCACTGGTCTGGGTCGGGCTGGATGCAGATCTAGTACAGCGGTCCGGGACCCTGCCGCTGGTCGCCGCGCCATCGCCTTGCGTCTATCGAAAGCGCGCCATAGCTGCACTCGACCAGACAGGCCGGGCCTGGCGCGCCACCTACACCAGCCCCTCTCTCGCCGGACAATTGGCCGCCCTGAGGGGCGGCCTGGGTCTGAGCGTCCTGCCGCGGGAGATGGTCCCGGATGACCTTACGATCCTCACGGAAGGCCTTCCGCGCCTGGAGGATGCGGAGGTCGCACTCCTGAAGGCGCGGGGAACGCCACCGGCTGCCGCTGAACGGCTGGCCGACTACATCCTTTCGGCTCTGGATCGGCAGCGCCTGGAGCCGCCGGGCAAGGCGTCGGGTTCTGTTTGAAGCCAGCTAGCCATGGGCTGCCAGGCCGCGACCCGCGCCTCGATGCGGGCAATGACCCAACAGGGGGAGGAATTCCTGCCCTGCTGTGCTACAGGCTCGCCCAATGACTGAAAACAATGCTCAAAATGCCGCCTTGCCGACGCGCGCCGGCTTTGCCGCCATCATCGGCGCTCCCAACGCCGGCAAATCCACCCTGGTCAATCGCATGGTCGGGGCCAAGGTCTCGATCGTCACCCAGAAGGTCCAGACGACGCGCTTTCCCGTGCGCGGTGTCGCCATGCATGGTGCCGCCCAGATCATTCTGGTCGACACCCCCGGCATCTTCAGCCCGCGCCGCCGACTCGATCGCGCCATGGTCCGTTCCGCCTGGAGCGGTTCGGAGGAGGCTGAGGTTACGGTCCACCTCGTTGATGTCCAGGCGGAGCTCGCCTCGAACATCAACAAGGCCACGCCCGCCGAGCACCGCTCGGTGCAGGACGTCCAGACCATCATCGAGGGCCTGAAGTCCGCCAATCGTCAGGTGATCCTGGCCCTGAACAAGATCGACGGCGTCAAGCGTGACACCCTCCTGGCCGTGACCAAGGAACTGTTCGACACGGGGGTCTATTCCGAAGTGTTCATGATCAGCGCCGCCACCGGCGCTGGCGTTGATGATCTGCTGGAACGCCTTGCGGGCCTGATGCCCGAGAGCCCGTGGCTCTATCCCGAAGACCAGACTGCCGATCTGCCGGCTCGTCTGCTGGCCGCCGAGATCACCCGCGAGAAGATCTATCTGCGCGTCCATGAGGAGCTGCCCTACGCCGCGTCGGTGGAAACCACGGCCTTCGAGGAACGCGCCGACGGCAGCGCCCGTATCGAGCAGACCATCTATGTCGAACGCGACGGCCAGCGCGCCATCGTGCTGGGCGCGGGCGGTCAGACTCTGAAATGGATCGGCCAGGCCTCACGCGAGGAGCTGTGCGACATCTTGGATCGCAAGGTGCACCTGTTCCTGCACGTCAAGGTCAAGGAAAACTGGGCCGAAGAGCGGGGCATCTTCAACGACATGGGACTGGACTTCGACGTCTGATGTGGCGGGCCGCGCTCGTTTCGACGGGCGCGGCGCTTGACTTCAGCGTCGTCAGGCTGTCCCTAGGATTGAGAACATACCGGGAATATCGCCCCCAGTGAGCAAGATCGACAACGTCTTTTCATCGACCGTTCCGGCCGTTGACCTCGATGCCTATTTCGCGCGGATCGGCTTTAGCGGCCCGCGAGAGCCGACCTTGGCTGTCTTGCGCGCCATCACCCAGAAGCACCCCGACGCCATACCGTTCGAGAACCTGGACGTGCTGATGGGGCGGGGCGTTTCGATCGATCCTGCGGTCATCGACGCCAAGCTGATTGCCGCCGGGCGTGGCGGCTACTGCTACGAGCAGAACGGACTGCTCAAGCGGGTGCTGACCGCTGTGGGCTTCAAGGTCGAGGGTCTGATGGCCCGGGTGCTTTGGATGGCACCGGTCGGCGCGCCGCCCCGACCCCGCTCGCACATGGTGCTGGGCGTGGATATCGACGGTGAAACCTGGCTGGCCGACGCCGGCTTTGGCGGCTGCGTGCTGACTGCGCCGCTGCGCCTGTTTTCCCACGAGGTTCAGGACAGTCCCAATGGCCAGTTCCGTATCATCGACGCCGGCCAAGACGGCGTGGCCGAGCGGCAGGTTCAGGCCAATCTGTCGGGCAATTGGGCACCGCTCTATCAGGTGGCTCAGGGGGGCTGGGCCGACGTCGACTACGAACAGGTCAACTTCTTTACCTATACCCACCCGTCCTCGCACTTCACCTTCAGCATGACGGTCGGGCGCACGACGCCGACCGCGCGTTTTGCCCTGAAAAACAATCGCCTGACTCATCGTGACCAAACCGGTGCTCTGGTCGAGCAGCGCGACCTTTCGGTGGATGAGCTCGAAATGACCCTGCGCGATGTGATCGGCCTGCCGGTCGAGCCTGATTGGCGGCCGGTGCTGGAGAAGGTCGTGGCTTGGGGGACACCAACCTAGATGGAATGGGAAGACGAGGCTCTGGTTCTTTCCGCTCGTCTTCATGGCGAGACGGGCGCCATCATCGAGCTTCTAACCCTGGAGCGCGGAAAGTTCGCGGCACACGTGGCCGGTGCTGCCTCGCGTCGAATGAAGCCCTTCTTGCAGCCCGGCTCCCGGGTGATCGCCCGATACCGTGCCCGGGCGTCGGAGCAGCTGGGCGCGGCCAGCCTTGAGCCGATGGGCGAGGGCGTGGCGGCGCTGTTTGACGATCCCCTGGCCCTTGCCGGCCTGTCATCGGCCGCCTCATTGGCGGCCGGGGCCTTACCCGAGCGCGAGGCGCACCCTGGGGCCTTTCATGCCCTGGAGGCCCTGATCAACGTGCTGCAGATCCCGGACATCTGGCCCGCAGTCTATGTGCGCTACGAGGCCGGATTGCTGCAGGAACTGGGCTTTGGCCTGGATCTCTCCAAATGCGCGGCGACCGGCTCGTTCGATGACCTTATCTATGTCAGTCCCCGCACCGGCCGTGCCGTCAGCCGCGCGGCTGGTGAGCCCTACAAGGACAAGCTGTTGCCGCTCCCGCCCTTCCTTTTGTCGGCCCAGGGCGGATTGGCGGAAGGCGACGTCAAGGCGGGGCTGGAGATCACCGGTCATTTCCTCGAACAGTTTGTGTTCGGCCCGCTGAACCGGCCACTCCCGCCGACGCGGCAGTGGCTTCTGGACCGCTTGAACGAAGCAGGGCGGCTTTAAGAACCGTCACAATGCCGCGATAACGCCAAGGCCCGTGCAAGGAGTCGTCGATGTCCATCCTGCTTGATCGATATGCTTTGTCCCGCCGACGCGCCCTGGCGACCTTCGGCGGTCTTGCGGCCACCGCGCTGTCGATCCCGCTGCTCAGTGGCCGGGCCTTGGCCCAGCCTGTTTTTCGGATCTACCCTTTCCAGCTCGGTGTCGCCTCTGGTGATCCGCAGCCGGACGGTTTCGTGATCTGGACGCGCCTGGCACCGGAGCCGTTCGAGATTGGCCACGGCATGCCCAGCCAACCGGTGGAGGTATCGTGGGAAGTAGCGACCGATGCCGGCTTCAGAACGATGGTCGCCAAGGGCGTTGCGGTCGCCATGCCCGAACTCGGCCACGCGGTCCATGTCGAGGTCGGCGGCCTGGAGGCGGGGCGTGACTACTGGTACCGTTTCGTGGCCGGCAGGGAACGCAGCCTGACGGGGCGGGCCCGCACGACGCCGGCCCCCGGCGCGACCGTCGATCGGGTCCGCTTCGCTATCGCCGGCTGCCAGCAGTACGAGCAGGGCTATTACACCGCCCACCGCCGCCTGGCCGAGGACAACCCCGACTTCGTATTCTGCTACGGGGACTACATTTATGAAGGTCGCGGCAACCGCGTCTGGAACGGCCCCAGGGGTCCGGTCGAGAATGTTCGCCAGCACTTCGGCGGCGAGATCTACAGCCTCGACGACTATCGCCGCCGCTATGCCCAGTACAAGATGGACGCCGACCTGCAGGCCGCCCACGCCGCTGCACCTTGGTTTGTCGTCTGGGACGACCATGAGATCGACAACAACTGGGTCACTGATCTGGACCAGGACGGCGTTGATCCCAAGGTGTTCAACCTGCGCCGCCAGGCGGCGGTCCAGGCCTATTTCGAAAACATGCCGCTGCGGCCCAGCAGCTTTCCGGTTGGAACCACAATCCAGCTGTACCGCCGCGCCAGCTTCGGCGGCCTGATGGACCTGAACCTGCTCGACACCCGTCAGTTCCGCAGCAACCAGCCCTGCGGCGACAGGTTCGGGACCTGCGCCGAGATCGAGGCCGTCAAGGCCGAGGTGCTTGGCCTGCAGCAGGAGAAATGGCTGGTCGACGGCCTCTCGGCATCAAAGGCGCGCTGGAATGTGCTGGCACAGCAGATCATGGTCATGGACCTTGATCGTGATGCCGGTGCGGGCTCGGCGGTCAATCCGGACTCCTGGGCCGGCTATCGCACCCCGCGCAATCGTCTGCTGAAGCAGATCCGTGATCGAAAGATCGCCAATCCGATCGTGCTGACCGGCGATGAACACCAGAACTATGCCGGCGAGCTGCATCTGGACGGGGCCCATCCCGAGGGCGCGCCGATCGGGACCGAGTTCGTCGTTACCTCGATCTCCTCCAGCGGTGATGGTGTCGACCAGCGCGAGGACATGGCGAAGATACAGGCGGTCAATCCGCAGCTGAAGTTCAACAACGCCCAGCGCGGCTACGCCATCTGTGACGTGACGCCGGAGCGCTGGACGACGGAGTTCAAGGTGCTGGACGCCATCACCCGCCGTGACGGCAAGCTGACCACGCGGGCCAAGCTGGCGGTCGAGGCTGGAAATCCGCGTCTGGCGACCGTCTAGGCCATCGAATCGGGGGAGGGATCTCTGCTAGGGTGCGGTCCCGGTAACGATTCCTCCTCATGAACAAACCTGTCCTTCCCCCCGGCGGTCCTGGCGACGGCGACCGCATCCTTGACGAGCCTCTGACCGAGGCCCTGTCGCGCCGCTATCTGGCCTATGCCCTGTCGACGATCAGTTCGCGGGCCCTGCCGGACGTGCGCGATGGGCTGAAGCCCGTTCACCGTCGCGTGCTTTACGCGATGAACAACATGCGTCTGAACCCCGAGGCCGCCGCCCGCAAGTGCGCCAAGGTGGTGGGCGAGGTCATGGGTAACTTCCACCCGCACGGCGACCAGTCGATCTATGACGCCTTGGTGCGTCTGGCTCAGGACTTCGCCCAGCGCATCCCGCTGGTCGAAGGTCAGGGCAATTTCGGCAATATCGACGGCGATAACGCCGCCGCCATGCGCTACACGGAATGCCGGATGACCACGGCGGCGACTCTGCTGCTGGACGGCATTGACGAGGACGCGGTCGATTTCCGGCCCACCTATGACGGTCAGGATGAGGAACCGGTGGTTCTGCCGTCGGGTTTCCCCAACCTGCTGGCCAACGGCTCGTCGGGTATCGCGGTCGGCATGGCCACCTCGATCCCGCCGCACAACGCCGCCGAGCTGATCGACGGCTGCCTGCTGCTGTTGAGCCGCCCGGAAGCGACGACCGCCGACTTGCTGGAGCGCATTCCAGGTCCCGACTTCCCGACCGGCGGCGTCATTGTCGAGCCACGCGATTCCCTGCTCGAAACCTACGAGACCGGCCGTGGCGGCGTTCGCGTGCGGGCCAAGTGGGAGAAGGAAGACACCGGTCGCGGCACCTACCAGATCGTCGTCACCGAAATCCCTTACCAGGTGAAGAAGTCGGATCTGGTCGAACAACTGGCCGATCTGATCGAGAGCAAGAAGGCGGCCCTGCTGGGCGACGTTCGCGACGAGAGCGCCGAGGACATTCGTCTTGTCCTTGAGCCCAAGTCCAAGAACGTCGAACCCGAAGTTCTGATGGAGAGCCTGTTCAAGCTCTCGGCACTCGAGAGCCGCTTCCCGGTCAATATGAACGTGCTGGACGCGCGCGGCACCCCGGGTGTGATGGGACTCAAGCAGGCCCTGATGGCCTTCCTGACTCACCGACGCGAGGTGCTGACCCGCCGGGCCAAGCACCGCCTCGCCAAGATCGAAGCCCGTCTGCACATCCTGGACGGCCTGCTGATCGCCTACCTCAATCTGGACGAGGTGATCCGCATCGTCCGCTACGAGGACGAGCCCAAGCAGAAGCTGATCTCGACCTTTGCGCTGTCGGATATCCAGGCCGATGCCATCCTCAACACCCGCCTGCGCCAGTTGGCCAAGCTGGAAGAGATGGAGATCCGCCGCGAACACGCCGAGCTGATGGAAGAGCGCGACGGCATCATGGCCATGCTGGCCAGCGACCAGCTGCAGTGGAAACTGGTCGGCACTGGCCTGCGGGAGGTTCGGGCCACCCTGCTGAAAATCAAGCACCCGCTGGACAAGCCTCGCCAGAACGGGATCCTCGGCCGCTCCATCTTTGCCGAGGCCCCGCTGGTTGACGCTGACGCCGCCATTGAAGCGCTGATCGTCCGTGAACCGATCACCATCATCCTGTCGGACCGGGGCTGGATCCGGGCGGCCAAGGGCAAGATCGAGGATCCGTCCGAACTGAAGTTCAAGGAGGGCGACAAGCTCGGCTTCCTGGTTCCGGCCGAGACCACAGACAAGCTGCTGATCTTCTCGAGTGATGGCCGGTTCTTCACGATCGGTTGTGACAAGCTTCCGAGCGCCCGGGGCCATGGCGAGCCGCTGCGAATGATGATCGAGCTGGACGACAAGGTGAAGATCCTTGACGTCTTCCCGTTCAAGGCCGGCCGCAAACGCATTCTGGCCTCGAAGCTCGGCTATGGCTTCCTGATGCCCGAGGAAGAAGCGCTCGCCAATCGCAAGGCCGGCAAGCAGGTCCTGACCGTCGACGCTGCCGGCGCGGCCTTTTGCCTGGAAGCCGTCGGCGATCAGCTGGGCGTGATCGGCGACAACGGCAAGATCCTGATCTTCCCGCTGGAAGAGCTGCCGGAAATGCCGCGCGGCAAGGGTGTGAAGCTGCAGGCCTATCGCGAGGGCGGCCTGCGCGACGCTCTGTCCTTCAACGCTGAGACCGGCGGTTACTGGATCGACTCCGCCGGCCGTCGCCGCGACTGGACCGACTGGCAGGCTTTTGTTGGCCGCCGGGCCAGCGCTGGCAAGTTGGCGCCCAAGGGGTTCCCGACCTCCAAGCGGTTCAAACCGAAATGACCGGCGGCAAGCTGAAGCGGAAGGCGATCGGATTTGTCGCCGGCCTGCTCGGCTGCGCCGCCGCTGTCGGCGGGGCCGCTGCCGCGCCTTTGCCGATCGTAAAGCCCGAGACGGTCGGCTTTTCGTCCATCAAGCTCAAGAAGCTGGACGACGCCATGCAGGCCATGGTCGACACCGGTCAGGTTGCCGGAGCCGTCACCCTGCTGGCGCGTCATGGCAAGGTCATCCAGGCTTCCAGCTTCGGCAAGCGCGGCCTGGAATCGGGCGACTCCATGCCGGTCGATGCGATCTTCCGCATTCGATCTGAAACCAAGCCGGTCACCGGCGTCGCGATGATGATCCTCTATGAAGAGGGTAAGTGGAAGCTGGATGACCCGGTCAGCCAGTATGTTCCTGAATTCGCCAATCTGCGGGTGGCCAAGATGGACGCCGAGGGGCGGGCGGTCCTGACACCGATCTCGCGGCCGCCGACCATGCGCGAACTGATGACCCACACTGCTGGGTTCGCCTATGGCATTGCCGATGATCCCTCCAGTCCGGCCGATCAGGCCTATTTCCGCGCCTCGGTGCTGCAGTCAGAGTCGCTAGATCAACTGGTCCGCAAGGTTTCCGACCTGCCCATGTTCGCCGAGCCCGGCAGCTTGTGGCGCTACAGCGTCGCTGCGGACATCCAAGGCTATATTGTTGAAAAGCTTTCCGGCCAGACCCTTCCCGCGTTCATGCAGCAGCGCATTTTTGCGCCCTTGGGCATGAACGACACGGCTTTCTACGTTCCTGCGGAGAAGCTCGACCGTTTGGCTGCCCTCTACGATGCCGACGCGACGGGCAAGCTCACGCCAGCCATTGAGGGGGCGTGGCGCGATGTGACCAAAATGCCAGCGGCACCTTCCGGCGGGGGCGGGCTGGTCTCGACGGCTTATGATTTCGCCCGGTTCTCCCAGATGATCCTGAACGGCGGAGAGTTGGACGGGACCCGCATCCTTCAGCCCGAGACCGTCGCCCTGATGCGGCTCAATCATCTGCCGCCCAGTTTCACCGTGACGACCAATGGTACGACCGGCGTTCTCCATCCCTCCCAGAAGCCGTTCCCGTTTGCCGCCGGCATGGGCTATGGCCTGGATGTCGCCGTGGCGGTCGACCCTGCGGCGTCAGGCGCGCCGGTCGGACCTGGTACCATCAGCTGGGGCGGCAGCGCCGGCACATGGTTCTGGATAGATCCGACGAACGATCTCTTCTTCATCGGCATGATTCAGCGGTTGGGCGGTGTTGGTCCGGGTCTGGACGCCACAACCCGAACGCTGGTCTATCAGGCTCTGGAACAGCCAGACCAATAGGGCGGACATGGGCAAGGGACGGTTTGAAGCCTTTAGTGATGGCGTTCTGGCCATCATCATCACCATCATGGTGCTGGAGCTCAAGGTTCCCCACGGTGCCGAACTGGCGGTGCTCAAGCCACTGGTCCCGGTGTTTCTCAGCTATGTGCTGAGTTTCATCTATGTCGGCATCTACTGGAACAATCACCATCACATGCTGCATGCAGTGACCTCGGTCACCGGCCCGATCCTGTGGGCCAATCTGCACCTGCTGTTCTGGCTGTCGCTGGTGCCGTTCGTCACCGCCTGGATGGGCGAGAACCATTTCGCGTCCATTCCTGTAGCGCTTTACGGCGGCGTGATGCTGATGTGCGCCCTGGCCTTCATGCTGCTGGCCCGACTGCTGACCAGGCACGAGGGCGCGGAGTCGAAACTCGCCCTGGCCTTTGGCAAGGACTACAAGAGCAAGCTGTCCTTGGCGCTCTACGTCGCAGGGATCGGCCTGGCCTTCGTCAATTCCTGGGTGGCTGTCGGCTGCTATGTGGCTGTGGCGGTGATCTGGTTCGTGCCGGACCGCCGCATCGAACGCGTGCTGAAGGCCGACTAGTTCAAACACATGTTTGCATGATGGTGTGGACCCAGTCATGCTCCTCACCAAAGACATTTGGGAGGGGTGCATGAACCCGGCAGCAGACTTCGACATCATCGTTTACGGCGCGAGCGGCTTCACCGGCCGGCTTGTGGCTGAGTATCTGGCCCGGCAGTATGGAGTCGGCGGCAAGATCAGCTGGGCCATGGCAGGGCGGAGCCTCGAAAAGCTGGCTGCGGTCCGTGACGAGATCGGCGCGCCGGCCGATACGCCCCTGGTCGTGGCGAACGCTGATGATCCCGCTTCGGTGGACGCCATGGTTCGTCGGACCAAGGCTGTCCTGACCACGGTCGGTCCCTATCAGCTCTATGGCTCGGCCCTGGTCGCGGCCTGTGCTGCAGCCGGCACCGACTATCTGGATCTCTGTGGCGAGCCGGCCTGGATGCGCCAGATGATTGACGCCCATGAGGCGACGGCGAAGAAGACCGGTGCCCGGATCGTCTTCTCGTGCGGCTTCGACTCCATCCCCTTCGAACTGGGCGTCTGGTTCCTGCAGCAGGAGGCCGGCAAGACCCTGGGCGGTCCGGTCCCACGCGTGAAGGGTCGGGTGCGGGGCATGAAGGGCGGCTTCTCGGGCGGTACTGCGGCCAGCCTGAAGGCAACCATGGCCGCCGCTGCGCGCGATCCTGCGCTGGTGGCCCTGCTCAAGAACCCGTTCGCCCTGGTTCCCGGCTTCGAAGGGCCGGCCCAGCCGTCAGGCAACAAGCCCATGCTGGACGAGGATCTGGGCGTATGGGCTGCGCCCTTCGTGATGGCGGCGATCAATACCCGCAATGTCCACCGCTCAAACGCCCTGCTGGGCCAGGCCTATGGTGCCGACTTCGTCTATGACGAGATGATGCTGACCGGGCCCGGCGAACAGGGCGAACAGATCGCCCAGATGATCGCGGCCTCAGGCGGGGGGCTCGGTGGCGAAGGTGGCCCCAAGCCCGGCGAAGGGCCCAGCAAGGAAGAGCGCGAGACCGGGTTCTATGACGTGCTGTTCCTGGGCATTGCCGCAGACGGCCGGCAGGTCCGGGCCAGCGTCAAGGGCGACAAGGATCCCGGCTACGGCTCGACATCGAAGATGATCGCCGAGTCGGCCATCTGCCTGGTGACCGAGGCAACCGAGGTTGCCGGCGGGATCTGGACCCCCGGTGCGGCCCTGCAGGGCAGGCTGGTTTCCCGACTGCAGGCTTATGCGGGCCTGACGTTCGCGGTCGAGTAGCGGCATTGGCCTGCTCCCCGACCTTGTCGGCGAGCAGGCTTTGCAGACCTAGAAAAACTGGCTGCGCAACCGCAGCAATTCACCTTAAGGTCGCTTCAAACAAGTGTTCGAGGAATGCGCAGGATGACTTTGGGTCGGCTGTTCGGGACTGCTGTTGCGGTCGGTTTTCTGGCGCTCGCCGCGCCGCTGCAGGCAGCTCCAAAGAGTGGCCCGGCTGTCACCCTTGGCAGCGCATCGCCAGAAAGTGTCGGCTTTTCCAGTGAGCGGCTGAAGCGTCTCGACGCCAGCATGCAGGCGCTCGTGGATCAGGGCCATCTGCCCGGCGTCACGACCATGGTGGTTCGACACGGCAAGGTCGTTGCCTTCCAAGTCCATGGCAAGAAGGGCTTCGAAGGCCCGCCCATGACCCAGGACACGATCTTCCGGATCTATTCCCAGACCAAGCCGGTGACCGGCGTGGCCATGATGATGCTGTACGAAGAGGGCAAGTGGCGCCTCGACGACCCGGTCAGCAAATACATCCCCGAATTCGCCAATCTGCGTGTCTACAAGGGGCAGAATCCGGACGGGACCTTCATCACCGAAGCGGCCAATCGCCCTCCGACGATGCGCGAAATCATGAGTCACGCCGGCGGGTTCGCCTACGGGCTTGTCCCCGATAACCCTGTCGACAAGGCCTATGTCTCGACGGGCGTTCTGGGCAGCAAGACAGGCCAGGAGTTCATCGAGAAGATCGCGGCCCTGCCGCTCATCGGCCAACCCGGCGCGCAGTGGAAGTACAGTGCTTCGGTCGATATCCAGGGCTATCTGGTCGAAAAGCTGTCGGGCCTGACCCTGGCCGACTTCATGCGGACGCGCATCTTCGAACCCCTGAAGATGGTCGATACCGGATTCTATCTGCCGGCCGAGAAGGCCGATCGAATGGCCTCGCTCTATGTCTGGGCTCCCAAGGCTCAGAAGCTGGTCCCGGCTGAAGGGTTCATGGTCCTGGACATCAGCAAGCCGCCCGTTGTGGCTTCGGGAGGCGGGGGGCTTGGTTTCGACCAGTGCTGACTATGCGCGCTTCTCGCAGATGATCCTGAACGGCGGTGAGCTGGACGGTGCGCGCATTCTGTCGCCCAGCACCATCAAGCTGATGGGTTCGAACCATCTGAACGACGACATCATGACGGGCAAGGAGGGCTCGTTCACAAACGGTCGTGGCCAGGGGTTTGGTCTGGATTTCATGGTCATTACCGATCCTGCCAAGGCCGGCACACCGGCAGGCGAGGGGACGATCAGCTGGGGAGGCGCGGCCGGCACCTGGTTCTGGATCGACCCGAAGAATGACCTCTTCTTCCTCGGCATGATCCATATCCTCAACAAGGACGGTAACCCGGCCCTGCGCAATCTCGATGATATCAGCCAGCAGCTTGTCTATTCGGCTTTGGTCAAGCCGTCAAAATAACTGAATTAAAACAATAAAAAGATGGTTGGGGAGTGAGCGCCATGAAGGCTGCCGTCTATTACGAAACCGGTTCGCCGGACGTACTGCGCTATGAGGATGTCGCCGATCCGGCCTGCCATGCTTCTGGCGTGGTGATCCGGGTTGAAGCCGTCAGCATCGAAGGGGGCGACACCCTCAATCGTGGCGGCGGTCAGATGGCGGGTAGCCCGCATATCGTGGGCTACCAGGCGGCCGGCGAGATCGTCGAGGTCGGCGCTGGCGTCACTCACCTGAAGGTCGGCCAGAAAGTCGTGACCGTGAACGCCTTTGGCTCGCACGCCGAACTGCGCTCGGTTCCGGCCCGTAACGCTTGGCCGATCCCGGATGGCTTCGACATTCTCAAGGCCTCGGCCATTCCGGTGCCGTTCGGCACGGCCCATGAGTGCCTGTTTGGTCACGGCCAGTTGAAGGCCGGCGAGACCGTGATGATCCAGGCCGGGGCGAGCGCCCTTGGCATTGCCGCCATCCAGCTGGCCAAGCGGGCCGGGGCGACAGTGCTGGCCACTGCCTCCAGCGACGCGCGGCTCGAGCGCCTGAAGGCCTTTGGCCTCGACAATGGGATCAATTACAGCCGCGACGACACGGTCGAGCAGGTGATGAAGCTCACGGGCGGCAAAGGCGTCGACCTGGTGGTTGATCCGGTGGGCGGAGCGACCCTGCAAGCCAGCCTGGGATCGCTGGGCTATCGCGGCCGGGTTTCGCTGGTCGGCAATGCCGGGCGCGAGCCCATGATGGTGGATGTCTCATCTTTGATGGGTGGCAACCGGCGGCTTTCGGGCGTTTTCCTGGGCGCCGAGATCATGACCGACCGCGTCCACGACATGATCCAGACCCTGATCGATGAAGCCTCGCGCGGTGAACTGCAGGTGATCATCGACAAGACCTTCCCGCTTTCGGAAGCCGCCGCCGCCCACGCCTATATCGAGAGCCGCCAGGCCGTGGGCCGGGTGCTGCTGATCCCATGAGCGAGACGACAATGAACCGCGTTCTGGCCCATACGGGTGCAAGATATCCCATCGTTCAGGCTCCGATGGGCTGGATCGCCCGCTATCCCCTGGCTTCGGCGGTGTCGCGGGCCGGCGGGCTGGGGATCATCGAGACCTCGTCCGGCGAGACCGAAACCTGCAAGGCCGAGATCCGCAAGATGGCCGAGGCGGGCCTGCCGTTCGGCGTGAATCTGCCCATCATGTTCCTGCGCGACGACTCGATGCTGAAGTTCGTCTGCGAGAGCGGGGTCAAGTTCGTCACTACCTCGGCGGGCAGCCCGGCCAAGTTCATCGGCCCGCTGAAGGACGCCGGCATCGTCGTCTATCACGCCGTGCCGACGGTGGACGCGGCAGTCAAATGCGCCGAAGCGGGCATCGACGGCCTGGTGGTCGAAGGCGCTGAGGGCGGTGGCTTCAAGAACCCCGAAGAAGTCTCGACCCTGGTGTTGCTGCAGGCCATTCGGGCCCGTGTTGATGTTCCCCTGATCGCGGCCGGCGGAATCTGCGATGGCCGCGGCATGGCGGCCGCCTTCGCCCTGGGGGCCGAAGCGATTCAGATGGGCACCCGGTTCGTAAGCTCCGCCGAAAGCCCGGTGCACGAGAACTACAAGGCCGCCATCACGGGCAGCAAGGAGACCGGCACCTGGATCCTCAACAAGAAGTCCAGTCCGTGCATTCGCGCCCTGAAATCTGAGCGCACCAAGACCATCCATGACGAAGGCCTGATGCCACCGGACGCCTTGAAGGGCATCCTGGGGGTCTATTTTGGCGGCGACATGGAAGCGGCCCCCGCCTTGGCGGGCCAAACCGTCGGCCTGATCGATGAGGTCAAGACGGCCAAGCAGATCATCGACGAAACCGTGAGCCAGTTTCACGACATCACCGGGCGTCTCGGCGCGCTGGCCGCTAAGCGCGGCTTCTGAAGGACCTGACCATGCAAAACCTTTTCTCGCTCGAAGGCCGCGTTGCGGTCGTGACCGGCGGCTCGCGCGGTATCGGCGCGATGATCGCCAAGGGCTTCCTGACCTATGGTGCCAAGCGGGTCTATATCACTGCCCGCAAGGCCGCTGCCTGCGACGCCGCCGCTGAAGACCTGAGCCAATACGGCGAATGCGTCTCGCTGCCGGGCGATATCTCGACCATGGAAGGCATTGAAGGCCTGGCGTCGCGGATCAGGGAACGCGAGGACAAGCTCGACATTCTGGTCAATAACGCCGGTGCGGCCTGGGGCGCGGCCTTCGACGAGTTTCCGGAAAGCGGCTGGGACAAGACGGTCGACCTGAACATGAAGACCCCGTTCTTCCTGACCCAGGCTCTGATCGCTCCGCTACGCGCTGCCGCCCAGGACCGGGTGGCCAAGGTGATCAATATCTGCTCCATCGACGGCCAGTCAGTGACCCGGGACGAGACCTATCCCTACGGGGCGTCCAAGGCGGGTCTGTTGCACATGACCAAGCGCATGGCCCTGCGCCTGGCTGCCGACAATATTGCGGTGTCGGCCATCGCGCCTGGTGCCTTCGCCTCGGACATGAACAAGGTCGCTCGCGACCATGCCGACGCGGTGGCCAAGGCCATTCCCGCTGGCCGTATCGGCTCAGAAGAAGACATGGCCGGCGCAGCCATCTATCTGGCCTCGCGCGCGGGGGACTATGTGATGGGCGGCGCTGTTACGGTTGATGGCGGAGTCAGCTTTGCCCGCTAGTGATTGAGCGCTCTAGATTTCCTGCAGGATGGCGGGCTGGGCATCGCTCATGTTCAGCTCGTCATCACCGGCGTCGCGCAACAGAGTCATGGAGCGCGGCGAGCGGGCACCGCGTTCGCGGGCGGACATCAGGGCCCAGCCACCGGGCTTGAGGATCTCAAGAGGCGAGAAGCGGGCCTTGTAGGCCATCTTCTCGCTGCCCGGGACCCAGTAGCCCAGATAGACATAGGGCAAGGCCGACTGCTGAGCCTGGACCAGATGATCCAGAATGATGAACGATCCCAGGCTTCGTTTTATGAGGTCCGGATCGTAGAAGCTGTAGACCAGCGATAGGCCGTCCGCGAGCACGTCGACCAAGACGCATGCGATCAGGTCGCCGGGTCCGCGGTCTTGTGACTTGCGACGATACTCGATCAGATGGGTTCGGACCGCCGTGTCCTCGACCATGGCCACATAGTCGGGCCAGGTCATTTCAGCCATGCCGCCGGCGGCATGTCGGGTCAGGAGGTACCGCCGGAGCAGCTCGAACTGTTCCAGGGTCGCTTCAGACTCGACCAGGTGGCGTTCCAGATCGCCATTGCGGGCGAGTACCCGCCGCTCTGACCGGGAGAAGACGTAGTCCCCAGCCGGTGCACGAGCGGATTGACAGGCGCGGCAGGTTTCGCAGGCGGGCCGGTAGGCGATGTTCTGCGACCGACGAAAGCCGACCTGGGTCAGACTGTCATTGACGGTGGGTCCATCCGAGAGAGGGAGGTGCGCAAACACCTTGCGTTCTTCCCGGCCCGGCAGATAGGGGCAGGGGGTCGGAGCCGTGAGGAAGAACCGAAGCTGTCGCGTCGGAAAATGCTGCGTCACGGAAGCGTCCGTCCCCTTTTCAGCGGCTCTTAGCCGTCAGATGATTAGGGGGCGCCGCGAGCGCTTGTGCAAGCGTCGCGAGCCTCGTGAGCGGCATACGGTCACAACCCATCGGGCAGAACCGGCTTTTCACGGAGCAGGACGATCGAGATCCGCCTGTTGCCGGCCAGGGTGGGGTCGTCCGCATAGAGCGGCTCGGAATTGGCCTTGCCGGAGACCTGATAGATCCGGTCGTCATTGACCCCGGCATTGCGGAGCACCAAGCGAGCGGCGTCGGCGCGGGTGGCCGAGAGCGACCAGTCGCTGTCGCTCTTTCTCCCCAGCGCATTGGCACTCGTGTGGCCCGAGACCGTAACCCGGTTGGGCAGCTGGGTGATGATCTTGGCGACGGCGCGCAGCAGGATCTTGGCGCGGTCATTGGGCTCCTTCGAGTTCTCCTTGAACATCGAGCGGCCTTCCTGGTCGATCAGCTGAATGCGTAGGCCTTCAGGGGTCTGGTCGATCATGATCTGTTTGGACAGTTCGGCCAGTTCCGGCATTTCCTGCAGGGATTGACGCAGGGACTGTGCCGCCGAGGCGAAACTGTCCTGTTCCTTCTTGGCCAGGGCATCGCGGAGCGCTTCCTCGCTGGCGGAGTCGAGGCTGGCGGTCGTTGAGCTCTGCCCATCCTTGTTGGTGTGGTCAGGGGCTTCCGGTGCCATTTGCTCGACGACCGACATCTTGCCATCGGCCTTGGCCCCGTCATCGCCGAGCGATGTGCCACCAAGAATGCCGCCCGATCCGCTGGTCGTGGACGAGATGCTGGCCGGGGCAAAGTAGTCGGCGATGCCTTGCTTCTGCTCCGGGCTGGTGGAGTTGAGCAGCCACATCAGCAGGAAGAAGGCCATCATGGCGGTCACGAAGTCGGCGTAGGCGACTTTCCATGCGCCGCCATGGTGGCCGCCGCCGACCACCTTCTTGACCTTCTTGATGACAATAGGCGCTTCGCCGCTGACGGCCATCGTGCTTAAGCCTGCTTAACCCTGTTCCACGGAAGTTGCCCTGCGGACGTTAAGATGGGGTTGCGAAGCGGGCGTGAGCAGGTGAAATCGCAGGGTCTTCGGGGAGTGCTTGGTATGAAAACGGCGTTTATCGGCCTTGGCGTGATGGGCTACCCCATGGCGGGTCATCTCAAGGCTGCCGGGCACGAGGTCAGCGTCTTCAATCGCAGTCCTGACAAGGCGAATCGCTGGGCGGCCGAACATGGCGGCGCGGCCTTCGAAACGGTCGAGGACGCTGTCGAAGGCTGTGAACTGGTCGTGCTCTGCGTCGGCAACGATGATGATGTGCGTGGCGTCATGGCGCGAGCTCTGCCCGGCCTGCAGAAGGGCTCAGTGATCGTCGACCACACCACGACATCCGCAACGGTCGCGCGCGACATGGCGGAACTGGCCAGGCAATCGGGCTGTTTCTTCATTGATGCGCCGGTGTCGGGAGGACAGGCGGGTGCAGTGAATGGGCAGCTGACCATCATGGCCGGCGGTGACGCCGATGCGTACGCTCGCATCGAACCGGTTATCGCAGCCTATGCCAAGGCCTGCCGGCGCATGGGCGAGGTGGGCTCCGGGCAGTTGACCAAGATGTGCAACCAGATCGCTATCGCCGGCTTGGTCCAGGGTGTGGCCGAAGCCCTGCATTTCGCCAAGCGCGCGGGGCTGCCGACCGACGACGTCCTCGCAGCCATCTCCAAGGGGGCTGCCCAGTCCTGGCAGATGGAAAACCGCTGGGCGACCATGGCCGAGGGCAGGTTCGACTTTGGCTTTGCCGTCGACTGGATGCGCAAGGATCTGGGGATTGCCCTGGCCGAAGCGCACCGCAATGGTGCCAAGCTTGAGGGCACCGCCATGATCGACCAGTTCTATGCCGAGATCCAGGCCATGGGTGGCAACCGCTGGGATACATCCAGTCTCGTGGCAAGACTGGAGCCATAGTCATGCTGATGCGCCGTCTGTCTCTCGTTATCGCGGCTCTCGCCGCGTTCGCAGCCCCGGCCGCAGCCGCACCGGCCGTCGCGCCGAAGGAGGGGGATTTCGTTGTCCGGGACTTCAAGTTCCGCACTGGCGAAGTGCTGCCGGAGCTTCGCCTGCACTACACCACACTGGGAGAGCCCCGGCGCGACGCCAGTGGCCGAGTGACCAATGCGGTGATGCTGCTGCACGGCACCGGCGGAACGGGAAGGCAGTTCCTGAGCCCCCAGTTCGCCGACGAGCTGTTGGTCCCCGGCGGCCTGCTGGACCCAGCCAAATACTATGTGATCCTTCCGGATGGCATCGGCCATGGCAAGTCGTCCAAGCCCAGCGACGGCCTGCAGGCGCGCTTTCCGCAGTACGACTATGACGACATGGTCGCGGCACAGCACCTGCTGCTGACCCAGGGCCTGAAGGTGGATGGCCTGCGCCTTCTGCTCGGGACATCGATGGGCTGCATGCACGGCTTCGTCTGGGGGGAGACATACCCGGACTTCGCTGTCGCCATGGCCCCCTTTGCCTGTCTGCCCAATGAGATCGCGGGTCGCAATCGCATGTGGCGCAAGCTGCTCATCGACGCGATCACCAAGGATCCGGCCTGGAAGGGTGGGACCTATGTCGAGCAACCGAAAGAAGGCCTGCGCACGGCGCTGGGCCTGCTGATGGTGGCCGGCCTCTCGCCGCTGCCCGCCCAGATCGCCAGCCCGACCCGCGAGGCCGCTGACAAGGCCGTGGACGACTACTTCGCCGCCCGGCTGCCGCCGCTGGACGCCAATGACCTGATCTATGCCGTCGGGGCTTCCCGCACCTATGATCCGTCGCCGAAGCTGGAGAGCATCACCGCGCCGGTGCTGTGGATCAACTCGGCCGACGACTTCATCAATCCGCCGGAGCTGGGCATCGCCGAGGCCCAGGCCAAACGGTTGAAGAACGGGACGTTCGTGCTGCTGCCGATCAGTGAAAAAACCAGGGGGCACGGCAGCCACACCTGGGCGGTGCTTTGGAAGGACAGGCTGGCCGCGTTCCTGAAGGCGACCGAGCGGTAGGCGGGCGCTAGGATACTCAAGCCGGCAGGGTTGCCCCGCGAGACCACAATCGGTTGTCATCCCGGACAAGCCCGGCGAACGCCGGGTGCAGATCCGAGACCGCTCCAAGCGCCGAGTTCATGCGTCGGTCCCGGATCTTCGCGCTATGCGCTCGTCCGGGATGACAACCTTTTGTAGCCTCTATTCCGCTGCCATGGCCGGGGTGAACTGCTCCCGCATGCCCGCCAGGCGCTCGCGATTGTCGTGGTCCCAGGGATGAAAGCCCGGACGATACCAGGCCCGGTACTCCCGCCCGCAGCGGCGGAACAGGCCCGGCGTTCCGAACAGGAACCACAACACCTTGGCGCGGGCGACGCCGCGCTTCATGCCGTCGGCGACCAGCAGGTCCGAGGCATAGACCGTGATGTTGCGCGTGAACATGATGCTGATCAGAACCATCACCCTGACACGCAGCTTGTAACGGTCCAGTGGCTTCCAGTGCCTGGTGACTTCCTGGAAGACGTCGAAGGCCACGGCCTTGTGTTCGGTCTCTTCGAGGGCATGCCACTGCCAGAGGCGCTTCATCTCGGGGTCGGTATTCGCAAACAGGTCGTCGTCACGCATGAAGGCGTCGGCCATCATCGAGGTGAAATGCTCCAGAGCGATCGTCGCGCCGAGCATGGCCATCGGGCCCCGGCCGCGAACCATGGCCGTGCGCTCCTTCACCTGGGCCTCGATCGCCGCGACCGGATAGCGGCTGCGGTCCAGGCCACCGTTCATCGCCACATGTTCGCGCGAGTGAATGGCTTCCTGGGTGATGAAGGCCTTGGCGTCATCCAGCAGCTTGCCTGAAAGCTTGGGCCGATAGTGGCGCACGGCGTCCATGAAAAGGCGCTCGCCATCTGGGAAGGTCAGGGACAGGGCGTTGAAGACGGCGGTGCCGACGACATCGCCACCGAGCCATGCGCCCTTGCTGGCGGCCTGGGTGTCAAAATGCAGATCGCGCGGGATGACAGAAACGTCGTCCGGAGTGCTGCGTTGGGTAGCCATGGCGTTCTGTCCTGCCTCAGGATAGGGCTTGTATGGTCAAGCCTGACGCTACAATTGGTGTTACCGACAAAAATGTCAATAGAGCATTCGCAGTGTCGTACGCGACATCGTCGTTCGCCTGAGGCTTCGCGCGACAACATCCTGGCCGCCGCCGAGACGATCCTTCTGGCCTCGGGTCCGCAGGACCTGAAGCTCGTCGAGGTGGCCAAGGGGGCTGGTGTGGCCAATGCCACGGTCCTGCACCACTTCGGGTCGATCGACGGCGTGCAAACCGCCCTGATGGAACGGATGATCCGACAATTGGTCGACGACGTACTGGCCATCACCACCGGCGAGGGACGGGGCGCGGCCTTTGCCGGCGAGGGCATGAGGGCCCTGTTCGACGCCTTCGAGTCCAAAGGGGCGGCGCGTCTGGCCGCCTGGCTGGCCCTTACCGGACAGGCGTCTCGTATGACCGGCGTTCAAGAGGCCGTTCAGGAAGTCATCGACGCGCGCATCAGCCAGATCGACGGCGTCTCGGCCGAGGTGATGGGCGACTTCATTCTGGGCTGTGTGACCTATGCGCTGGGGGTCGGCCTGTTTGGGTCACCGCTGGGCGAACTGCTGGGCAAGCCGCCCGGCCGAGCGCGCGAGGTGGCGCTGGGTATTCTGCAAGCCCGACTGGCGGCGGCGGCGCTCGGCGCCTAGAGGACGGCCAGCACCACGCGCATCAGGGGCGCTAGACGGATATCGCCCGGCGCGGCGATGTCGATCCAGGCCATTTCCTCGATCTCGGCGTGCACTCCGATCTCGCCCTCGACCTTGGCCAGATAGGTCGCCGCGCGAACAAGATGGTCCGGCTCGTTGGCGGCCGGTGCCTCGAACCGTCCCAGCAGCGTGGCCTCGACCAGCCGGCAGCCCAGTTCCTCGTCGAGTTCGCGGGCCAGGGCCGTGAGGTCGTCCTCGCCCGGCTCGCGCTTGCCGCCGGGCTTCATGAAGATCGCCGTGCCGCGCTTGCGGACCACCAGCATCCGGCCGGCATCGTCGTGGATGACGGCGGTGACGATATCGAGGATCGGCTGGATCATGGACCCAGCTTGGCCAATGTGAGGCCGCCCGCGCCGTCATAAACTGTGCCGGCAGATCGGCCACGTTGGTTGGCGATAGTGGCTACGAAGTGTCGACCGTATGGCTTTGAGTCCGCGAAGCGAAGCGTCAGGCGTGAGAAGTCGTCGAGCGTTGCGCCGTGTTTTGCCGCCAGCTCATGAAGCCATCGAGTGTATTGCAACAATGCGTCGGACAAGACCGGCGACGGCATGGCACCGCATATGGCACCCGCGATGAAGTCGATTTCGAGGAAGCCTTCTGATGAGTTCTTAGCTTCTTCAAAGATGTCGTAGCCGTAGCGCCCTATCGGCAGGCCAAGCCCCGTTGAGATAGAGTCACCCAGATTGTGAGCGATTGATCTCAGCGTACCAAACCGCATCAGCCCAGCTTTTCCGCCGCCCAGGGCGCGAAATAGCTGATGATCCCGGCCGCGCCGGCCCGTTTGAAGGCGGTCAGGCTTTCGAGGATGGCCCGTTCCTCGTCGATCCAGCCGTTCATGCCGGCGGCCTTGATCATCGCGTACTCGCCGGACACCTGGAAGGCGTAGGTGGGCATGCGGAACTCGTCGACCAGACGGCGCAGGATATCCAGATAGGGCATGCCCGGCTTGACCATGACCATGTCGGCACCCTCGGCGATGTCTAGTGCGACTTCGCGGATGGCCTCCTCGGTGTTGGCCGGGTCCATCTGATAGGTCTTCTTGTCACCCTGGCCGCCGGCCAGCTTGGCCGAGCCGATGGCGTCGCGATACGGGCCATAGAAGGCCGAGGCGTACTTGGCGGCATAGGACATGATCAGGGTGTCCTGGAAGTTCGCGCCTTCCAGCGCCGCGCGCAGGGCGCCGATGCGGCCGTCCATCATGTCGGACGGGGCCAGGATATCGGCACCGGCCTGCGCCTGCATCAGTCCCTGTTCGATCAGGCGTTCGATGGTCGGATCATTGAGGATCTTGCCGCCCTCGACGACGCCGTCGTGGCCGTGGTTCGTGAAGGGGTCCAGGGCCACGTCGCACATGATGCCGACTTCGGGTGCGGCGTCCTTCATGGCCTTGACCGCGCGAGGGATGACGCCGTCGGGATCGGCGGCGATCGAGCCGGCGGCGTCCTTCCGGGCCCCGTCGATGTGCGGAAAGATGGCGATGGCCGGGATGCCCAGGTCACGGGCCCGGACAGCGGCCTTGGCGGCCTCCTTGACGCTCAGGCGCTCAACGCCCGGCATCGAAGCCACCGGGATCACGCCTTCGCCTTCATGCACGATCATCGACCAGATCAGGTCGGAGGGGCGCACCTCGGCCTCGCGGACCAGGCGGCGGGTCCAGTCAGCCTGGCGAACGCGGCGCAGGCGGGTAGCGGGGTAGGGGGCGAGCGGGGGCGTGGTCATGGTCTAGGGTTTCGCGCGGTCGGGCCCGCGAGGCAAGCCACACCTGCCCTTAAGGCGTGTTCTAGGGACTGACCGAGGAAGCCATGACCGAGCTCGGGTCCACCCGTGTCCAGATTTGTGACTTGCACAGTATGCCACCCAGCACGCAGCCCTTGGCCTTAAGGGTCTTGGCGTCCAGTACCTCAGCTGTGCCGGCGAAGGTCATGTTGAGATCGGGCACGAAGACCCTGCCGCGCCATGCCCCGTTCTTGTCAGGCGCAAAGTCCCGAAGGAGCTGCAGGCCGACGAGGTTGGCCGAACCGCCCTTGCGGGCGTCGGCCTTGGCATGAGCACTGGCCCAGACCACCACGCCGCAGGCTGTTGCGCCGCAATCCTTGATCTCGAGATGGACGCTGTTCTTGGGGTTGCGCCACACGCCATAGGTCGTGGCGTTGTCGGGGGCGCTGGCAGCCACGGCAGGGCTGGACGCCAGGCCAAGCGCCGCCGAGACCGCAATCACGCCGAACATTCTCATACGCATCTTGGTTAGCGCCTCCACGGGTGAGCAGACTTGGAGGCAGGCTGGTCCATTGGCAAGGGGGAGCGCGCCGCAGGCGACTTCGAAACCGCTCGGGGTTGACGGCGGGGATCGCTACCGGATCACCGGATCCGGCCACATCCGCGCCCCAGCGCGATCAGGAATAGACGAAGCTGGCCTCGTCCAGATCGATGGCCGGCAGGTCATCCTTTTCCCGCCAATAGTCCTGGGTATGCCGCCACTCTGGCTTGTCGCCAGCCTTGGGCAAGAGATGCATGCCGCGCATCAGATAGCCCGGATTGAAATTTTCCGGATCAATCCAGCCCGACAGCGGCATGTCCTTGTCTTCCGGACGGAGCGCGACCTTGACCTGTTTGGCCCCCTTGGCCTCCATGTGGGACAGCAGGCGGCACACGAAATCGGCGATCAGGTCGGCTCGCAGGGTCCAACTGGCGCGGAAGTAGCCAAAGACCCAGGCCATGTTGGGCACGCCGGTGAACATCATGCCGCGATAGGTGACGGTGTCCGCGAAATTCAGCGGCTTGCCGTCGATCGCGAAGTCAATGTCGCCCAGCACATTCAGGTTGAAGCCGGTCGCCGTGACGATGATGTCCGCCTCGAGCTGTTCGCCCGATTTCAGAAGGAGCCCGGTCCTGGTAAAGCGTTCGATCTCGTCGGTGACCACGGAAGCCTTGCCCGAGGCTATGCCCTGGAACAGGTCGCCGTCCGGCACGAAGGCGATCCGCTGGCGCCAGGGGCGGTAGTGTGGGGTGAAATGCTTGGCGATGTCGAAGTCTTCGCCGAGGAAGGCTTTCACGCCCTCCAGCAGTTCGGCCTTGACCGCGTCGGGCTCGGCGACCGCGCGATGGGTGAACATTTCCTGGTCGAACAGGGCCTTGCGACGGACGATCTCGTGGATCCAGGTCTCGTCGATCTGCAGTTCACGCAGGGTATTGGCCAGGTCGTTCTCATTGCGCCCGGGGACGAAATAGGTCGGTGAGCGCTGCAGCAGGGTGACGTGGCTGCAGTCCCCGGCAATGGCGGGCACCAGGGTCGCCGCCGTGGCCCCCGAGCCGATGACCACGACCTTCTTGCCCTTGTAATCGAGGGCCTCGGGCCATTCCTGCGGATGGATGATCTGGCCCGCATAGTCGGCCATGCCGGGCCATTGGGGTGTGTAGCCCTGCAATTGGCGATAGTAGCCCTGGCACATCCAGAGGAAGTTGGTGGTGAAGCGCAGAACCGCTCCGTCGCTGCGGGTGACCTCCAGCGACCACAGCTTGTCCTGGCTGGACCAGCGGGCTGTGGTGATCCTGTGGCCATAGCGGATGTGGCGGCCCAGATCGTTGTCCTCGATCACCTCTCCCATGTATTTCAGGATCTCGGCGGCGCTGGCGATCGGTGGTCCGACCCAGGGCTTGAACCGATATCCGAAGGTATAGAGGTCGCTGTCGGAACGGATGCCGGGATAGGTATGGCTGCGCCAGGTTCCACCAAAGTCGCCGAGCGCCTCGAGGACGACGAAGCGCGTTCCCGGGCGTTGCTGGGTCAGGTGGTAAGCCCCGCCGACACCGGAAATTCCGGCCCCGACGATGATCACGTCGAAATGCTCGATCGACGACTTTTGCGGCGCTCTCTCGAGCGTAGAAGTGTCCGTCATGCGCGTCTTCCCTGGGCGGAGAACCCCATGAGGTCCGCCGCGTGCCCTCGCCAAAAGTCGATGCCTCTGCGGGCATCTAACTAAACGCCGTAAACCTACACGCTGCCGCGAGGTTTGATCAGGATCAAGCGCCTTGTTGTCATTGGATAGGCTGGGGCCCGCAACGGGCAGCGATGGATGGGCCGCAAATCGTTGGGATGAGCCGGATGCGGCTGCCTAGCTGGGAGCGCGGCCCGTGCTGGCCGTGACGGTTTCGACCCGGGTCCAGATCTGTGACTTGCAGATCAGCTTGCCGAGTACGCACCCCTTGGCGTGCATCGTCCGGGCGTCAAGGAACTCTGCGGTGCCAACCAGGGTGACCCGCAAGGTGGGCACGAAGACCTTTCCGCGCATCATGCGATTTCCGACGGGCTCAAATTCTCGCAGAAGCTGCTGGCCGATCAGGGTGTCGTAGCCACTCTTGCGCGCATCAGCCTGGGCCTTTGGGCTGGCATAGACGACCACGCCGCAGGTCGTGGCCCCGCAGCTCTTGATCTCGACCCGAACATTGTCCTTCGGATTGCGCCAGACGCCATAGCCTAGCGCGCTCTCGCCGGCCGCATGGGCAGGAACAGAGATGAGGCCGACAACTGCGGCAGACAGAACTGCGACGAGCTTCAAACTATGCATGCGAAAAGGTGACGCCTCCGGAGGCGTGATCTGCGATCAATGCGCTCTATGATCAAGGGGTTGTGGCATTCCAGGCACTACACAACGTGTAACAGTGGATTTCAGGATACAGGGTCTGGTGGGGCAGTGTTTCGGGTTCGGGCGTTGAAGGATGAGCCACCTGGACGCCGTTGACATCGATGGCGTTGCGCGGCACGTCCGGCAGCAAGATGTTGCGAGGGCGGTTCTGCCCCGCATGGGAGGATATCGCGCATGGATTTCGCACTGAGCGACGATCAGATCGCCATCCAGGACGCCGCGCGCGCCTTCGCTGAAGGACAGCTTGCCCCGCATTCGGCGGAATGGGACGAGAAGAAGCACTTCCCGGTCGATGTGCTGCGTCAGGCTGCTGAACTGGGTTTTGCCGGCATTTATGTGCAGGACGATGTCGGCGGCACCGGCCTGAGCCGTCTGGATGCCTCGATCATCTTTGAAGCCCTGTCCTATGGCGACGTCCCTACGGCCGCCTATCTCACCATTCACAACATGGCCTCGTGGATGATCGACCGGTTCGGGTCCGAGGATCTGCGCCAGCGCTATCTGCCGCGCCTGACGACCATGGAGCTGATCGCCAGCTATTGCCTGACCGAGCCGGGTTCGGGCTCTGACGCCGCTAACATGCGCACCAGCGCCAGGCTGGAGGGCGACCACTATGTGCTGAACGGCGGCAAAGCCTTCATCTCGGGCGGTGGCGTGTCGGACGTCTATGTGGTCATGGCCCGCACCGGCGGCGACGGTGCCAAGGGCGTCTCGGCCTTCGTGGTCGAGAAGGGAACGCCGGGCCTCACCTTCGGCGCCAACGAACGCAAGATGGGCTGGAACAGCCAGCCGACGGCCCAGGTCAATTTCGATGATTGCCGCGTGCCGGTGTCCAACCGCATCGGCCAGGAAGGCGAGGGCTTCCGCTTCGCCATGATGGGACTGGACGGCGGGCGCCTGAACATCGCCTCCTGCTCGCTGGGCGGGGCGCAGTTCGCGCTCGACACCGCCAAGGCCTATCTGGAGACCCGCAACCAGTTCGGGCGGCCGCTGAAGGACTTCCAGGCCCTGCAGTTCAAGCTGGCCGATATGGCCACCGAGCTGGAGGCGGCCCGCCTGATGGTGCGCCGCGCGGCCCATGCGCTGGACAACCGCGACCCGCAGGCCACCAAGCTCTGCGCCATGGCCAAACGCTTCGCCACCGACGCCGGGTTCCAGGTGGCCAATGATGCGCTGCAACTGCATGGCGGCTATGGCTATCTGCAGGACTATCCCCTGGAGCGCATCGTCCGCGACCTGCGGGTGCACCAGATCCTGGAAGGCACCAACGAGATCATGCGCGTGATCATAGCGCGCGAGATGTTTCGGCAGTAGAGCCACGCCAGCCCTTCGCCGAACCCAGGACCTGACGTGATCTATCTCTGCCGCCACGGCCAGACCGAGTGGAACCGCGAACGTCGCCTGCAAGGCCAGACCGAGGCCGACCTGACGCCGCTCGGCCGCTTGCAGGCCGCAGCCATGGCCGACCTGCTGCATGATCTGATTGCGCGCGACCCTTCAGCCGTCTGGCGGATCGTCGCCAGCCCGCTGCGTCGGGCGCGCGATACGGCCCAGGCCATCGCCGACCGGCTTGGCATGACGGTCGCCTTCGATGATCGGCTCATGGAGCTGACGGTCGGCCAGTGGGAGGGGCGGCTCTATGCCGATGTGCAGCGCGAAAATCCCGAGGCTTTCAACAGCCCAGAATGGTTCTTCACCGCGCCGGGCGGCGAGACCTATGAGCAGGTCATGGCGCGAGTGTCCGATTGGCTGGCCGAGCAGGCGACTGAACCGGAGCGCCGGCTGATCGTGGTCAGCCACGGCATCGCCGGCCGGCTGCTGCGGGGGGCCTATGCGGGCCTCTCGCGCGAAGCCACCCTGGCCCAGGACGTGCCTCAGGACGCGCTCTACCGATTGCACGGCGGCCAGATTGATCGCCTGGACTGTGAACCCGTCGAGGAACCGGCATGCTGAACGACACCGCCGAAATCATTGTCCGCGTTCATAAAAACGTCGGCCGCATTACGCTCAACAGGCCCAAGGCCTTACATGCCCTGACCTTGGGCATGTGCGAGACCATGATCGAGACCCTGCTGGACTGGCAGGCCGATCCCGAGATCGACATGGTCATGATCGATCACACCGGCGAGCGCGGCTTCTGCGCCGGCGGCGACATCCGAATGCTGGCTGAGAGCGGGGCGGGCGACGGCATCGCGGCTTGTCTGTTCTTCCACACCGAATACCGGCTCAATCACCTGATGTTCCACTATGACCGTCCTATCGTGGCGATCATGGACGGCGTGGTGATGGGCGGCGGCGTCGGCATCTCGATGCCGGCTCACTATCGGATCGCCACGGAACGCACGACCTTTGCCATGCCTGAAACCGGCATCGGCCTGTTCCCTGATGTCGGCGGCGGCTGGTACCTGCCGCGCCTGCCCGGCAAGGCGGGGCTGTGGCTGGCCCTGACCGGCGCGCGGATCAAGGGCGCGGACTGCCTGCGCCTGGGGATCGCCACCCACTTCGTCGAGTTTGGCGCGATCGAGGGGCTGAAGAAGGCGATCATCGCTGATCACCGCCGGATCGACGAAACCTTGAAAATGTTCCGGGCCGATGCGGGCAAGGCTCCCCTGGCCAGCATCGAACAGGACCTCAACCGGCTGTTTGTCGGGGACAGTGTCGAACAGATCTTCGAGTTTCTGGAAATGGATTCCAGCGACTGGGGCAAGGCCCAGCTCGCCGCCCTGAAGACCAAGTCGCCCCAGACCCTGAAGGTCGCTTTCCGGCAACTGGCGCTGGGGGAGTCCGCCGAGGACTTCGGCGAGCACATGGCGATGGAGTATCGGATCGGTGCCCGTGTTGTCCGGAAGCATGACTTCCTCGAAGGGGTCCGTGCCGTGATCATCGACAAGGACAATGCGCCCCAGTGGGCTCCGCAGTCTCTTGAAGGTGTGACCGAAGCGATGCTCGACGAGATTTTCGCACCCTTGCCGCCGGAAGATGAATGGACGCCCCTGACGTAAGGAGCGTGTTGCGCTAACCTTGTCGTAACAAGAAGACTACCGGTCGGAAGGAATGCCATGCGTAAGCCGCTTCTCAGTCTCGTTGCCGTACTCGGGCTTGCTGCGTGCGCCACGACACCCGTGGGTCCGCCGCCTCCGCCGCCTCCGCCTTCTGGAGCGGTCGCTGTTGCGATCCCGGCCAATATCGCCGCTGCCGTCTCTGACCCGACGCGCCCAGCCACAGACATGGTGCGGGACAGCGACCGACTGCCTGGGGAGGTCCTGGCCTTTGCCGGCGTCAAGAGCGGTGCCAAGGTCGCAGACCTCATTCCTGGCGGCGGCTATTTCACCCGGATCTTTGCCAAGGCCGTAGGGCCCAAGGGCAAGGTCTATGCCTATGTCCCTGACGAACTTACCAAGCTGGCGAAGCGCGAACCTGCGGTGAACGCCGTGGCGCGTGACCCGGCCTACAAGAACGTCACCGTCATTCTCAATACGCTTCCCAACTTTGCGGCACCCGAAAAGCTGGACCTCGTGTTCACGGCCCAGAACTATCACGACATGCACAACAAGTTCATGGGCCCGGCAGACCTGGCGGCCGTGAACAGGGCCATTTTCCGCTCCTTGAAGCCCGGCGGAGTCTACCTGGTCATCGACCATTCGGCCGAGGCGGGTTCCGGTCTGCGCGATACGGAAGGCCTGCATCGCATCGACTCGGCTGTGGTGAAGTCGGAAGTGACCGCAGCTGGCTTTGTCTTCGAGGGCGAGAGCCCTGTCTTGCGCGACCCTGCCGACAAGCGCGCTGTCAGCGTTTTCGACCCCTCGATCCGCGGCAAGACGGACCAGTTTGTCTACAAGTTCCGCAAGCCTGCCGGTGCCCGGTAGGTTCGGTAGCACAGCGTTTTCAACGATAAGAGCCGCGCCCATGAGGCGCGGTTCGCATTTGGGAGCTCCAGCATGACCCGCATCGCCTTTATCGGGCTTGGCAATATGGGCGGTGGCATGGCCGCCAGCCAGGCCAGGGCCCAGCATCAGGTCAAGGCGTTCGACCTGTCGCATGAGGCGGTCGCGCGGGCTGTTGCGGCGGGATGTCACGCCGCCGATTCGGTGGCCGAGGCCGTAGCCGATGCCGAGGTGGTGATCACCATGCTGCCGGCCGGTCCGCACGTGCGCAGCGTCTATGGCGAGCAGATCCTGGCCCATGCGCCCAAGACGGCCCTGCTGCTGGACTGCTCGACCATTGACGTTGAGAGCGCTCGTGCTGTGGCCAGGCAGGCAGGCGAGGCAGGCTTTCGCTTTGCCGATGCGCCGGTATCGGGCGGCATCATGGCTGCCGAGGCCGGGACCTTGGCCTTCATGGTCGGCTGCGACGCGGCTGACTTTCCCGCCGTTGAGGCGGCGCTGGCACCGATGTCGCGCGTCACCATCCATGCCGGAGACCATGGTGCAGGGCAGGCGGCCAAGATCTGCAACAATATGCTGCTGGGGGTGTCGATGATCGGGACCTGCGAGGCCTTCGCCCTGGCCGAAAAACTGGGCCTGGCGGCTGACCGATTCTTCGAGGTTGCCAGCAAGTCGTCAGGCCAGTGCTGGTCGGTCTCGACCTATTGCCCCGTACCCGGTGTGGGCCCCGCCACGCCCGCCGATCGCCAGTATGAAGGCGGATTTGCCACGGCAATGATGCTCAAGGACCTGAAGCTGGCCCAGGACGCCGCCGCAAAGGCCGGTGCCTCCACGCCCATGGGGGCCCAAGCCGAGGCGCTTTACGCCCTGTTCGACGCCAATGGTTTTGGGGGCAAGGATTTCTCGGCTGTGATCCAGATGCTGCGCGGACGGCTCGCCGATCTGGCCTAGGCAGGTCTTGACTTGGATCAATGTGACAAAAGGCCTAATTCTTAAGCGTAAGTAATCGTCCCTATGTGGACAGCTGCGGCCAGCGCGTGCGAAACGCGGTTTATCGAGAAGGGGACCGGCGGTCCGGCGGCCTTGTCCGTCTGGCGGTCGAGCAAGAAGACCATGGACTATAAAGCCGCGTTCCGCGCCGCCGTTGATCAGATCCGTGATGAGGGGCGTTACCGCGTTTTCGCCGACCTCAAGCGCCACCGCGGCGCTTTTCCCCACGCCACCTGGACCCGGCCGGACGGCGGTGAGAGCGACGTCGTGGTCTGGTGCAGCAATGACTATCTGGGCCAGGGCCAGAACCCGATCGTGCTGGATGCCATGCACAGCGCCATCGACCAACATGGCTCGGGGTCCGGCGGAACGCGCAACATTTCCGGCACCAACCATCACCACGTCGAACTCGAGGCGGAACTCGCCGACCTGCACGGCAAGGACGCAGCCCTGCTGTTCACCTCGGGTTATGTGTCAAACGAAGCCAGCCTGAGCGTCCTCTACAAGATCCTTCCCGGCCTGATCATCTTCTCCGATGAACAGAACCATGCCTCGATGATCGCCGGCATCCGCAACGGCGGTGGCAGGCGGCACATTTTCCGCCACAACGATCTGGCCCACTTGGAAGAACTGCTGGCGGCCGCTCCGGCCGACGCGCCCAAGCTGGTGGCGTTCGAGAGCGTCTATTCGATGGATGGCGATATCGCCGATGTCGGCGCGACGGCGGCCCTGGCCAAGAAATACGGCGCTATGACCTATCTCGACGAGGTCCACGCGGTTGGCATGTACGGTCAGCGCGGCGGCGGCGTCGCCGAGCGCGACAATGTCATGGACCAGATCGACATCATCGAAGGCACCCTTGGGAAGGCCTTTGGCGTGATGGGCGGCTACATCACGGGCAATAGCGAAGTGATTGATGCCATCCGCCTGATGGCTTCGGGCTTTATCTTTACGACGTCTCTGCCGCCGGCCCTGACCGCAGGAGCCCTGGCCAGCGTCAAATGGCTCAAGCTGCACCCCGAAGTGCGCGAAATGCACCAGGAACGCGCCCAGACGCTGAAGGCCATGTTCAGGGCTGCGGGCCTGCCCGTGATGGAGAATGACAGCCACATTGTGCCGGTGATGGTGGGCGACCCCAACCACACCAAGCTGATCAGCGACCTGCTGCTGGCTGAGCACGGCGTCTATGTGCAGCCGATCAACTATCCGACCGTGCCGCGCGGTACCGAGCGCCTGCGCTTTACGCCGACGCCGTTCCATACCGACGACATGATGCGCAAGCTGGTCGGAGCGATGGAGCAGTTGTGGGCGCACTGCAACGTGGCGCGCATGGGCGGTCACGCAGCCTGATCACCCAGGGTGTCTGACCCGGCGGTTCACCCCGGGTTTTTGGACCGAACGCTTTCAGAGGCCGCGCCTGACGCCCTTGCCCAGGCCAATCTGTTTGGCGAATTCCGATCGCCTCGCGGCATAGGCCGGTGCCACCATCGGATAGTCCGCCGACAGGCCCCATTTTTGACGGTAGGCCTCGGGGCTCATGTCGTAATGCGAGCGCAGATAACGCTTGAGCATTTTCAGATGTTTGCCGTCTTCAAGACAGACCAGGTAGTCGTGCTGGACCGAGCGTGACACCGGAACCGCCGGCCGGACCTTTTCGGCCGGGAGCTTCGCTTCACGGCGTTCCAGGCTCACCAAGGACGCGTGAATCGTGCGGATGAGTTCGGGAATGACGACCTGCTGCACGATGTTGTGGCCGACATAGGCCGACACAATTCCGGCACTCAGCGTGAGAAGATCGCCGGATTGTTCGCCCTCGAGAATTACAGCCTCGGTTTGCGCCGTCATCGATAGTCGCCTTTTGATTGCTGCGCCTTGGGACCGAGGATCGGTTCCTCCGGCCGGGCAAGCGACGAACGCCCAAGCTTATCGATAGTTCCGCGATTGATCGCGGCGCGAAGGCCGCTAAAGAAGGCGCCACCGACTCCCCGCAGCGTCTGGAGACCGCCCATGACCGCACCCGCTTCCACCCTGACCGCATTTTTCGGCGCGGACCTCGCCACGGCAGACCGCGACATCTTTGATCGGATCGGTCTTGAGCTGGGTCGTCAGCAGAACCAGATCGAGTTGATCGCGTCGGAAAACATCGTTTCGAAGGCCGTGCTTGAGGCTCAGGGGTCCATCCTGACCAACAAGTATGCCGAAGGTTATCCGGGCAAGCGCTACTATGGTGGCTGCGAATTCGTCGACGAAATCGAACTTATCGCCATCGAGCGGGCCAAGCAGCTGTTCGGCGCGAGCTTTGCCAATGTCCAGCCGCACTCTGGCTCGCAGGCCAACCAGGCTGTGTTCATGGCCCTGCTGCAGCCCGGCGACAGCTTCCTGGGCATGGATCTGGCGGCAGGCGGCCATTTGACGCACGGCAGCCCGGCCAATCAGTCGGGCAAGTGGTTCAAGCCGGTGTCCTACACCGTGCGGCAGCAGGACCAGCTGATCGACTATGACAACGTGGCTGAGGTGGCTCAGCGCGAGAAGCCCAAGCTGATCATCGCCGGCGGCAGCGCCTATAGCCGTGAGATCGATTTCGCCCGGTTCCGCCAAATCGCCGACAGTGTCGGGGCCTATCTGATGGTCGACATGGCCCATTTCGCGGGCCTCGTGGCCGGCGGAGTTTTCCCGAGCCCGATCCCCCATGCCCATGTCGTGACGACCACGACCCACAAGACCCTGCGCGGCCCGCGTGGCGGCATGGTGCTGACTAACGATGAAGCCATCATCAAGAAGGTCAATTCGGCGGTTTTCCCTGGCCTGCAGGGCGGCCCGCTGGAGCACGTGATCGCCGCCAAGGCCGTGGCTTTCGGCGAAGCGCTGCGGCCGGAGTTCAAGGCCTATGCCCAGCAGGTGATCTCCAATGCTCGCGCCCTGGCCGAGGCACTTGGCAAGTCGGGCGTCAATATCGTCTCCGGCGGCACCGATAGCCACCTGATGCTGGTGGATCTGCGGCCCAAGGGTGTGACCGGCCGTGACGCCGAGCATAGCCTCGAGCGTGCCAACATGACCTGCAACAAGAACGGCGTGCCGTTCGATACGGCACCGTTCACGGTGACGTCCGGTATCCGCCTTGGCACACCGGCCGGTACGACGCGGGGCTTCAAGGAAGCCGAGTTCACCCGGGTGGGTGAACTGATCGGCGAAGTCGTCAATGGCCTTGCCGCCCATGGCGCTGACGGCAACGCAGCCGTCGAAGCCAAGGTGCGTGAAGAGGTCCTGGCCTTGACGGCGCGCTTCCCGATCTACAACTAATAGGTTGGATAGAGCCGGGGAGGGCTAGATCATGCGCTGCCCGTTCTGTGGACATGCTGAAAGCCAGGTCAAGGACAGCCGCCCATCGGAGGATGGCGCGGCCATCCGCCGTCGGCGCGCCTGCCCGGAATGCGGTGGGCGATTTACCACTTTTGAGCGGGTTCAGTTGCGGGAACTGACCATCCTCAAGCGCTCTGGTCGCCGCTCGCCTTTTGACCGGGAGAAGCTTGTCCGTTCGATTGCCCTGGCGACCCAGAAGCGCCCTGTCGAGGCTGAGCGGGTCGAACGCATGATCAATGGCATCGTCCGGCAACTGGAAAGCATGGGCGAAACCGAACTGCCGTCCTCGACGGTCGGCGAAATGGTCATGAAGGCGCTGAAGGCGCTCGATGACGTGGCCTATGTCCGCTACGCCTCGGTCTATCGCGATTTCAAGGAAACTAGCGATTTCGCAAAGTTTCTGGGCGAAGAAGGTCTGAGCGACGTCGCGGAAGAAGAACTATAGGCGCATTCTGTTTCGGTTAAGGCTGAGTCTGTTGGCGATGCGCCGGCACCGGCCCGGGAGTTCGAGCTAGATGGTTGAAGAGAAGATCCGCCTGCTGATCGTGGAGGGCCGAAGCTATTCGGGTATCTCCGACGAGTTGCTGCGCGGAGCCGTGCAGGCGATTGAAGCCTATGGCGCGGAGCATGACGTCATCACAGTCTCGAGCGCGCTGCAGATCCCGGGTGCCGTGGCTCTGGCCGAAGAGGCCGGCCACAGGCCAATCGGGGTTCAGTATGATGGTTATGTCGCCCTCGGTTGCGTGATCAGGGGCGAGACCTACCATTTCGAGATCGTCGCCAATGAAACGGCGCGTGGCCTGCAGGATCTCTGCATCGGCAAGCGGCTGGCGATCGGCTTCGGCGTTCTGACCGTCGACGAGGAAGACCAGGCCTGGACGCGCGCCCGCGTGAGTGAAGGCGACCGCGGCGGTGCCGCCGCCAAGGCCTGCCTCGAAACGATTGCCCTGAAGCGCCAGTTGCTGGGGCAGCCCCGATGAGCAAGAGCCGCATTCAACCGCGTTCGGTGGCGCGACTGGCCGCTGTTCAGGCCCTCTACCAGATGGAAGTCTCGGGCGTCGGCGTTGACGCTGTGGTTCGGGAATTCTCCGAGCACCGTTTCGATCGTGACGTAGACGGCGAGCAGATGGCCGCCGCAGACGAAACTTTCTTTGCGGAACTGGCCAAGGGCGTAGTGGCTAAGCAGGGCGAGGTCGATCAGGCGATCGTCAAGCGCCTGGCTTCTGGCTGGCGGCTGGACCGGCTGGATGCAACAGCGCGCGCCGTCCTGCGGGCGGGTGCGTTTGAGCTGATGCACCGCCCGGATGTTCCAACCGAAGTCGTCATTGACGAGTATGTCGAGATCGCCAAATCGTTCTTCGAAGGACCGGAGGCCGGATTCATCAATGGCGCACTCGACGCGATCGCCCGCGATGCACGAACCTGAGGCAGACGACGACTGGTTTGCAGATGACGGCCCGTCGGAACCGGCGGCTGAGCCGGCCAACGAGTTCGACCATATTGCCCGTCTTCTGCGTCCGCTGACGCGCGGTGATCCGGTCGCCCTTGACCTTCTGGATGATGCGGCGGTGCTTCCGTCCCGCCTGGATCATGATCTGGTGATCACCAAGGACGCCATGGCCGGTGGCGTCCATTTCCTGACCGGTGAGGCTCTCGACCTGGTCGCCAAGCGCCTGCTGCGAACCAATCTCTCCGACCTGGCGGCCAAGGCGGCCGAGCCTTACGGCTACTTCCTGTCGATCGGCTGGCCGTCCGGCACGACCGTCGAGGATCGGGAGGTCTTTGCCCGCGGCCTCGCCGAGGACGGCGCTCTTTACGACATCAGCCTGCTGGGCGGCGACACCTTCAGCACCTCGGGTCCCCTGGTCGTGTCCGCGACCTTCCTCGGTTGGGTACCCGCCGGAGACGCGGTTCTGCGCCGTGGCGCGCGCGTCGGTGACCGTCTGATGGTCAGCGGTACCATCGGCGACGGCTGGCTTGGGCTTCTGGCGCACTGGGGTGAAGTCGAGGATCCGGATGGCAGTCTGGTCAGCAGCTATCGTCTGCCGCCGCCGCGCCTGAGCGTTCGCGACGCCTTGCGGGCCTATGCGCGCGCTGCTGCTGATGTTTCGGACGGCCTCCTGGCTGACGCCGCCCATGTCGCCAAGGCCAGCGGATTGCGGGTCATGGTCGATCTGGATCGACTGCCTCTGTCGCCGGGGGCCCGCAACTGGCTCAATGCCCAGCCGGAAGCCGGCGAAGCGCGCATGTCGCTCGCCTCGGGCGGCGATGACTATGAAATCGTCTGTGCGGTGGACCCGGGTGACGTCGCAGCCTTCCAGGCCGCTGCCATGGCGGCCGGCGTTCCCGTGCGCGATATCGGTGAGTTCGTCGAGGGGGAGGGCGTCTGTGCCCTCTTCAAGGGCAAGGACATCACACCCGAGCGCCTCGGCTGGCTGCACGGGTAGTAAACCAGCAAGCCTTGCCGGGTAATAGAAGGGGCATGACCCTTCGCCCCGTCCCCTCGCGCCGCTTCTTCCTTGCCGCCTGCCTCCTGGCCCTGGCCAGCCCGGCTCTGGCCAACGAGTCTGGCAAGAAGAAGGAGGGAGAGGGCCCTCCGCCGGATCCCAAGGTCAAGCTGCAGCCCATCGCCATCCCGATTATCGTGGACGGCAAGCTCCTCAACTACGTCTTCGTCAACTTGACCCTGACCCTGGCGTCGGCGGTGCCCGTGACAACCATGGAGGGCAAGGAGCCGTTCTTGCGCGATGCTGTGGTCAAGGCGGCTCACCGCACTCCCTTTACCGCTGCGGACACCTACAACGAAGTGGACGCCGAGAAGCTGAAGCTTGCCGTGCTGCGCGAGGCCGCTGGCCTGGTCGGCAAGGGCAAAGTGGCGTCCGTTGAGATCACCAAGCAGATTGCCCGCAGACAAATTCCGCATCCGTCCGGGCCGCGGCGCCCGTCTGCTCCGCCCCCGTCTTCAGGGTCGACTGCAGCGCCCTCTGCGCATCACTAAGTCCATTTAGAACAATTGTTTCATTCTCGCCGGGGCTTGTAAGGCCACGGGTTGCGCACTGTTGTGCCATTTGGCACTGTCCTCGCCTTGGCGCGCCGTGCGCGTCAATTCAGGGAGCATCGAGGGGGCATGAGGCCATAAGGCCCGTCCGTCGATCCGGGGTATCGATCTGATCAAATGATCTGGTCGTGTGCTGCGTCCGGACCGGCATCCCCCTCGTGAATGGAAGCGCGAAGGGGCAATTCTCGAATGAGTTCTTGGCTTATACTGGCTATAGCGGCCGGGCTGCTGGCGGTGCTGTACGGTGCCGTACAGACAGCCGGCTTGATGCGGGCTTCGGCCGGCAATGCAAAGATGCAGGAAATCGCTGCGGCGATCCAGGAAGGCGCTCAGGCCTATCTGAAGCGGCAGTACACCACGATCGCCCTTGTTGGCGTGGTGGTCATCGCTCTTCTGGCCTTCTTCTTTAAATCCTGGGAGCAACCGGTTGGCTTCGCCCTGGGGGCAATCCTGTCCGGAGCTGCCGGCTTCGCGGGCATGTTGATCTCCGTGCGCGCCAATGTGCGTACGGCCCAGGCGTCTTCCGAGAGCCTGGCCAAGGGTCTTTCGATGGCCTTCACCTCCGGTGCCGTCACCGGCATGCTGGTGGCCGGTTTCGCCCTGATCGGGGTTGCGGGCTATTTCGCTGTGCTGACCGGTCCTGGCGGCTATGACGGCACGGACCGCGTGGTGGTCGACTCGCTGGTGTCGCTGGGCTTCGGTGCCAGCCTGATCTCGATCTTCGCTCGACTGGGCGGCGGCATCTTCACCAAGGGTGCGGACGTTGGCGGTGACCTGGTGGGCAAGGTGGAAGCCGGCATTCCGGAAGATGACCCCCGCAACGCCGCGACCATCGCGGACAATGTCGGCGACAACGTCGGTGACTGCGCCGGCATGGCCGCTGACCTGTTCGAGACCTATGCCGTGACCACCGTCGCGACCATGGTCCTGGCGGCGATCTTCTTCCGCGGCACCGAAGCGGTCACCGCGATGATGCTGCTGCCGCTGGCCATTTGCGCGGTCTGCATCGTCACCTCGATCGTCGGCGCGTTCTTTGTCCGCCTGGGCAAGAGCCAGAACATCATGGGGGCTCTCTACAAGGGCCTTATCGTCACCGGCCTGCTGTCGATCCCGGCCGTCTGGTACGTGATCCACCAACTGGTTCCGGCCGCTGTCACGGTCGGTGATCAAACCTTCGACGCCAACAGCCTGTTCTATTGCGGCCTGGCGGGTCTGGCTGTCACCGCCCTGATCGTGATGATCACCGAGTACTATACGGGCACCAATTTCCGCCCGGTGAAGTCGGTCGCCCAGGCCTCAGTCTCGGGTCATGGTACCAATGTGATCCAGGGTCTGGCCATGTCGCTGGAATCCACGGCCCTGCCGGCCCTGACCATCATCGTCGGCATTGTTGTGACCTACAATCTGGCGGGCCTGTTCGGGATCGCCATCGCCACCACCACCATGCTCTCCCTGGCTGGCTTTATTGTCGCCCTGGACGCCTTTGGCCCGGTGACCGACAACGCCGGCGGCATCGCCGAAATGGCCGGACTTCCGCCGGAAGTCCGCGTCACGACCGACGCACTTGACGCCGTGGGCAATACCACGAAGGCCGTCACCAAGGGCTATGCCATTGGTTCGGCCGGCCTGGGTGCCCTGGTCCTGTTTGCGGCCTATACCGAAGACCTCAAGTACTTCTCGGCCAATGCCGCGCCGGGCAGCTTCTTCGAGGGTATGGGTCCGGTGACCTTCGACCTGTCCAACCCCTATGTTGTGGTTGGCCTGCTGTTCGGTGGGCTGCTGCCGTTCCTTTTCGGCGGCATGTCGATGACGGCGGTCGGCCGGGCGGCGGAATCGGTTGTGGCCGAGGTTCGGCGTCAGTTCCGTGAGAACCCGGGCATCATGACCTATGAGGTCAAGCCGGAGTACGGCAAGGCCGTGGACATCCTGACCAAGGCCGCCATCCGTGAAATGATCGTGCCGAGCCTGCTGCCGGTTGTTTCTCCGGTGGTGCTGTTCTTCACGATCCAGGCCATCGCCGGCAAGGTCGATGCTTTTGCTTCGCTCGGCGCGATGCTGATGGGTGTCATTGTCACGGGCCTGTTTGTCGCCATCTCGATGACCAGCGGCGGCGGTGCGTGGGATAACGCCAAGAAGGTGATCGAAGAAGGATTCACCGACAAGGACGGCGTCCTGCACAAGAAGGGCTCCGAAGCTCACAAGGCCGCTGTCACCGGTGACACCGTTGGTGACCCCTACAAGGATACGTCGGGTCCGGCCGTGAACCCGATGATCAAGATCACCAACATCGTGGCTCTGCTGCTGTTGGCCGTTCTGGCCCACGGCGTCTGATCTACGACGGCTTCTAGACTGCAAGACGCCCCGGGGAGCGATCTCCGGGGCGTTTCTTGTTTCAAGCAGCACTTGCCTAGAGGGGGGCGAGCTCTGGTCCGCCCATGTGGGCTCTAGTAGACGTCTTCGGGGTCGAAATCTTCCCCGGCTGCCTCAGCTGCGGCCCGACGTTCCTGTCCGGCGAACTCGTGGTCGATCCGGCGACGGCGGCAAGGTCCGAAATAGTCGCCCACCCGTACAAACGGGCGCGGGTTGTTGATCACCTCATTGAGGCGGTGCATCACGCCGCGCGCATTCAGGGGCTTGGCCAGGAACTCTGTGACCCCCGCCATGCGGGCCTCATCCAGGCTGCGCTTCGTGGCATGACCGGTGACCATGATGATGGGTACAAACCGACAGGGGCTGGCGGTTGATGTGCGGATCCACCGAATGAAGGCCAAACCATCGACGGGTTGCATCATCAGGTCGGTGAAGATGATGTCGACTTCTTTGCCATTGAGAATGCGGAGCGCCTGTAGGCCGTCATCTGCTTCTTGAATGTCGCGAATGCCGAAGGACTTCAGGATCGCACCCAGGATCTTGCGCATGTTCTGATTGTCATCGACAAGCAGAAGCGACAACGCCTTGAGGTCCATCCCGTTCATTCACCGCCTCCCAATCTTGGCAAGGTCTTGGTTCTTTAGCTTAGCCGTCTTGTTAATGAGCTTGCCTTGACGCTGGTTGATGAAGTGTTTCAGGCAAGGGGTGGGCGTAACAGAGCGTCGGGATCTAGCTTTGACCACCAATCCCGTCGCGTCTGAGTTTGCCTATGCCCTTAATCCTTAGAGACCGCTAACAGTCACATGCGTAAAAAGGCCGCACGCTCTGAGCATGCGGCCTTTCGAAAAACATCCCAATTCTAAGCTTTAGCGGCGATCGCCAGGGCGGCTACCGGGAACATTATCCTGATCGTTGGGTAGCATGCCGCCACGGCCCACATTGCCAAGCAACTGCTCAAGGATCGTCATCTCGCGTCCGCGGGTCGGCGTTTCGCGTCCGTTATAGGCAATGACCTTGCCGTCCTTCAGCGTGAAGGTGTTGATCGAGGAAACCTTCTCGTCGGCCGGGTTGAACTTGATGGCGATCACGTCGCGCTTGATCACCCGCGGCATGTAGAACGCCACCCGGTCGGTAGTCTGGGACACATAATACCAGGTGTTGGGGTCGAAAGTCGAAACGGTCGAGGGCGAGCCCAGCTTTTCCATGAGGGTGGACTTGCTGTCTTCACCGATCTTCATGTCGGCAGGCTTGGCTTCAATGGCCTGAAAGCCGGAGTAGCTCGTCAGCGGCGTGCAGCCGGACACAACGGCAGACAGGCCGAGGGCGGCGGCGACAAAAACGGCGGGACGAAACATGAGGTCTCCGGAACCGGAAGAATGCTGGACTTTGACCTATCGCCCGGAGGGGCTTAGTTCAATGGTCCGCGTGGACCAGATGCTCATCTAGCGACGGCACGCGGCGAAATAGAGGCGTTGAATGATTCTCGAACGGCTGTTGAAGCCCAGACCCTCCAAGGCGGCAGGGGCCAAGCTCTATGCTTCGGCGGTCGCCCAGGCACGGTCAGCTCCGCTTTACCGGGAGATGGGCGTTCGCGACTCGCTTGAAGGGCGGTTCGAACTTTTCACGCTGCACGTCGTGCTCCTGCTGGAACGCTTGAAGGGGCAGGGCGACCTTGCGGCAGAAACTTCGCAGGCGGTGTTTGACGCCTATGTACGCGGTCTGGACGATGCATTCCGCGAGATCGGTGTGTCGGACACCGCAGTCGGCAAGAAGATGAAGAAGCTGGCCGGGGCCTTCTATGGCCGATTGAAGGCGTTTGACGAGGCCGTCGCCGGCCTGCCTGATCGCGCCGCCCTGGCCGAAATGATCGGCCGCACGGTCCTGGAGGAGCGTGGCGAGGGGGATGTACAGGCGCTGATGGACTATGTCGTCGCCGCCCGTGAGAGCTTGGCGGCTCAATCGCTGACCGCACTGCTGCAAGGAGAGGCGCAATGGCCGAACCCCTGACCGTGGCCTGGCCCTATGAAGTCCCTCTGGCCCGTGTCGATCGCGGTGATGTGAGCCTCAGGTTCGAGCCTGATGCCGACCAGCGCAAGGCCATTGCCCGGCAGCTGGGACTGGTGCGTCTCGAGGCTTTCTCCTCCGAGGTCTATCTGAGCGCCTGGCTGGATGGCGCGGAAGTTTCGGGCCGCCTCAGCGCGCGCGTCGTTCAGACCTGCAGTGTGACGGCAGATGACTTTGAAGACGCCATTGAGGCGCGCTTTACGGTGCATGTCATCCCCGCCAACAGCGAACATGCGCCGGCGCAGGATGGTGGTGAACTGGGCCTCGATCCCGAGGCTGATGACCCGCCGGACGTCCTTGAAAGTGATGTGATTGATGTCTCTGGTTATGTGCTGGAACATCTGGCGCTGGAACTGGATCCATTCCCCCGTAAGCCGGGAGCCGTGTTCGAAAACCCGCTGCCGACTGCGGAAATCTCACCGTTCGCCGCGCTCAAGGCGCTCAAACCCAAGGGCGAGTCGGACTAAAGCGAGCCGACTCACCACTCTTGCGTGTTAGTCACGTGAGCGTCCCAGGAGCAAAAAGCGTCAACGTGTCCAAGACCATAGTCATTTCGATCGATGCCATGGGTGGCGATCACGGCCCGTCCGTCGTCGTGCCTGGGGTGGCAAGGGCCGCTCAGGCGCTGCCCGGCGTGCGCTTCCTGCTGCATGGTGATGAAGCCAAGCTTGGCGCTGAGCTCGCCAAGGCGCCGGCTGCCAAGGCGGTGAGTGAGATCCGGCACACCGACAAGTGCATCGCCATGGAGGAAAAGCCTGCCCAGGCCATGCGCCGTGGCAAGGGGTCGAGCCTCTGGAATGCCGTCGAATCGCTCCGTGCGGGCGAGGCCCATGCCTGTGTGTCCGCCGGCAACACCGGCGCACTGATGGCGATCTCCAAGTTGATTCTGCGCATGGGGGCCGGCCTGGAGCGCCCGGCCATCGTCGCCAACTGGCCCAACATGAAGGGCGTGACGACCGTCCTCGACGTCGGTGCCAATGTCGAAAGCGACGCGGCCCAGCTGGTCGAGTTCGCCATTATGGGAGCGGCTTATCACCATGCCGTTCACGGCTCCAAGCGACCGACCGTGGGCCTGTTGAACGTCGGCTCGGAAGACCAGAAGGGCCATGAGGAAGTGCGTGAGGCCCACGCCATCCTCCGTGAGACCAAGCTGGACTTCGACTATCAAGGTTTCGTCGAGGGCAATGACATCGCCCTTGGCACCGTCGATGTCGTCGTGACCGACGGCTTCACCGGCAATGTCGCCCTGAAGACGGCCGAAGGTTTGGCGCGGTTTTTCTCGAACGAGATCAAGACGACTCTGACCTCGTCCCCCCTGGCCATGCTGGGCGCGCTGATCGCCTCGAGCGCGCTGGGCAAGATGAAGCAGCGGCTGGATCCGGGCCGGGTGAATGGGGCACCTCTGCTTGGCCTGAACGGCATCGTGGTCAAGAGCCACGGCGGAGCGGACGCGAACGGCTTCTTTTCGGCGATCCGGGTCGCAACGGATTTGGCGCGCAGCGATTTCTCGGCAGAGATCGAGCGCAATCTTCAGCGCCTCACCGCACCTTCGGACAAGGCGGAAGGCGACCCGGTCAGCGCCGTGTCTGATGGAGTGCCTGAGTGACCGTCATTCGCAGCGCTGTAACGGGGATCGGCGCATACCTCCCCCCCAAGATCGTCACCAATGATGACCTGTCTAAATTTGTCGATACCAGCGACGAGTGGATCGTAGAACGTACGGGCATTCGTCAGCGGCATCAGGCGGCTGAAGATCAGGCCGTGTCTGATCTTGCGCTTGAGGCAGCGCGGTCAGCGCTTGAGGCGGCGGGCAGGACTGCGGCTGAGGTCGACCTGATCATCGTCGCCACCACGACGCCCGACCTGACCTTTCCGGCGACGGCGACGATCGTGCAAAGGAAACTGGGCGCGCCGGTCGGCATCGCCTTTGACATTCAGGCCGTTTGTTCGGGTTTCGTCTATGCCCTGAGCGTCGCTGACGGGTTCGTCGCGCGCGGGCACTCCAAATGTGCCCTGGTGATCGGTGCCGAAGCCATGACTCGGCTGATGGACTGGTCCGATCGTGGCACCTGTGTGCTGTTCGGTGACGGGGCCGGTGCTGTGGTCCTCGAACCGCGTGAAGGTCAGGGCACGACCGCCGATCAGGGCCTGCTCAGCTTCGCCCTGCGGGCGGATGGGACCAAGCAGGACTTGTTGTTCGTGGATGGTGGCCCGTCGACTACCGGTACGGTCGGTAAGCTGCGGATGCTGGGCAATCAGGTCTTCAAGCATGCCGTGGTCAATATCTCCGAGGCCATCCGGGCGGCTGCGGGATCAGCCGGAGTCGAGATCGCTGATGTCGACTGGTTCATCCCCCATCAGGCCAACCAGCGGATCCTTCAGGGGGTGGCCCACCGCGTGGGTCTGGATGAGGCCAAGGTTATCTCGACCGTGGCCATCCATGCCAACACATCTGCGGCCTCGATTCCGTTGGCTTTTGCGCATGGCGTTGCCGATGGCCGCATCAAGCCCGGCCAACTGTTGCTGCTGGAAGCCATGGGTGGCGGGCTGACATGGGGTGCCTGTCTCTTGCGCCTCTGACCGCCAGCTGGACAGGCTTGTGATCGAGCGTGAAGTCTCGCCCTTGAGTCTTTGACTTCATGCGATAATCGCGGCATGCAGGCTTGCTCAAACGTCAGCGTTCGCTCAGTAGAGGCGATGTCTGCCGTTTGGGTGGTCCAAGTGTTTTCAATCTGGCACCGTGCATCACGGATCCGCCAAAGCGCGTAGGGGGCGTCATGAAGGGCGCGACATTGACCCGGGCCGACCTCTGCGAGGCTGTCCATGAGGAAGTGGGACTGACCCGACAGGATTGCGCCGGTCTGGTCGAACGTACTCTCGACCTTGTCGCTGAGGCGCTTGAGGGGGGCGAAACCGTCAAACTCTCCGGATTTGGCGTGTTCCAGGTTCGTGACAAGCGCGCCCGCATGGGCCGCAATCCCAAGACCGGGGAGCCCGCCGAGATCGAACCCCGTCGTGTAATCGGTTTCCGCGCCTCACAGGTCATGAAGGCGCGCATCGACCGCGCCCTGGGCGGCTAGGCACGCGCGCGGTGGCGAAGGGACCCAACGCCTTCCGCACGATCTCCGAAGCCGCAGACGAGCTGGGCGTGCCCCAGCATGTGTTGCGCTTCTGGGAAACCAAGTTCTCGTTCATTCGGCCCATGAAACGGGCTGGCGGGCGGCGTTTTTACCGTCCGCAGGATATTGCCGTTCTGAACGGCGTGCGCGTGCTGCTGCACGGCGAAGGCCTGACCATCAAGGGTGTGCAGAAACTGCATCGCGATCAGGGCCTGTCGCATGTGATCGCGGCGGGCCTCGGCTCCAACGGCTCGGCCAATCTCGACGCTGACGTCAGGCACTCCGTTGAAGGCGATGCGAGCCTGGACCTGGCTGGCGAGGCACGCGATCGTCTGACCTTTGCGCTGGGCGATCTGGAGGTCGTCAAGGCGCGCCTGGATGGGCTCCTCAGGCGTCTCTAGACCACATCGAAAATCAGCCGGAATACCGGTTGCAGAGCTCCGGACCGGCGCCTATAAGAGCGCCTCTTCCGTCGGAGCGTGGCGCAGCCTGGTAGCGCACTTGACTGGGGGTCAAGGGGTCGCAGGTTCAAATCCTGTCGCTCCGACCATTTCCTCAGGGGAATAAACGGAAGAACGGAAAGGCCGCCCCAAGGGGCGGCCTTTTTCGGTTCAGGGCCTGTCAGCGGATGACGGGTTTGTCAGCCTTGCCCATCCACGACATCAGAGGCATCAGCGGCAGACCCCAGGCGAGGCCTATGACCGCGAAATAGATCAGATGCACCGCGCGATTGTCGGGCAGGAAGTCATAGAGCGTGGTGGCGATGGCCACATAGACGGCCAGAAAGACCATGATGCCAAGGGTGCCGATCAGCTTCCTCAGGCGGGCCGGAATGATTGGGGCGCTCAAGCGGTTCTCCGGAAAACGAGGCTGAGTACGGCCAGAAAGAGGATGGCTCCGACGCTGGCCACAAGGAGTCCACCCCAGAAGCCGGTGAACGGCAGGGCGAGGCGCTGGGCGATGAAGACGCCGATAAAGGCACCGATGACACCGATCAGCAGCTTGGCGAACAGCGAATGACGATGTCCCAGCACAATATCGGCGATCCAGCCGGCAAATATGCCGATCACCGCTGTGGCGAACACTCCAACACCGCTCATCAGGGCCTCCGTGCCGGACCCGTCGTCCGCGCGGCATCATCGCACGAAAATCCCTTAAGCGTCATCGGTCATGGACGGCAGACTGCAGCGGGAGTACGGGACGGCCGGTCGCATTTCGGCCCAGACTTATCGCTTTGTCCGGTAACATGACGTCATTCCTGCGCTCTGATCGTTCCCGCCCTGTCGCCATCTGGCTGTTCGTCGTGGCGGCGCTGGTTTTCTGCATGGTCGTTGTCGGTGGCGCGACGCGCCTGACCGATTCGGGCCTGTCGATTACCGAGTGGAAGCCGATCATGGGGGCATTGCCTCCGATGTCGGAGGCGGCCTGGCAGGCCAATTTCGAGCTCTACAAGGAAATTCCCCAGTACAAGCTGGTCAATGCGGGCATGAGCCTGGAAGCCTACAAGACTATCTTCTGGTGGGAATGGGGGCACCGGCTCCTGGGCCGTCTGATCGGCGCTGCTTTCGCCATTCCCTTCGCCTTCTTTCTGATCCGCGGCATGATCCCCCGACGCCTGATCTGGCGGTGCGGGGCCCTGCTACTGCTGGGCGGGCTGCAGGGGTTGGTCGGCTGGTGGATGGTCTCGAGTGGGCTGTCCGAGCGGGTCTCCGTCGCGCCCGAGCGGCTGATGACCCATCTGGGCCTGGCCCTGGCGCTGTTCATCTTGCTGGTCTGGACGGCCCTTGATGCCTGGGCTGGTTCGCCCCGTATTGAGGAACGATCACCCTGGCGTGGCTGGGCCATGGCCTTTCTCGGGGCGGTGTTCTTTCAGAGCCTGTTGGGGGCTCTGGTGGCCGGCAATGATGCGGGTCTCGTCTATAACGACTGGCCGCTGATGAATGGCCACTTCTGGCCTGATGCCTATTTGGGCAAGGGGCTTTGGGGCACGCTGGCCCACAGCCAGGGCGCAGTGCAGCTGCACCACAGGCTGGTCGCCTATGGCCTGTTCGCAGCGGGGATCGCCCTTGGTGTGATGACCTACCGTGCGCGCCATCTGCCCCGCGAAGCCAAGGTTGCAGGGCTTGCCGTTGCCGTCGTCGTCGCCCTTCAGGCTGGGCTGGGCGTCTGGACCCTGATGGCCCAGGTGCCGCTGGCCCTCGGCGTCCTGCATCAGGCGGGGGCAGCGGTGCTGCTGGCGGTCGCCACGACCTTTGCCTGGCGCGTGCGGCGGCCCTAGGGCTTATCCCGTCTAGATGGTGCCATCTAAACGGGATGAGCAGTTCCTAGGCCTTCAGGCTCGACCAGGGCCCCGTGATGGCCAGGGTCATGCCTGGCCACTGCACATTGACGAATAGCGTCTGGCCATCCGGCGAGAAGCAGGCCCCGGCGAACTCGGCGTTTCCTCTGAAGACGTTGCGCGCCAGGGTGTAGACCTTGCCAGCCGGCGTCACGCCCCGGATGTGGTTGGGCTTGAGGTCCGAGTAGCGGTCCTCGCAGACCAGGATATGGCCGAGCGGCGAGATCGTGATGTTGTCCGCATAGTCGAGAACGTTCTCGTTCTTGCTCTCGACGAAGAGCTGCAGGCGACCGGGCTGGTCGGTCTCTCCGGCCTGGCCTTCCTGAGCACTGGGGACGTAGCGGAAAATCTGGCCCGCTCCCGCTGCGCCGCCCGAGGTGGCCGTAAAATAGAGTTCGCCCTTGCCCCACCAGAGACCTTCACCTCGTGCGAAGAAGGCAGCGCCCTTGGCGTGCCCGCGCAGGCGCAGGTCATCATAGGGATTGTCGACACCGTCCAGGTCGATCCAGCGCGCCTGGGTCCAGGAACCGGGCTTGAGGTTGTCCTCGCCCTCCTGATTGCGGGTATCGGCATCCTCGGTCACGCCGACCAGGCCGAGGGCCTGGAGTCGGCCTCCTGCCGCGAGGTTGCGGCGATCATTCGGCAGATAGCGATAGAAGAGGCCGTCCTGCAGGTCCTCGGTCATGTAAACGATCCCGGTGCGGGGATCGATACAGGCGGCTTCGTGCTTGAAGCGGCCCATGGCTTTCAGCGGAACGGGATCGACCAGACCCTTGGCGCTGCTGGGAACCTCGAAGACGAAGCCATGATCCTTGCCGACCTCGAGCCCGGCGGACAGGGTCGTCTCCTCGCACGTCAGCCAGGAGCCCCAGGGCGTCACGCCTCCAGCGCAATTAACAGCGGTACCGGCCAGGCTGAGGTGCTGGCTCACCACCTGGCCACTGCGGGGGTCGTAGATCATCGTGGTCGTGCCGCCAGATAGCGGGATGCCGGTATCGCTGAAATCATAGGCGCGGTCCTTGGGCAGGCGGTCCGCCAGACGGGCCCCCAGTCCAAAGGCGCTGTAGTCAAAGGCCAGAGGGCCCAGTTCGTGATTGCGAACCAGGGCGAGTTTGCCGTCGCCGGCGTCGAAACAGCCCATGCCGTCAAAGGCACCAGGAACCAGAAAGCCGTCCGCCATGGTTTCGCCGGCCTGGCTGATGACCCGGTATGAGAAGCCAGCAGGCAGTTCCAGCATGCCCTTGGGGTCCGGCCGCAGCGGTCCGTAGCCTTCAACCTCGTTGATATAGGCATAGTCCTGGGCCTCGTCGCCCTGGGCCCGGGCCTGGAAGGCGGTGAATGCCAGGCTGGTGGCGGCAGAGGCCATGAAGGCGCGACGGGAGAAGGTCATGTCTGGAGACTCCGGGCTATCCACGGCCTATGCCTGCCTTGCATGACGAGGCGATGACGTTCAAGGTTGAGGTATTATGATACCTCACGCAACAAACCCTTATACTGCAAGGGTTTGGCGAGTTTCTGGTGTGCACATTGTTGACAGGTCGCGAACCCTCCTGTACCAGCCGCCCCTCACGCAGACGGAGCCGTTCCTTTGGCCCCTGACGCACAAGGAATACGGATCAATCCCATGCAAAAGACCACGGCTTCCCTGAAGCCCGCCGAGGTCGAGAAGAAGTGGATCGTGGTCGACGCCCAGGACGCCGTTGTCGGTCGTCTGGCGACGTTCATCGCCATGCGTCTTCGCGGCAAGCATCGTCCCGACTACACCCCGAACGTTGACTGCGGCGACTTCGTCGTCGTGATCAACGCCGACAAGGTGAAGTTCACCGGCAAGAAGATGGACGACAAGGTTTACTACCGCCACACCGGTCACCCGGGCGGCGTGAAGTCGACCACCCCGCGCAAGCTGCTGGAAGGCCGCTTCCCGGAGCGCGTCCTCGAAAAGGCCGTCGAGCGCATGCTGCCCAAGGAGAGCCCCCTGGCTCGCAAGCAGCTGACGCACCTGCTCATCTACAACAACGGTGAGCACCCGCACCAAGCGCAGAGCCCGGAAGCGATCGATTTCGCTGCGCGCAACGCCAAAAACACCCGGAGCGCCTAAGTCATGTCTGAAGCTCAAGGCTTTGACGCGCTGGCCAGCCTGTCCAGCAACCCCGAAGCGGCCGCTCCGGCCGTCCAGAAGATCGACGCTCAAGGCCGCGCCTACGCGACCGGCAAGCGCAAGAACGCGATCGCTCGCGTCTGGATCAAGCCCGGCAAGGGCACCATCACCATCAACGGCCGCGACCAGGCGATCTACTTCGCTCGTCCGGTTCTGCGCATGATGATCGCTCAGCCTCTGCAGGTCACCGACCGCGAAGGCCAGTTCGACATCGTCGTCACCGTTGAAGGTTCGGGCCTGTCGGGCCAGGCCGGTGCTGTGCGCCACGGCCTGTCCAAGGCCCTGACCTATTATGAGCCCGCGCTGCGCCCAGTCCTGAAGCCGCACGGCTTCCTGACGCGCGACAGCCGCGTCGTCGAGCGTAAGAAGTACGGCAAGGCCAAGGCCCGCCGCAGCTTCCAGTTCTCGAAGCGCTAAGCGCGGTTCTACGCGTTTGGAAAGGGGCGCTTCGGGCAACCGAAGCGCCCTTTTTCTTGGTCCCTTGTCTGGATTGGAGGTCACGATGGCCCCGAAGGTCTTCATTGATGGCGAAGCTGGCACTACCGGCCTGCAGATCCGCGAACGCCTGATCGGTCGCACAGACCTGCAGCTGATTTCGATCGATCCCGACAAGCGCAAGGACTCCGCTGCCCGCGCCGAGATGCTGAACAGTGCTGACGCGGTGATCCTCTGTTTGCCGGATGAGGCGTCGAAGGAGGCGGTCAGCCTGATCGAGAACCCGTCGGTCAAGGTGATCGATGCATCGACCGCCTTCCGGACAGCCGAAGACTGGGCCTATGGCTTTGCGGAACTCGACCGGCGCCAGCGCAGCAGGATCGCAGCCGCAACCCGAATTTCAAATCCCGGCTGCTACGCGACCGGTGCCATCGCCCTGGCCAGGCCCCTGGTATCGGCCGGTATCCTGCCCGCTGACCTGCCGGTCTCCTTCAACGCCGTCTCCGGCTACACGGGCGGCGGCAAGGCGATGATCGCCGAGTTCGAGGACGAGACGGCGGCCAACTTCACTAAGGTCCCTTATCGGATCTACGCCATGGGCCTGTCGCACAAGCACGTGCCCGAGATCCAGAAGCACAGCGGCCTGCTGACCCGTCCCATCTTCACGCCCGCCGTTGGGCGCTACGCGCAGGGCATGCTGGTCGAGTTGCCCCTGCATCTGGCGACCCTTGATGATGGTCGATCACTGGGTGAGATCCACGCCGCCTTCGCTGCCCACTATAAGGGCGAGCGGTTCGTTCAGGTTGCGTCCCTGGACGAGGCCAAGGGTCTGACGACTCTGGATCCTGAAGGCCTGAACGGCACAAATCGCCTGAAGATCTTTGTGTTTGGCTCTGACACCAGTGGTCAGGCTCGCTTGGTGGCCCTGCTCGACAACCTGGGTAAGGGGGCCTCCGGCGCTGCGGTGCAGAACCTCAACCTGGCCCTGGGTCTCCAAGAAGCCGCAGGGCTGTAATTATCTGCCCAGTGGGGTGGCTGCCGCCAGAGTCCCTTGTTCGCCCCGCTCGGCTATCCCTGACCCTCTATTCCGCGCGGCTCAGGTTTCGAGAGGCCTGCCAGTCTGAAGTTATGCGGTACGGGCCAGACGCGCCCTGGCCCGTACCGCCATCGCCTGACGATCAGGCGTCAGACCGCACGCGCACATAGCTCCCTGGGGCGTCTTCGATCGGCTTGAGTTTGCCCTTGGCCGGGTCGCGGGCCGGGACCAGGGGGCCTGACTTGGCGCGCAGCCACTCGGCCCAGTGCGGCCACCAGGACCCCGGATGTTCCTGCGCTCCGGAAATCCAGCCCTCGACCGAGCCGGGCAGGCTGTCATTGGTCCAGTGCTGGTACTTCTTGGCGTCAGGATGGTTGATCACGCCGGCGATGTGGCCCGAGCCCGCCATGGTGAAGGTGACCGGCCCGCCGAAGGCCCTGGCACCGCGATAGACGCTGCGATAGGGCGCGATATGGTCGTCCTTGGACGACTGGACATAGATCGGTGTCTTGACCTTGGAGAGGTCCAGCTTGACCCCGCCCAGGGTCAGTTCGCCGAGGGCCAGGGCGTTATCCTTGTAGAAGTTGCGCAGGTAGAACATGTGCAGCGACTTGGGCATACGGGTCTGGTCGGCATTCCAGAACAGCAGGTCGAAGGGGCGTGGCTCCTTGCCCATCAGATAGTTGCTGATGAAGAAGGACCAGATCAGGTCATTCCCGCGCAAGGCGTTGAAGGTGTCGGCCATGGACTGGCTGGGCAGGAAGCCGCCCGTTGCATCCATTTGCTGCTCGATCGACTGCAGCCACTCCTCATTGGTGAACAGCAGAAGATCGCCTGCCTCGGCGAAATCCTGTTGGGCCGCAAAGAAGGTGGCCGAATTGATCCGCTCGTCGCCCTTGGCTGCCAGGTGTGCGAGCGCGCAGGAGAGCAGGGTGCCGCCAATGCAGTAGCCTACGGTATTGACCCGATCGACACCCGTCTGGGTCATGACCTGCTGGGTGGCGTCGTAGATGCCTTCAAAAAGGTAGTCCTCGAAGGTCTTGGCCGCGAGCCGGGCGTCAGGATTGACCCATGAGGCGACAAACACCGTAAAGCCCTGGCTGCTCAGCCAGCGGATCATCGAGTTCTCCGGCCGCAGGTCCATGATGTAGAACTTGTTGATCCAGGGCGGGAAGATCAGCAGTGGGATCTCGTGAACCTGATCCGTGGTCGCATCGAACTGCAGAAGCTGCAGGATGTCGTTCTGGTAGATCACCTTTCCGGGAGCCGTGGCGACGTTCTCGCCGACCTTGAACTTCTCCAGGTCCGTCTGGCTGATGGCCAGTTGGCCGCCGCCTCGATCGAGGTCCGCCGCGAAGTTTTCCATGCCCCGCACCAGGCTTTCGCCGTTGGTTTGCATGACTTCACGCAGGGCGGCGGGGTTGGAGATCAGGAAATTCGACGGCGAGAAGGCGTCCGTCAGCATCTTGGTGAAGAACTCGACCCGGCGCTTTGAGGCGGGGTCCACGCCGTCAACCTCGGACACCAGGCCGTTCAGCCAGTTCGAGGTCAGCAGATAGGACTGCTTCATCATGTCGAACATGGGATTTGCGGCCCAGTCAGGATCATTGAAGCGCTTGTCCCCGCTGGCCGGTGCCACGACCGGTTGGGTGTCTTCGCCGGCGGCGCGGCGGGCGGCGGACTGCCAAAGGTCCATGTAGCGGCTGAAGAGGTCTGCCTGGGCCCTCAGCATGAGGTCGGGTTGGGCGGCGAGCCGTGACATGACTTCGTTCATGGCCGGGGCCACGTGGAAGGGATCGGCATTGAGGGCGGCAGGGCGATCGGCCTGTCTCAGGGCCGCTTCGGCTATGGCCCCCTGGGCCGTGACGGCCGCGCGGGCCAGATTGGCCGACAGGGTTTCGAGCATGTTCCGCTGGTCGGGCGACATCATCGCCTCAAAACCCTGAAATTGCGCTGCGCCGGCGGAAGCCGCTGCGGCAAAGGGCGATTCGCGGCCGGGCGTAGCCGCCTCAGGCGGCACCTCCGACGGCTTGGGCTTTGCCGCAGGCTTGGGTTTGGAATCGGCCGGTTTCGCCTTGGCTGCAGAGGCCTTGCGCGGCTTTGCAGGTGTTTTCGCCGTAGCCATGCTGGTTCTTCCCGCTGCTTTTCTCGCCGTTTGGTCAGCGACCTGACGCGCTCGGCCTTTTGTTCGTCGCGATCATCGCATAAGACCGGAGACAAGATGAACGGCGCAACAGGCAAAATCGTACGTCCCGGCGTGCTTATCGCTCTCACGGCACTCGCCGTGTCGGGCTGCGCCTCGCCGTTCAAGACTGCCGCGATCGATCCGACCTCGCCGGTCGCGGAGGCGACCCGTGTTGCGGCCGGCCAAAAGGGCCGCCGTCCGACCTTCGCTGAGATCCCGGCTGTGCCGACTGACGTCCGTGGGCCGGCTCGGATCAAGGCCGTTATTGAGGGCGAGCAGCGCGCTGCCGCCAAGCTGCGCCGCGACGCTGCACCGGAAACCTTCAAGCTCAAAGACACCGAAGCCTATGCTGCTCAGGCGCGGGCGTCGGCCAAGGCACCGGACTTTGCTGCGCCCACCGAGGCTGACCGTGCTGAGACGGAAGCCTTCGCGGCTGCCGCCCGTGGCCGAGCTAGCGCGCCTTCGTCGCAGCCCAAATAGGCCGACGAAGGCATAATCTTCCTTGAACCGGCTTGGCGCGACCCTGTTCGGGGTCTATCCATGCTCGACCTTTGCTCCCGACGCGCCGGAGCGGCGCATTGAGCCAGACATGACCACCGATTTTCACCGTATTCGTCGCCTGCCTCCCTACGTCTTTGAAGAGGTCAACAAGATCAAGGCGCGTCTGCGCGCCGAGGGAACCGACATCATCGACTTTGGCATGGGCAATCCCGACATGCCGACCCCGAAGCACATCGTCGACAAGCTGATCGAAACGGCCCGCGATCCCAAGGCTGGTCGCTACTCCGCCTCCAAGGGCATCCCGGGCCTGCGCCGGGCCATGGCCGGATACTATGACCGCCGCTTTGGCGTGAAGCTGAACCCCGACACCGAGGTGATCTCGACGCTCGGTTCGAAGGAGGGCTTTGCCAACCTCGCCCAAGCCCTGACTGCGCCGGGCGATGTCATTATCTGCCCGAACCCTGCCTATCCGATCCATGCCTTCGGCTTCATCATGGCGGGCGGCGTTATCCGTCACGTGCCCGCCCTGACACCTGAGGATTATCTGTCCAACATCAGTCGGGCGGTGAAGCATTCCGTGCCGCCGCCCAGCGTGCTCATACTGTCCTACCCCTCCAATCCGACGGCCCAGTCGGTGGATCTGGATTTCTACAAGGATGCCGTGGCCCTCGCCAAGAAGCACGACCTGCTGGTGATCAGCGACGTGGCCTATGGCGAGATCTATTTCGAGAATAATCCGCCGCCGTCGATCCTGCAGGTCAACGGGGCCAAGGACATCGCTGTTGAAGTCAATTCGCTGTCCAAGACCTATGCCATGGCCGGCTGGCGCGTGGGCATGGTGGTGGGCAATGCCCGGATCTGTGCCGCCCTGGCCCGGGTGAAGTCCTATCTGGACTATGGGGCCTATACCCCGGTGCAGGTGGCGGCCGCGACGGCGCTCAATGGGCCGCAGGACTGCGTCGACGAGATCCGCGGGATCTACAAGGGCCGGCGCGACGCCCTGGTGTCATCCATGGCGCGCGCGGGCTGGGATATCCCCAATCCCCCAGCCTCGATGTTCGCCTGGGCCAAGATCCCAGAAGCCTATCGCGAAGCCGGCTCCATGGTGTTCTCGAAGCTGCTGATCGAGGAGGCCGGCGTTGCCGTGGCCCCGGGCGTCGGCTTTGGTGAGTACGGCGAGGGCTATGTCCGTATCGGACTGGTCGAAAATGAGCATCGCATTCGGCAGGCGGCCCGGAACGTGAAGAAATTCATCACCAATGCCGACGCCATCCTGGCTAAGCACCATAATTCGGTGGAGCCGGCCTAAGGCCCGGCTTCACGTTTAGGATCCCACGATGACGAACAAAACCTGGCGTGTCGGCGTCGCCGGCCTCGGCACGGTGGGCGGTGGCCTTCTGCAGTTCCTGGCCGACCGACCTGACTTTGCACCGGCCGGAGACCGCGCCGTCGTCACGGCCGTTTCGGCGCGCTCGAAGTCGCGGCCCCGCACGGTCGACATCTCGGGCCTGACCTGGTTCGACGATCCTGTGGCCCTGGCCGGTTCGTCCGACATCGACCTTTTTGTCGAACTGGTCGGTGGTTCGGATGGCCCGGCAAAAGCCGCTGTGGAAACGGCGCTGAAGGCAGGCAAGCCGGTCGTCACGGCCAATAAGGCGCTGATCGCCGAGCACGGCGCCGAACTGGCCGCCCTGGCTGAAGCCCGGGGCGTGCCGCTGATGTTCGAGGCCGCCGTGATGGGGGGGGTGCCCGCCGTCAAGATCATGCGCGAGGCCCTGGTCGGGGACGACATCGATTCCGTGGCCGGCATCCTCAACGGCACGTGCAATTTCATCCTGAGCGAGATGGAAAAGACCGGTCGCTCGTTCGCTGATGTCCTGCGCGAGGCCCAGGCCCTGGGTTATGCCGAGGCTGACCCGACCATGGATGTCGGCGGCTTCGACGCTGGCCACAAGATCAGCATTCTCGCCGCCCTGGCCTTTGGTTGCGCGCCCAATTTCGCCGCCGCCGAGATCGAGGGCATCTCGAATGTCGAGTTGCTGGATATCAAGCTGGCCAAGGATCTTGGCTATCGGATCAAGCTCGTCGCCTCGGCCTCGCGCACGGATCATGGCGTTGCGGTCAAGGTGCATCCGTCCCTGGCCCCGCTGGATCACCCCCTGGCCCAGGCCGGCGGGGCGCTCAATGCGCTGTTCATCGAGGGCCGTCGCGTCGGACGCATCTTCGTGCAGGGCCCGGGAGCTGGGGCGGGACCGACCGCTGCCGCCGTAGCGGCCGACATCGCCGACGTCATGACGGGGGCCGTCCGTCCGGTGTTCCAGGCACCAGCGGGCGAACTCAAGCCCTTCATCGCTGTTGATCCCAGTCGCACCGTGGGCAAGGCCTATCTGCGGATCATGGTCCGGGACGAGCCGGGGGCCATTGCCGCCATCTCGGAAACCCTCGCCGAGTGCGGCGTGTCGATCGACAGCTTCCTGCAGAAGCCTGTCGAAGGAGCGGGTGGGGTCCCGATCGTGCTCGTTACCCATGCGACTCCCGAATCCAATCTGCTGGATGCGATTAGCCGCATCGAAAAGCTGCACGCCGTGCTAGAGCGTCCGCGCCTTTTGCGCGTTGCGCGCATCTGAGAACCGCGAAAAGCGGCCGAGAATTAGCCTTTTTAAGGCTGGGAGATGCTGATGAGTTCGAAAACCCTGGACCGGTCGCTGGTCCTGGACGCGGTCCGCGTTACCGAAGCCGCCGCCATCGCATCCTGGACCAATGTCGGGCGCGGCGACGAGATAGCCGCTGACCAGGCCGCAGTTGACGCCATGCGCAACGCCCTGAACGAACTGGCCATCGACGGCGAGATCGTTATCGGCGAGGGCGAACGCGATGAAGCGCCCATGCTCTATATCGGTGAGAAGGTTGGCACCGGCAAAGGGCCGGCCATCGATATCGCCCTCGACCCTCTGGAAGGGACGACCCTCGCCGCCAAGGCCATGCCCAATGCCCTGGCCGTCATGGCCTGGGCCCCCAAGGGCACGCTGCTGAATGCGCCCGACACCTATATGGACAAGATCGCCTGTGGGCCCGGACTTCCGGCCGGGGTGATCGATCTGGACCGCACGCCGGCCGAGAACGTGCTGGCCCTTGCCGCAGCCAAGGGTGTCGACCCCTCGCACATTACGGTCTGCGTGCTGGACCGCCCGCGCCATGCCGAAATCATTGCCAGTGTCCGCTCGGTCGGGGCGCGGGTCTATCTGATTACCGATGGTGATGTCGCCGGCGTGATCAATACGACGGACCCATCAACGGGCATTGATCTCTATGTCGGGTCCGGCGGCGCGCCCGAGGGCGTGCTGGCCTGTGCGGCCCTCAAGTGCGTGGGCGGTCAGTTCCAGGGACGGCTGCTGTTCCGGAATGCTGACGAACGCGCCAGAGCCGCCAAGTGGGGCATTACCGAACTCGACCGGAAATATGACCTGCACGACATCGTCCGCGCCGATGCCATTTTCGCGGCAACCGGCGTCACCTGGGGCAACCTTCTCGAGGGCGTTGTCTACAAGGATGGCTTTGTCCACACCCATACCCTGGTGATGAACTCCTCAACGGGCACCGTTCGGGAAGTGCGGATGAAGCGCAAAGCCTAGGCTTGGGTCTGAACGGGGCATCGGCTAAAGGTCTCGCCCTGCACCTCCAGCCCGGGATTTCCAGATGACCACCCTGATCGACCTCGCCGGCCATCTCGCCGCCGAGCAGACCGCCGACGAAGCGGTCAAGGACGTGGTCGCTGTGATCGCCGCCGCCTGTGTCCAGATCAGCAGGGTCGTGGCCTCTGGTGCCATCTCCGGAAGCCTGGGTGCGGCCGGACAGATCAATGTCCAGGATGAAGAGCAAAAGAAGCTCGACATCATCACCAATGATATCCTCCGCGAGGCGCTGAAAGCCTGCCCCGCCGTCGCGGGCCTGGCGTCGGAGGAACTGGAGGCGATCGAGACCGCCGGCCGCAAAGGCGGCTTCCTGGTGACTTTCGACCCGTTGGACGGCTCCAGCAATATCGACGTCAATGTCTCGGTCGGAACGATTTTCTCGATCCTGCCGGCACCGGATGACCGGGAGCCGAACGAGCAGGACTTCCTGCTACCGGGCCGCCAGCAGGTGGCGGCCGGCTATGTCGTCTATGGGCCCCAGACGATGCTGGTCCTGACCCTGTCCAGGGGCGTGTTCGGCTTTACCCTGAGCGCCGACGGAACCTGGCTCATGACCCATGACGCCGTGGCGATCAGCCCCGAGACGGCAGAGTTTGCGATCAATATGTCCAATCAGCGCCACTGGGCCGAGCCGGTGCGGCGCTATATCGAAGGCTGCCTGCAGGGCAAGGATGGCCCGCGCGGCAAGAACTTCAACATGCGTTGGGTCGCCTCGATGGTGGCTGACGTTCACCGCATCCTGATGCGCGGCGGCATCTTCCTCTATCCGTGGGATGCCCGCGAGCCCGACAAGCCGGGCAAGCTGCGACTGCTCTACGAGGCCAATCCCATGGCCCTGATTGTCGAGCGCGCGGGCGGCAAGGCCACTGACGGCCAGACGGCGATCCTCGACCTGCAACCGACCAAGCTGCACCAGAGGGTGCCGGTCGTGCTGGGCTCGGCCAATGAGGTGGATCGCGTTTCGGCCGCCTAGGCGTTCCGGTCCGATCCCGGCCGAACACATGGAGCGAATCCCGGGAAACGGCTAGGCTGACCTCATGGCCACAGCTCCACGATTCAGGATCGACTAGAGATGGCCGATCGTCGTGGTCCTGTCGAAGATGACGCCTTCCTGGGCGTCTCGCGGTCGCTGAGTGGCCGCGCCTGGCGCGAGCGTCCGGCCGATCCGGCGGTGGCGCGCAGCCATCAGCAGGTCCATGGTCTTTCCGAGCCCTTGGCCCGCGCCCTGGCTGCTCGCGGTGTGGATGTCGACGGGGCAGGAGACTTTCTGCGACCGACCCTGCGGGCCCTGTTTCCCGATCCCTCCCTCTTTATGGACATGGACCGGGCCGCAGAGATCCTGATCGACGCCCTGGAAGCCGGCCGGCCGACCATGGTGTTTGCCGACTATGATGTCGACGGGGCCACCAGTGCCGCCCAGCTGGTCCGCTGGTTTCGACATATGGGCGTCGAGCTGCCGATCTATATTCCCGATCGTTTGACCGAGGGCTATGGCCCCAGTCCGGCCGCCTTCAAGACCATCCGCGAGACCGGAGCCGAACTGGTCGTGACTCTGGACTGTGGCGCGGCGGCCTATGACGCCATTGCCAGTGCCGCCACCATCGGCCTCGAAGTGGTGGTGATTGACCACCACCTGATGCGCGAAGATCCCCCTGCTGCGGCCGCCGTGGTCAATCCCAATCGTCCGGGTTGTCAGAGCGGGCAGGGGGTTCTGGCCGCCGCCGGCGTGACCTTCGTCCTGCTTGCCGCCCTCAATCGCGAAGCCCGCAAGCGCGGTCTGTTCAGCGAAGAGAGACCCCAGCCCGACCCTCGCCAATGGCTCGACCTGGTGGCCATGGGCGAGGTCTGTGATGTCACCCAACTGGTCGGCTTCAACCGTGCCCTGACGACCCTTGGTCTTCGGACGATGTCCAGTTGGGGCAACCCCGGCCTCAAGGCCCTGTTCGAGGTCGGCAAGGGCTCTGGGCCGGCTTCGGTGTTCCATGCCGGTTTCATTCTGGGCCCTCGCATCAATGCTGGCGGCAGGATCGGCCGATCCGACCTGGGCGCGCGCCTGTTGTCGACGGATGATCCTGAAGAAGCTCGGATGCTGGCCGAGGAGCTTGATGCCCTCAATACCGAGCGCAAGGCGGTCGAGGCCTCCGTGGTCGAGGAGGCCGCCGCAGTTCTGGAACGTGGCAGCAACTTCAATCCCGACGCGCCGGTCATCGTTGTGGCCGGTGAGGGGTGGCATCCCGGGGTGATCGGCATCGTCGCCGGCCGCCTTCGCGAACGCTATCGCAAGCCCGTGGTAGTAATCGGCATCGACCGTGCCGCCAATGTCGGCAAGGGCTCGGGCCGTTCGCAGCCCGGCGTCAATCTGGGCGCGGCCATCCAGGCCGCGTTCGAACAGGGCCTGCTGATGTCGGGCGGCGGTCATGCCATGGCCGCCGGACTGTCGATCCGGCCGGACTCCATCCCGGAACTGCGCGCTTTTCTGGAGGCGCGGCTGGCGGGCGAGATGGAGGCCGTTGGCCCTGAGGCCGTCGAGATTGATGCCCTGGTTCAGCCGCGCGGGGCAGACCGGGCGCTCTATGAGGATTTTCAGCGTCTGGCACCGTTCGGACCCGGCAATCCCGAGCCGATGTTCGCCCTGACGGGGGTCCGCGCCGACCGGGTGATGGCGCTGAAGGGAGGGCACGTGAAGCTGGATCTGGTCGGCCCGACTGGCGAGCGTCTAAAGGCGATTTCCTGGCGCAGTGCGGAAACGGATCTTGGCCGCCGACTCCTGTCGGGCGGCGGCGTGCTCCACGTCGCGGGCAAGCTGAAGCCGGATGACTATAATGGCCGCAATGGCGTCCAGCTGGAGATCGAGGACGCCGCCGACCCGCGCGCCGTTTGATTTTCATCAGCAATTTGGGTCGCCTGTGGGTGAACGGAAAAAATGCTCCCCTGCGGCTTGCGCACCCCAAACGGCGCGGCTATACACCCGCTTCCTCGCGGGGCCGTGGTCCCTTCGTCTATCGGTTAGGACGCCAGATTTTCATTCTGGAGAGAGGGGTTCGACTCCCCTAGGGACTACCACCCGCGAGGCTTTCAAACTGGTCTTCCGACGATGTCACCGCCTGCTGGCGGCGATGTGGTCCCTTCGTCTATCGGTTAGGACGCCAGATTTTCATTCTGGAGAGAGGGGTTCGACTCCCCTAGGGACTACCACCACGGGCTGCGTTTCGGCGCCCTGAGGCTGTATTTCAGATTTGTTTGCCGGGATTTTCCGCGACGAAATGTCGCGGTTGGCCTCTGTGCGCGTGCTTGAGGCGAATTGTCAGTTGACGGCTCTCCTTACGCGAGAACACTGTTCTCCCTGTGGCGCTCGTCCCTTTGGGCTGTTTGGGCGAGCCAGAGGGGCGGAATGTCTGGTTACGATTTCGATACCGCAGGTGCGCACGAGGACTTCGTGCGGATCAGCGGGCGCGTAAAATGGTTCGACGTGGGCAAGGGGTACGGTTTCATCATTCCCGATGATCCCGGACAGACCGGCCTCAAGGACGTGCTTCTCCATGTGACGTCGCTTCGTAATTGCGGACGCGAAACGGCGCTTGAAGGTGCAGTGATCGTCTGTGACGTCGTTCGTCGCCCCAAGGGCTGGCAGGTCAGCGAGGTCGTTGATCTGGACGAAAGTTCCACGGCGTCGCCCCTGGAGCGACCGCGCCGCACCTTCTCGGATGCCGGGCCGCGCAAGGAGCGTGACGGCTTTGCCAACGGCCTACGGTCCGGTCTGGACAGCGGCAGCGCTCGTCAGGCCCTGACGCCGGAAGGGCCCGCAGAGCACGCCAAGGTCAAGTGGTTCAACCGTACTAAGGGCTATGGTTTCGTGGTTCGCGATGCCGAGCCGGGCGACATCTTTGTCCACATCGAGACCCTGCGCCGGGGCGGCCTTGAAGACCTGCAGCCGGGCGACGATGTTCTGGTGCGGTTCGCCAAGGGCCCCAAGGGCCTTGTGGTGGCCGAGATCAATCCTGGCGACGCCTAGACACCGGTTGCCCTTAAGCCATTTCGTGTTCAGGCTCGGCGCGCTAGGCTGCCTGGACTTGGGTTGGGCGAGTGGGGGCTTCAGTTGACGCAACATGGACCAAATGGCCGGCGGACCTTTCTGGCCGCTTTGACGGCAGGGGCCTTTGTCGCTCTCGATACGGCCCACGCCAGATCTGACGGCAAACTTGAGGTCGTGGAGATTGTTACGACCAAGGGGCGCGCGCGCTTTCAGGTCGAGATCGCTGCGACACAGGCCGAGCAGCGGCGTGGCCTGATGTTCCGCAAGTCGCTAGCACCCGACCGGGGCATGCTTTTCACATATACCAAGCCGCAGGCGGCGGCGTTCTGGATGAAGAACACCCTTATTCCGCTGGACATCATCTATATCGCGCCCAGCGGCAGGGTTCTGTCGATCGTTCGCAACGCCCAGCCTCACAATGAAACGCCGCTGCCTTCCGGTGGCGCTATTCTTGGGGTCCTGGAGATCGCCGGCGGCCGCGCGGCTCAGCTTGGCATCCTTCCGGGTGACCGGGTCTTGCACCGGATTTTTCCGAAAACTTGATTGGGGCCAGGTTTGGCGTGGTTCCCGTTTGATCCGGGCGACGAACCCCTGTAGAGCAGCCCCCTGCCGAAGTGTCGGAGCGTAGCGCAGCCTGGTAGCGCATCTGGTTTGGGACCAGAGGGTCGCAGGTTCAAATCCTGCCGCTCCGACCATCGGCAAACTATTGGAGAGGTTCATGCTGGCCCGCATCTATCGCCCCGCCAAGACCGCCATGCAGTCCGGCAAGGCCAAGACCAAGGACTGGGTGCTGGAATTCGAACCCGAGTCGGCCCGGTGGTCGGATCCCTTGATGGGCTGGACCCAATCGAGCGATATGAAAGGCCAGGTTCGCCTGACCTTCGAGACTCGTGAGGAAGCCGTCGCCTACGCCCAGCACAATGGGCTGGCCTTTCAGCTCTTTGAACCCAAGACTCCCAAGCGCATCATCAAGGCCTATGCGGATAACTTCGCAGCCGGCCGTCGACAGCCCTGGACCCACTAGGGCCCGTCTACAGGCTTTCCAGGTTCGCGCCCTTAGCTCAGCTGGATAGAGCACTCGCCTTCTAAGCGAGCGGTCGCTGGTTCGAATCCAGCAGGGCGCGCCATGCGGCCCCGCTTGCAGAAAGCGGCGGCCTTGCAGATTTCCGGTCTATCGAGCCAAAGCCGCTGGCTTGCGCTCCAGCCACCAGAGCAAGCCCAGAACGACCAAAAGGCTGGCCGCCCAGCCCCAGGGCGACCCTGGAACCGGCGGAGCCTTGACGGTCGCGCGCTGCGCCGAGGCCTCCACCAGATCAAGCGTGGCCCGCCGTTGGCCTTCCTGTCGCAGCGATGGCGCGGCGTCGGTGGCGTGGACGTAGAAGGTCGTTATGACCTTGTCGTCGGCCAGCTGGTGCCAGCCCGCCTTGCGAGGCCAGAAGGCGGCGCAGGCTGCAGGCCCTGTCGCGGGGGCGGGTTGGGGCCGGCTCTCGCGTCCATCGGGATCCAGGACCCGGAGTGGCCTGCGGGCGGGGCAGAGGGCAAGGCGTTCACTGGACCAGGCCACACCGCTCAAATTGGGCTCTTGCTGCTCGCCAGGGCGCGCCAGGGTCTCGAAAAGCTGGCTCCAAAGCTCGTTGTGTTGAAACCCTTGCCCGGCCAGGACCAGGGCGTAGCTGTCGGCGACCGTCCAGAGGCCGATGCGGCCCTGGCCGCGCGGACGCCAGTCCGCCAGCGCCTTGCCGCTGTTGTCCCGGATCAGCGGCACGGCATTCTTTTGGCCTTCGATTAGGCCCTTTCGATTGAGGGCCAGCGCGGGCAGCAGGGATGAGCCGGCGAAACTGACGGCCTCTTCAGGATCGTCTGCCGAGACGGCGGCTCCGAGGGCTGACCAGTCACGCCGCGTGGTGGCGGCAAGTGGCCCCGTCGAGCGCAGGAGAAGACCCAGGCCGTCCTCGATGGCTTGGACCAGGGCTGCGCGGGCGCTGGGCGGAAGTGTTTCCCAGCGACGGTCGTCAACAATCACGAGATCGATGTCGGCGAAGGCCGAGCGGGTGAGTGGAGTTGGAGGATCACCCATAAGGGTGCCGCCGCCGAGATCGATCTCGGCCCTGAGATCAAGGCCGGCATCCTGGGCCCATCGGCGCAGGTATTTGATCTCCGGATCGGCCGACCCGGCCAGGACCAGGACTCGCGGCGGCTGATGTGTGCGCGCCACCACGGGAATCTCCAGGCGTTCAACAAGGCGGCCTGAACGGTCTTTCAGCCTTAGATCGAACAGCGTATGGCCGCTGACACGGGCCGAGGCTGCTAGGCTGAAGCGCTCCTGGGCCCGCACCTCTGCCCGGTCGACCAGGGCCCCGGCGGGATCAAGCAGTTCGATGACGCCAGCGGACAGGGATCCAACCTGTCCTTGCAGGGTGAAAGGCCCGCCAGGAGGCAGGGGGCCTGGCAGGATCAGATCAACAATGCCCCGGGGTGCCGGTGCCGGCTTGAACTGGGCCGGACGGTCAAGGGGGATCTGGTCCCGGGCCGTGAGTCCCTGTCCCTCGATCAACAGAAGGCCCGGGGTAGGATAGAGGCGCAGGGCCGTGGCCAGGTCGGGCACTCTGGCCGCCCCGGACATGGGTTTGGCTTCCGGAAGGGTGACCAGCAGGTCGCCGGAGAGGCGCGGCAGGGAGGCAGCTCCCTGTGTTGCGATCACCAGTCGACCCGGCGGCGTGCCGCCAAAGGGGGGGAACAGGGTCAGGTAAAGCAAGAGCCCGCTCGCCACCTGCAGGGCAACCAGGCCAGCAAGATGCCAGTGCCGGGAACGCCGGCCGTCAGGTCCTGCTCGGTGTCGAAGCCACTGCCGGCCGACCCCGCCGACGACGGCGACGGCGATCAGGATCCCGGCCCAAAGGTTGGGGGTTCCGATCATCGCAGGGCATCCAGGTAGCGCTGGCCCCCCGCATCGGCGGGAGATCGGCGAAGAACACCCACGGGGGGACGCTCGAGTGCCGTCCAGAGCAAGGCGCGCAGCTTCTGCCGGCACTCCAGGCAGTTCGGCTCGTTTCTGACTGTGTCGATCTGGGCGGACAGGGCCAGGGGATCAGCAAGGCGTCCCTGATGGTTCACCACCCATCTGGCCAGCTCGTCCAAGGGCAGGGCACCGGACTTTCCAGTCTGGCCCAGCGCCTGCCAGGCCTTCATCGCAGGTGTGTCATCCGGTGCCCGCGTCGTCGTTGCGAACCGGTCCGGCCGGATGCCGTTACGTTTGCCACTGAGCCGTCGGGAGAGATCGATCGGCGGGATTTTCGACGGCGTCCTGGCCAGGTAGATCCGTGTCGCCTGCTGTGCCGTCTTCAGCAATGAGAGTGCCTTCAAGGCGTGCGGCAGGGCCTCCTTGGGGCGACCCTGACGCAGGGCGCGTTCAGAGGCCCACATGGCGTCGAGGGCCTGGGCCAGGGTTGATCGCGTGCCGGGATCAAACAGGGTCGAGGCGTCGCCGGTGTCGTGCGCATGGCCAAACTGCGCAACGACGTCGCCCATCTGTCCAAAGGTCGTCGTGTCCGAGCCATGGTCGTGGCCGTCGTCCGCGCTATGGCCATGATGCGGCTCAGGCTGGGTGGCGGCCGCAGGCGGTGGTCCGTCATTGGTCGGGAGGTCCAGGGTCGGCGTGTCATTCGTCGGGATTGCCAAGCCCGGTCCACCGCCTTCAGCCTCTTCCCCCATGAACTGGCCATAGCGCAGGCGGAGCTGGGCCTGGTCAGACCCCAGGGCATTGGAGCGCTCGAGGAAAACGTCCGGCGCGGTGCGAGCCCGCTGGGCAATCAAGGCCTCGGCATCGATGATGATCTGGCGCTGGCTGCGGAAATAGACCGGCAGGATCTGGCGCGCCATACCATCCAGACCGTCGCTGAGACCTCCCGGCGGGGGCTGGCGAAGGATGACCGCCGGCCCTTCGACGACCTGTGGCGACGGGCTTCGATTATCCCAAACCACCAGTTGCGCAATCAGGTCGTTGCCCGGTTCCAGTCTTTCACGGGCCAGGTCCAGGCGGGTGGAAAAGCGTTTCAGTCGCATGGTGCCGTGACCGGTCAGGGGCAGGGATCGTTCGGTTGTTGTGATCATCTCGCCTTCGCCGCGGGTAACGGTGAGGCGCAGCATGGCCGAGTTGGCGACGCCGTAGTCGTCACGAGCTTCAAAGCTCAGGTCCCAGTGCGCCTGATCTGCGGATGCCAGATTCAGGGTGCGGTCCGGGGTCAACATCCGAACGGTCGGCGGAAGATCGGCGATCATCTCGAGCTGATGAAGGCGCTGTCGGGGCAGGCCGCTGGCCTCAAGGCGATAGAGGGCAGAAGCCGTGAAACGCCGGCTGCCTGCCCATTTTCGGTCGGTGGGAGCCAGGTTCATGGGGGCCTGGCCCGGGAAGCTGAGGTTGACGGAGGCGGGCTCAGGCCGGAGCGACAGGATCCATTCAATGGTCGATCCTGCCGGGGCGCGCACATCCAAGCCCGTCTGGTCAAAGGGCCTTTGGCCCGTGTAGGCGGGAGGGGTCACACGAAGTCGGACCCCAACGAGCCTGGTCTTGTCAGGCAAAGGCCATGACGGTGCACTTTCGCCTCCAGGGCCTGTTTGGTTCTGTCGCGGCCAGACGGCCGCCGTGACGGAAACCACCAGGCTGGCCCCGACCGCAGAGGCAATCCAGCGCCAGGACCAGGCCGGACGAAGGTCCAGGGCGGCGGCTCCCGCCAGCCTGTCCAGCAACCTCTGCTGCTGCAGAGCCGCCAGACCCTGTAGCCCATCGGAATCCCGCAGCAGCAGTGCGCTGCTGTCTTCGAAGGCGGGAACCCGGGCATCGAGCACCTGGACGAGCCAGGCCTGGTCGAACCTTCGGACACGTCGCCAGGCGATCCCGCTGAGGATCAGGGCTGCGGCGGCCATGAGGAGGCACGCTGGTCCGACCCCGGCCAAGCGGCCCGCGACCGCGCCGATGGCCATGACGATGGGCCACCCGATCGCAAGCGTGTCGAGCAGGCTGCGCTGACGGGCGGCGCTCAGATGTCGGGCAAGCGCGGCGATCAAGCGGCGATCCTTCGATCGCGTCGGGTGGCCAGCCAGCGTTCCAGAAGGAACAGGCTGGTGATCAGCAGGATGAGCCAGGGGCGCAGATCCAGGGCGGTCGGGGTGTGGATCATGCTTTTCGCCATCGGCTGGACGGCCGGTGCGTAGTCGCTTGCAGCAACGCGCCCCGGTGCCGGCGGTGGCTCAAGAAGCGTCCAGAGCTCCTGGGCGAAGGCGGGTTCGGCCAGGGCCGGCAGTTCCCTTGGCTCGACCGGCCGCGTGAGGTGCAGGACGCGACCTTTGCCGAACCGGCCGGACGTCGCCAGGGCGTTACCTTCCGGGTCGCGCCAGCTCACACGCAGGGGGCCTTCGACGGGCGTGGGCGTATCCTTGGACAAGAGCACGACGCCGCCCGCTTCAATCCAGGCGAGGGCCACCGAGGGCAGGGGGGCATCTGTCAGCCAGACGAGATAGCGCGCGGACCGGGGAACGGGGCGAACTGTCGGGGCGGCATCGAAGGCGGGGGGCTTTCCGGGTTCGGCAAAGGCCACCGCTGCGGCGCGGAAATAGCGAACAGCATCTTCGTACCGCGACGAGTACCGCACCGTGAGCGACGGCGGAACCGGCGGGCTTGGCGAGGTCGAACGCGGTTTGGACGGCAATACCCGCCAGTCGATGGGGCGTGAAAGTACCAGTCTCTGGCCGTCGACTCCGGTCAACAATGCCGGGACCATGACGGCAAGTCTCGTTCCGGCGGGCGTCTGGGCATCCAGCTGCCGGATCAGGCTGGCCTGGTCGTCCGGCAGAGGCGGCCGTGGTTGCTTCAGGTCCGGAAATCCGGGCGCTAGCCAGACATGCCGCTCCGCGCGATCTGCCATACCCGTGGCATCTACGGCCGGTGACACGGCGACAATCGGTCGGTCACTGGCGGCGGAATTCAGGACAGGGCGGGCCAGGGCCAGGACGATCGCCGCCGTCAGGGCAACCCTGACGGCCAGCAGCCAGGGCTCATCGAGTTGCAGGCGACGAACAGGCTTGGGCTTGGGCGTCAGCCATCGCAGGGCAGCAAAGTCGATGGTCCGGGTCTCGGTCCGTCGGGCAATATGGATCGCCAGGGGCACCAGGACGGCCGCCAGGGCCGCCAGTGCGGCAGGGACCAGAAGGACCGGGATCACGGCCGCCCCGTCGCAAGCGACAGGGCCTGGATCGGCCCATCCGGATCCTGGTCGGTGAAATGCTCGGCAAAGCGAATGCCGCGACCTTCAAGCCGCGCCCTGAGGTCCGCACGGGCTTGGGCGAAACGCGTCAGGTACGCGGCTCGCAGGTGGCGGCCGTCTGCGGCGATCTCGGTCTCGAGTTCCGGATCGCGAAACCTGTGACTGCCGTCAAACGGGAAGTCGCGCTCGTCGGCTGTCAGAACCTGGATCAGCGAGACATCGCGTCCCGCCGCCGACAGCTGTTCTGCGGCCGTGATGCAGCCATCATCGAAGCCGTCAGTAACGATGATCGCGACATCGCCCTGCGCGATATGCCCACCCAGCGTCGCCAGCTGGTGCTGCCATGCCGGTATCCCACCGGGGCGCAACGGTCCCAGGGCGAGGCGAAGGCGATCCTGGTGTCGGCGGTCCTGGGACGGGGGCACGACAAGCGGGCTATCCGCCTGAACGACGATGGTGCCGAAGCGATCGCCCTGCCGCAAGGCAATGTCCATGATCGCGGCCATCAGCCGTTTTGCGGCATCAAACCGTGACCAGTTGGGACTCGCTAGGTCGGTCTGGCCCATCGAAGCGCTGGCGTCGAGGACGATCCAGATGGCGACAGGACTCTCGCGTTCGGCGTCGCGGACGAAGAACCGGTCTGATCGGGAGTACAGTTTCCAGTCGATGCGCCTGAGATCGTCACCGCGCTCATAGCCGCGATACTGGGCGAACTCCATGCTGCCGCCGCGGTTGCGACTGGCGTGCATCCCGTCACTGACCAGGGCCGCCGCCGATCGCGGCGCGAGCGACAGGCGTCGCAGGCGGCTGCGCAGATCGGGCGGGAGGTCGAAGGGCGACATGTGCCGAGGTCAGTCCCGGGACGGCGCGGGCAAGGCGGCAAGCAGGGCCGCGATCACGTCATCCGCCGTCTTGCGTTCTGCTTCCGCTGCGAAAGACAGCAGGATGCGGTGGCGCATGACCGGTGCCGCCAGGGCAATGACGTCGGCCCGGGCGGCGGACAGGCGGCCCTGGAGGAGGGCGCGGGCCTTGGCCGCCAGGACCAGGGCCTGGCCGGCACGCGGTCCGGCTCCCCAGCGGACCAGGGTCTGCACTGCAGCCGGGGCTTCCGGGCCGGGCCTGCTGGAGCGCACCAGAGCGGTGATCCAGGTCAGGAGGGCGTCACTGACATGAACCTGCCGGACCCAGTTTTGCAGTTCGACAATGTCGGCGCCGGTCATCACCGCTGCGGGCGGGGCGACGGAGCCACCGGTTGTCAGGGCCAGGATCGCGCGTTCCTCTGCCGCAGTCGGATAGTCGACCCGGATGTTCAGCAGGAACCGGTCCAGCTGCGCCTCGGGCAGAGGATAGGTGCCAGCCTGATCCAGGGGATTCTGTGTAGCCAGCACGAAGAAGGGCTCGGACAGGGCATGGGTGACGCCCGCATAGCTGACGGTGTGTTCCTGCATGGCCTCCAGCAGGGCGGCCTGGGTCTTGGGCGGCGTGCGGTTCAGTTCGTCAGCCAGCAGCAGGTTGGTGAAGACCGGGCCGCGCTGAAAGCGGAAATGCCGGTGGCCGGTCCCGTGATCTTCCTCCAGCACTTCAGTGCCGAGAATATCGCTGGGCATCAGATCGGGGGTGAACTGCACCCGGCGGAAGTCCAGGGAGAGGGCTTGGCCTAGGGTGCGGACCAGCAGGGTCTTGCCAAGGCCTGGGACCCCCTCGATCAGGCAGTGGCCGCCCGCCAGAAGCGCGATCAGCAACTGCTCAACGACCTCGTCCTGACCGACGATGGCCTGACCGATAGCGATGCGCAGCTGGCCCAGGCGCTCGATCTTGCGCGCAATATCAGCTTCGGTGGGGGTCTGGGTCATCTCGGGTCCGAAGTGGCGGGAAACGGATTCAGGCGGTCAGGGCGTAAAGAATGATGTTGACCGCGAACTTGGTGTTGTCTTCAGCCAGGAAGCGCTTGTTGCGCCAGTCGTAATCCCACTCGCAGCCATAATCCTTGTTGCTGTAGAGCAGGCCCAGTCGCCCGCCGATCTCAATGCCCTTTAGATAGTCATGCACGAGATCGTCACCCCAGCCATTCAGCTCGAAGCTGGTGGCCGGCGGGCCATCGAACTTGAAGAAATTGCGATAGATGGCGTGGTCGTTGGGCAGCTTTTTGAGGGCGTCGGCCCCGAACAGCTTGGCCATCTGGCGCTCGAACGACTTGGCGAACAGGCCGTCGATATCGTGGTTGCAGTCGTCGACCAGGACGAAGCCGCCGTTGCGGACATAGGCCTCGAAATTGGCGGCCTCGGCCGGGCTGAATTCCACCAGCTTGTGGCCGGCCAGATAGCAGAACGGGGCCGTCAGCATGGCCGGATCCGATAGTCTTATGACCCGTTCTTCGGGATCGACCCTCAGGTTGGTGTAGTCGACCAGGGAGGTCAGGATGTTCGCGGGCATGCGCTGGTCCACGTCCCAGTCGCCAGAGTCGTATCTCAGGCGTGTGAACCAGAAATCGTAGGCGGCTGCGGCGTGTGTGGTGGACGGGAGACTGGCGAGCCAGCCTCCCAAAACACTCCCTGCGATCAGGCGCAGGCACTCTGCACGCGTTACTCCGTCACCCGCCATGCTGACGTCAAACGGCGTCCGACAGTGAGGAGAAGGTGAAGTCGCGCACGCGCATGGCCGGGATCATGTACTGCATCTGTCCACCCTCGCTGACCCGAACGGGCCGGCCAAGGTCGTCGATGTTGTTGAGCATGATGACCGGCGACTCGTTGAAGCGGAAGTTCTTCAGCGGGTACTTCAGCTGGCCGTTCTCGATGTAAAAGGTGCCGTCGCGGGTCAGGCCGGTCAGCAGCACTGTCTGGGGATCGACCATGCGGATGTACCAGGTGCGGGTCACCAGGATGCCACGCTCGGTTTCGCGAACGAGGTCGGCCGTCGACTTGGTGCCGCCGGACATGATGATGTTGCCCGGTCGGCCGACGACCTTCTTGCCCTGCTTCTGGGCCCAAAATGGCGAGTACAGGAGGTTGGCGATCTTGCCGTTCTCGACCAGTGGCATCCGCTCGCGGGCCCGGCCCTGGCCGTCCCAGGGCAGGACCGCCAGTTCGGGGTGCCAGGGGTCGGCGGTGAAGTTGACGCGCGGATCATAGACCTGCTCGCCCAGCTTGTTGCCGCCGCCCTTCTTGGACAGGAAGCTGCGGCCCTCGTCGGCCTGGCGGGCGTCGAAGAAGTTGAGCATGAACGAGATCAGGCCCGAGGCCGCGGCCGGCTCGAGGATCACGGTGTATTTGCCCGGTTCCAGCGACTGGGCTTCGGCGGACGCGCTGGCCTTGCGCATGGCAATTTCGATATCGCTGGCCGGTTTGAAGGCGCTTGAGTCCTGCAGGTTCCGGCTGACCCAACCCGAGCCCCGACCATCTGCCGTGCGGACGGTGCAGGTGTAGTCGAGCTCTGTCGCCTTCTGATAGCCGAAGGCACCCTTGCTGTTGGCGAAGGCGACGAAGCTCTGCTCATCGTTCAGAAAGCCGGCGGCAATCAGATTCTTGGCGCGGCAAGGCGCGATCGAGGCCCGGGCGATCTCGGCCCTCTGTTCGGGTGTGATGGCAGCGGTGGTCGCGCTGAAGGTAGCGCTGGGCTTGTAGGTCTGAGCCTCGATGGCAGAGACGAATTCCGGATTCTCCGGCGCTAGCTTGGCCAGCTCCTCGGCTCGCTTGACGACGCGCGCAAGGGCAGCGTCCGAAAAGTCGTTGATCGAGGCTGATCCGACCCGCTTGCCGAACGCCACCTGAACCGACAGGTCGGTATTGCTGACCACGCCGCTGGTCGAGACGTTGTTGAGGGCGAAGCGGATATTGCCTTCGACCGATCCGGTCAGCTGCGCGGTGCACTCATCGGCCGTCGACAGCTTGATGACCTTGTCGAGGATCGTCTTGGCCTCGGCTTCTGTCATGATGCTCATTGGACTGTCTCCCCCGATCCGATCAACCGAGCGAGCGCGCGGTATTGATGACATTGATGTCGTCGAACCGGGTGGTCGACGAACCGTGGCTCACAGCCGAAACCTGGCTGGGCTGACCCTTCCCATCAAAGAAGGAGCCAAACAGGCGATAGTCGCGCTCGTCGCAGATCGCCGAGCAGGCGTTCCAGAACTCGGGCGTGCGCATCTGATAGGCAACGTCTTCGAGCGGCTGGGTAATCTTGCCGTTCTTGATTTCGTAGAACAGCGTTCCGCCGAACTGGGCATTGTAGCGCTGCTGGTCGATCGAGAACGAGCCGCGGCCCAGGATGTAGATCCCGTCCTCGACGCCCGAAATCATGTCGTCCAGGCTCATCTTCTTCTTGCCCGGCTGCAGCGAGACATTGGGCATGCGCTGGAACTGCACCGTCGACCAGGAGTCGGCATAGGAGCAGCCGTCGGATTCGGTTTTGCCCAGGATGTGGGCCTGGTCGCGGGTCGCCTGATAGTCGACCAGTTTGCCATCCTGGATCAGGGGCCAGCTCTTGGTACGAATGCCTTCGTCATCATAGCCGACCGCGCCGAGGCTGCCGGGCTGGAGCTTGTCGGCGACGACGTTGACGATCTCGTTGCCGTACTGGAAGCGCTGTTCGCGCTTGTCGAGGGTCGCAAAGCTGGTGCCGGCAAAGTTGGCCTCGTAGCCGAGAACACGGTCCAGTTCGAGCGGGTGGCCGATCGACTCGTGGATCGTAAGACCCAGGTGGTTGGGGTCCAGCACCAGATCATAGCGGCCGGGCTTGACGGACTTGGCCGTCAGTTTTTCACGGGCCTGGACGGCGGCGGCCTGGGCGTCCTCGACCATGTCATAGGAATTGCCATAGCTGATCAGGCCGTTGGGCGAGAGGCTCTTGTCCTCGGCTTTCGGGTCCAGATACTCGTAGCCCAGACCCATGGGGGCCGAGAGGCCCTCGCGCGAACGGAACTTGCCGCTGGCCTTGTCGATGGCGGTCACCGTGAAGGGGGCCCAGATGCGATGGACGTCCTGATCGATGTAGGAGCCATCCGTGCTGGCGAAGTACTTCTGCTCGTTGATCAGGAACAGGCTCGAATTGACGAAGCTGGCACCGGCCTTCAGGGCAGCGCCATTGACCCGCATTAGCAGGTCGACCTTCTCCTGGAGTGACACCTCCATGCCATTGCGGCGGATGGGGGTGGCCCATTTGACCTCGCCGACGCCCTTGGTCGGTGCCAGGCGCACGGGCGCGGTCTGGCTCTTGGCATTCGCCTTGGCGATCGCGGTCGCCAGGCGAGCGGTCTGGGCGATCGATTCCGCCGACATGTTGTTGGTGGCGGCAAAGCCCCAGGCCCCGTCAGCGATGACGCGGACGCCTACCCCGCTGGACTCGGTATTGGTCACAGCCTGGACATTGGCCTCTCGGGTGACGATGAACTGGCGCAGATAGCGGCCGATGCGAACATCGCAATAGCTGGCGCCCGCCGCCGTCGCGGCACTCATGGCCGCGTCGGCCAAGCGCTTCTTGATAGCGACATCGAGGGTTCCGACCAGCTGTTCCGCAGCGATGGCCTGACCGAAGCCCGGCAGGAGGACGCCGCCGGCACCGATTCCGCAGGCGGCAAGGAACTGACGTCTATCCAAGGCACTTCTCCCCAGTGGCCCACGATCTGGGGCGCTTGCGTCGCGATCCGATCCTTTGGGAATCTGACGCTGTGGAAATTCTGTGCCGAGCCGTGTCCGAGGTCAAATCTTTCCCGAAGCTGGGTGCGAGGCCTCATCGGATTGCGCGAAAGCCGGGCTTGATGCGGCCGTGAGGTTCCGTAACGGCATCACTTCGCTGGGAGCGTATGGCGTTCTCACCATTTCGCCCGACTTCGATCGGCGCCGGCCGGTTTCACTTGACCTGAAAGGCGGCTGGGTCGATTTGGACGGCAGATATCAGGTCGCTGCAGGCGGCCAGGCCGCGCCCCTGGCGAATTCGGTCCGGCGTCCGTCGATAACCGGGCGCCACGACAGCTTGATCCATGTTTTTGGAGGCCGCCGTGGCATTTGAACCGACGCCCAGACTCCCGACGCCCAGACTCTCAAAGCGCGCAGTCTCAGCCTTGCGCGAGTTTCTTCGCCAGGAAGCGGCGGGAGGCTATGTGCTGATGGCCGCAGCCGCCTTGGCTTTGATTATCGCCAATTCACCCTGGGCGAATGCCTACAACGCCGTACTGCATTTCGAGATCGGCGGAACCATCGCCGGCCTTGCCCTGCGCGAAAGCCTCGCGCATTGGATCAATGACGGTCTGATGGCCGTGTTCTTCCTTTTGGTCGGCCTGGAGATCAAGCGAGAGGTGCTGGACGGGCAGTTGTCCAAGCCTTCGCACCTGCTCCTGCCCGGCGTCGCGGCGCTGGGCGGTGTTGCGGTGCCGGCCCTGATCTACAGCGCGGTCAATCTTGGGACGCCCGAACATCTTCGCGGCTGGGCGATCCCGGCGGCCACCGATATCGCCTTTGCACTGGGAGTCCTGTCACTCCTGGGATCACGGGTGCCTGCGTCCTTGAAGATCTTCCTGGCCGCCATTGCCATTCTGGATGATCTGGTCGCGATCCTGATCATCGCCATTTTCTATACCGACCAGCTCAATGGGCTGGCCCTGGTCCTGGCGGGCGGTTTCACGGTCGCGCTCATTGCCCTCAATCGGTTCAAGGTGACCTTGCTGTGGCTCTACCTTCTGCTGGGCCTGGCCCTGTGGCTGTGCGTCCTGAAGTCCGGCATCCACGCCACCCTGGCGGGTGTCGTCCTGGCCATGACCATCCCGCTTCGTCCCTCACGGGGGCGGCCCGATGACCCGCATTCGCCGCTCCACCAGCTTGAGCATGCGCTGCACAAGCCGGTAGCCTTCGGGATCATTCCGCTGTTCGGACTGGCCAATGCCGGTGTCAGCTTCGCGGGCATGACCCTGGCCACGGTCATGGCACCAATTCCGCTTGGTGTGGCGCTCGGCCTGTTCTTCGGCAAGCAAGCGGGCATCTTCCTGGCCGCCATGGCCGTCATCCGGCTGGGCCTTGCCGACCTGCCTCTGGACGCCACGGTGCGTCAACTGTATGGCGTGGCGGTGCTCTGTGGCATCGGCTTCACCATGAGCCTGTTCATCGGCAACCTGGCCTTCGCGGACCCGCACCTGCTGGATCAGGTCAAGATCGGCGTGCTGGGCGGGTCTGTGCTGTCCGCTGCCGTCGGCTACTGGCTGCTGGCGGGAGCGAAATCGGCAGACTCGCCGACCAGATCCGCACCGATGGCTTGAACAACCGTCCAGGAGCGGCTGGTGATCCGGGTCGCCAGGGCCTTCTCGACAGTGCTGTTGCCGAACTTCGATCCGCCGAGCCCGGTGGGATAGGTGACATAGAACTGGCGGCTTTCGACCCGGAGTTGCTGGCCCTCCGAGAGTTTGGTGCGCAGGGCGCCGATGATCTTCTTGTCCGGCGGATCCTTGAGAAACAGGGTCATCAGCAGCCCGGGATCACTTTCGGCAAATTCGACAAACGGATTGGCCGAGATGATGGCGGCCCAGGCCTGGGCGGAGCGAACATAGACGTCGGTCCGAAGACCCAGCCGTGACTGGATTTCGGTTTCAAGAAAGGCCTGCAGCTCGGCACCGGTGCGGTCCGGACTGTCGAACACCAGATTGCCGGCGCCACTTACGGCCCGGGCATTGGGCAGGCCCAGGTCCGTCAGCAGGGCCACGAAGGTTTCTGTTTCGATGGGCTTCTGACCGCCAGGGCTTACGCTGCGCAACAGGGCGATATGGGTGGTCATGGACTTAGGCCTGACTGTTCAGAGCGGCGAACCCGCGCTCCAGATCAATGATGAGGTCGGCCGGGGCTTCCAGACCGATATGCAGGCGCAGCAATGGGCCTTCCAGCTCGACGGGGAAAGAGCGGCTGTGCAATTGCGGATCGCAATGGATGGCCAGGCTCTCGTAACCGCCCCAGGAAAAGCCGAGACCGAAAAGGCGCAGGGCGTTGAGGAAGGCATGGACCGCCTTTTCGGGGGCAGGTTTGAGCACCACGCCAAACAGGCCGCAGGCGCCGGTGAAGTCGCGCTTCCAGAGCACATGGCCTGGATCGTCGGGCAGGGCGGGATGCAGCACCCGCGCCACCTCTGGCCGTTGTTGCAGCCATCGGGCGACGGCAAGGCCGTTTTCGTGGTGACGGGGCAGGCGGGTGGCCATGGTGCGCAGGCCGCGCAACATGGTGTAGGCGTCGTCCGCCGACACGGACCAGCCGATATCCCACATGGCGTCGTCTAGCGCCTTGGCGATGGTCGGGTCGCAGGTCGCCACCGAGCCCATGAAGCAGTCCGAATGACCTCCGACATATTTCGTCAGGGCCTGAACACTGAGTGTGACGCCGTGGGTCAGGGGCTTGAAATAGAGTCCTGCCGCCCAGGTATTGTCGATCAGGGTCAGGATGCCACGTGCCTTGGCGGCCGCCGCAATAGCCGGGATATCCTGCATGTCGAAAGTCAGGGAGCCGGGCGTTTCCAGCAGGATCAGCCGGGTCCTGGCCGATGCCAGCGCCATAAGCTGATCGGATGTCAGGGCAGGGTCATAATAGGTGGTCGCGACGCCGAAGCGGCCCAACAGCCGGTCGCAGAACCGGCGGGTCGGCTTGTAGGCGCTGTCGACGACGAGGATTTCGTCACCCGCCTTCAGAACTGCGAGCAGCGCTCCGGTGATCGCCGCCAGCCCCGAAGGATAGAGGGTCACGTTCGACGCGCCTTCCAGCTCGGCCAAGGCCGTCTGCAGGGCGGCCGGTGAGGCCAGACCCGTGATCCCGTAGTTGATCTGGTCGTCATCATAGAGCGACGCCGCATCGGGCATCAGCACCGTTGAACCGCGCTGGATCAACGGGTTGACGGTTTTGGCTGAGGCAGTCGATGACGCGCCGGTGCGGATCAGGCGGGTTTCTTCATCCATGAACAGGGCGCTCCGGGGCGACGCGGCAACTGGGCGTGGTTTAGGCCGGGTTGCCTGACGCGCCAAGCCGTAGGCGGTTTCAGGCCGGGCCGGTGACGACCGGTGTATCGGCCAGTCCGCCCCATTCGGTCCACGACCCGTCGTAGACCGCCGCACGCGGATGGCCCAGGCGCGCCAGGGCCAGGGCCACGACCGAGGCGGTGATGCCCGAACCGCAGGTCGCGGCGATTGGCTTGCCGATGTCGATACCGGCTGTGGCGAAGACCGCGGCCAGCTTGTCTGGAGTCAGCATGGTTCCGTCCGGGGCCAGCATGTCACCCAAAGGAATATTGCGAGAACCGGGAATATGGCCGCCGCGCAGACCCGCGCGGGGTTCTGGTGTCTCGCCCGTAAAACGGCCGGCCGGCCGCGCGTCGATCACCTGCTCACGGCCGGTCTCAAGATTGCGCTTCATCTGCTCGACCGAGCGGACGATGTCGGCCTGATAGCGTGAGGTGAAGTGGCGCTCCTGCGGCATGGCCGGTCCATCCTCGACGGGGTGGCCCTCGCTGATCCATTTGGGCAAGCCGCCGTCCAGTACGACGGTGTCCTCGTGACCCATGGCGCGGAAAGTCCACCAGACGCGGGCGGCCGGCAGGATGCCCAGGCTGTCATAGACGACGATCCGCGATCCATCGCCCAGACCCAGCTTGCGAACCCGTGAGGCGAACTTGATCGGGCTGGGCAGCATGTGCGGCAGGGAAGAGGTCTCGTCCGAGATCTCGTCGATATCGAAAAAGACCGCACCCGGGATGTGGTTCAGCAGGAATTCGGCCTGCGGATCGCGCGGCGTCCCCGGCATGAACCAGGAGGCATCGACAATGCGGACGTCGGGGGCGTCGAGATGGTCGCGGAGCCAGTGCGTCGAGACGAGGGGGTCCTGGATCATGGCTGCGCCTTTCGGGGTCTGACTCGTCCGAGTTCTGGAACGTCAAGGATCGCGGTATCCGCCTTGCCGGGCAAGCGGTCCAGCGTCCTTAAGCAGCGGGCAGGATTACATCCAGCCAGGCGTTGGCAGACCCCTCTCGGCCAGGAAGGCCGGATTGAACAGCTTGCTCTGGTAGCGTGAGCCGTGATCGCAAAGAATGGTCACAATGGTGTGGCCGGGACCCATGACCCGCGCCAGTTCGATTGCGCCGGCGATATTGATCCCGGCCGAGCCGCCCAGGCACAGGCCCTCATGCTCGACGAGATCGAATATGACCTTGAGCATGTCCTCGTCACTGATCCGGAAAGGATGGTCGACGACCAGGCCCTCGAGATTGGCAGTGACGCGGCCCTGGCCGATGCCCTCGCTGATCGAGGTACCTTCCGACTTCAGTTCGCCGTCCCGGAACCAGCTGTAGAGCGAGGCCCCGTGCGGATCAGCCAGACCGATCTTCACCGAGGGCTTGCGCTCGCGCAGGGCCGCTGCGACCCCGGCCAGGGTGCCGCCTGACCCAACGGCGCAGATGAAGCCATCGACCTTACCCTCTGTCTGGTCAAAGATTTCAGGGCCTGTAGTCAGGTAATGCGCCTGGCGGTTGGCGACATTGTCGAACTGATTGGCCCAGATCACGCCATTGGGTTCGGTCGCGGCAAGTTCCTCGGCCAGGCGACCGGAATAGCGGACATAGTTGTCGGGGTTTGAATAGGGAACCGCGTCCACCTCGACCAGTTCAGCGCCGAGCAGACGAATGGCGTCCTTCTTCTCCTGGCTCTGGGTGCGGGGGATGACGATGGTGGTCTTGTAGCCCAGGGCCGAGGCGACCATGGCCAGGCCGATCCCGGTATTGCCGGCCGTGCCCTCGACGATCCGTCCGCCGGGCTTGAGCAGTCCCCTGGCTTCGGCATCGCGGATGATGCCCAGGGCCGCACGGTCCTTGACCGACTGGCCGGGGTTCATGAACTCGGCCTTGCCCAGGATTTCGCAGCCCGTCGCCTCGCTGGCGCGATGCAGGCGGATCAGGGGCGTATTGCCGATGGCGTCCAGAACACTGGGGGAGACGCTGGCTTTAGCAGTCATGTGTGCGGATCGGTGAAGCTGGAGGGCTGCAGGGTCGTGTGAGCATGGTAGATCGTGTCGCGGCGACCCGAAGCAAGCCCAGATTTCCTGATGGTCGGGTCGAGGAACGGACAAGGCGTAATGAAGTCGGGTTTGGGCGCGCTGCGGCTGGTGCTGGGCGATCAGCTGAGTGACGAACTTTCGGCCCTGGAGGGACTGGATCCGGCTTGCGACCTCGTCCTGATGGCGGAGTCTGTCGCAGAAGCCACGGCCTGGAAACATCACAAGCAGAAGCTCGTCCTGGTCTGGTCGGCCATGCGCCAGTTTGCCGAACGCCTGAGGGGCCGGGGCGTGCGGGTCCGCTATGTGGCGCTGGATGACCCGGCCAATACCCGCTCGATCAGCGGCGAGATCGTCCGGGCCCTGGCCGAGGAGCCGCTCGGCCGCGTGATCCGCACGGCCTGCGGCAAGTGGGGGCTCGAGGACCATCTGCTGGCCCTGGCCCAGACCCTGTCGGTCCCGATCGAGACGCGTGAAGACGATCGATTCCTCTGCTCGCGTGCCCGGTTCGCTGCCTGGGCGGAGGGGCGAAAAGAGCTGCGGATGGAGTACTTCTATCGTGAGATGCGCCGCGCCACAGGTCTGCTGATGGATGGCGACAAGCCGGTGGGCGGTCAGTGGAATTTCGACGCTGACAACCGCAAGAAGCTGCCGACCGGCATACGGCCGCCGGCGCGCCTGCGAACCCCGCCCAACGCGACGACGCGCGAAGTGATGGCGATGGTCAGCACGGGCTTTGACGCCCATTTCGGCCAGATCGACACCTTCTCCTGGCCGACCAATCCCGACGAAGCCAACGCCATCCTCGACCACTTCATGGCCGATATGCTGCAGGGCTTTGGCGACTGGCAGGACGCCATGAGCTGGCAGAGGCCGTTCCTGTGGCACAGCCTGATCTCACCGGCCCTCAATATCGGCCTGCTGAACCCACTGACGGTTTGCCGGCGCGCCGAGGCGGCCTATCGGGAAGGCAAGGCACCGCTCAATGCCGTTGAGGGCTTCATCCGCCAGATCCTGGGCTGGCGGGAATTCGTTCGCGGGGTCTACTGGCTGAAGATGCCGGAATACGCCCTGCGCAACGCCCTGGACGCCCAGGGCAAGCTGCCGTGGTTCTACTGGACCGGCGAGACCGACATGGCCTGCGTCGCCGACGCCGTCCGCGCCGCGCGGGATCACGCCTATGCCCACCATATCCAGCGGCTGATGGTCACCGGCAATTTGGCCATGTTGCTGGGCGTCCATCCCGACGCGGTCGATGACTGGTACATGGTCGTGTTTGCCGACGCCTACGACTGGGTCGAGATGCCCAATACCCGTGGCATGGCCACCTTCGCCGATGGGGGAATTGTCGGTTCAAAGCCCTATGCCGCAAGCGGGGCCTATATCGACCGCATGAGCGACTACTGCAAAGGCTGTCGCTACGACGTCAAGGATCGCAACGGGCAAAATGCCTGCCCGTTCAACGCCTTGTACTGGGATTTTCTCGACCGGAACGAGGCCCGGCTGGCGGGGCTGGGACGGATGATGATGCCCCTGAAAACCCTGTCCAGAATGCCGGAAGCCGAGCGAACGGCGTTTCGCGCCAAGGCTGCGGCGACCCGGCAGGCCATGGGCGTCTAGTCGGTCAGGTGGGATCCAGGGTCTGAATGACATTCAGCAAGGCCAGAGCACCGCTGGTCGTGGTCGCCGCGCACCAGACCCCGAGCAGGTCCTCGACCTCGACCAGCCGGTTCTCAACCGCGTCCTCCAGAATGCCGCGTGCGACGTCTGAGGATGGTTCTCCAAGAAGTTGATTATCTTCGAGTTCCTTGCACCAGGCTGCAACAGCCTCGACGGGGCCTGTGGCCCGGAACTGCGAGATATAGGTCCCGCCATGATAGTCCAGCACCAGGGTGTACAGGCTCATGGCGGTTCCTTTCAGGTGCGGCTCAGCCCCAGCTGAATGACATTGGTCCGCTCGGTACGGAAGCCGGCTTCGCAATAGCTGAGATAGAATCTCCACAGCCTGCGGAAGCGCTCGTCGAAGCCGAGCCGGGCAATCTCATCCCAGGCGGATTCAAAGCGCTCGGCCCATTCGGCCAGGGTGTGCGCGTAGTCCTGGCCAAACCGATGGATGTCGCGCCAATCAAGGCCGGCCCGACGGGTTTCAGCCTGCAGCCGCGCCTCACTGGGCAGCATGCCGCCCGGAAAGATGTAGCGCTGGATAAAGTCGGTATGGGTTCGGTAGTGCTCGAACAGGTCGTCACGGATGGTGATCACCTGCAGGCCGGCACGTCCGCCCGGGCTCAACACGTCATGGATCTTGCCGAAATAGGCAGGCCAGTAGGCCTCGCCGACGGCCTCGAACATCTCGATCGAGGCCACGCGATCGAACTGACCCTGAACGTCCCGATAGTCGATAAGCTGGATGTCGGCCTTTTCGGCCAGGCCCTGCTCGAACAGACGCTTTCGGGCGAAGTCGTGCTGGGCCGGCGAGATGGTGATGGCCGTGACCTGGGCCCCGATCTCCCTGGCGGCATATTCGGCAAAGCCGCCCCAGCCGCAGCCGATTTCCAGGAGGCTGTGCCCCGGCTCCAGGTCGATCGTCCGGGCCAGGGCGGCATACTTGGCGGTCTGCCCCTCGGCCAGAGACTGGCCCGGCTTGTCATAGAGGGCCGAGGAATAGGTCATGCTGGCGTCCAGCCAGCGGGCGTAGAAGGCGTTGCCCAGATCGTAGTGGGCATGGATGTTCTTCCTGGACCCCCTGCGGTCGTTTCGGTTGAACAGGTGGAAGAGCGCATTGGCCGTGCGCATGACGATATTGCCCTCGACCAGGTCGTGCAGCCGGTCAAAGTTCAGCGAAAAGGCTTCCAGCACGGTCGAGAGGTCGGGCGTATCCCATTCCCCGGCGATGAAGCCTTCGGCAAAACCGATATCGCCAGAGGCCAGGGCGCGACGGACAAAACGGTAATCGCGCACCTGGATTACCGCGTGCGGGCCAGGCTCCTTTCCGGCGATTTCGAACCGCTTGCCAGAGGGCAGAATGAAGATCAGGGACCCGGTCGCCCAGTTCTCGGCGGCAATCCGAACCACGGCCCGGAAGGCTCCCGGCGCGCTTTTCAGAGCGGGATCCCGCCATAGCGCGGTTTCGGGATAGGTCATGGCGGTTCGCATGCAGTCTCCTGGCAAAAACGCTCTGGGACCGTTGGCGCGGATCTGCCCCCTAGCCAGATTTCAGGCGATGGTAGGCGGCCAGGGCCCGCGCCCGGGCCTCAGCGTGATCAACGATCGGTCTGGCATAGATACGCCGGGCGGTGATGTTGAGATGCGTCGGTGCCGTCCAGGGCTTGTGGATAACAGCGTCCGGCAGAGCCCTGAGTTCCGGAACCCAGCGGCGAACATAGGTCCCGCGGGGATCGAACTTTTCGCCCTGGGTGATGGGATTGAAGATCCGGAAGTAGGGTGCAGCGTCAGCCCCGCTGCCCGCCGTCCACTGCCAGTTGCCGATATTGTTGGCCAGGTCGGCGTCTAGCAGGGTGTCCCAGAACCAGGCCTCGCCCTGTCGCCAGTCGATCAGCAGGTGCTTGATCAGGAAAGAGGCCACAATCATCCGCACCCGATTGTGCATGTAGCCCGTGGCCCAGAGTTCGCGCATGCCGGCATCGACGATCGGATAGCCGGTCTGGCCCCTGGTCCAGGCCTGGTAAGCTGCGTCGTCGCTGTTCCACGGAAAGGCGTCGAACTCGGGCCGGAAACTGGCGGTGACGATGTCTGGCCGGTTGAAGAGGATAGTGTGGTTGAACTCCCGCCAGCCGACCTCCGACAGGAACTTGTCCGCCTGGCCGGCGGGGACGTTGCCGGCCGCCACCTCTGCCCGGGTCGCGGCCCAGATTTGACGGGGCCCGATCTCGCCGAAATGCAGATGGGGCGACAGCAGCGAGGTGACCTCGACGCCAGGGATGTCGCGCTGGTCAGCATAGTTCTGGATTTTCGAGCTCAGGAACGCCACCAGACGATCGGCCGCGCCCGCTTCGCCGGGCGACCACATTGTGAAGCCGGTCGACCAGTCCGGCCCTGTCGGATGCAGGCCCCAGTCTGACAGACTGTCGCTGGACGGCCATTCGGCGGGCGACGGAAGGGCGACGGGTGCCGGCGTGACGTGGACATCGCCGATGTGCTCGCGGGCTGCGCGCCAGTACGGGGTGAAGACCTTGTAGCCTTCGCCGGAGCCATTCTTCACGGTCCATGGCTCATTGAGCAGGCTGGCATTGAAGCTCTTGCAGGCCATGCCTCGCGAGCGGAGGTCAGCCTTGATCGCGGTGTCGCGGTCGATGGTGGACTTGTCATAGAGCCGGTTCCAGACCACGCCCGCCGCGCCGGTCTCGGCAATCAGGTCATCAAGAACCTCGGCCGCCGCGCCACGCCGCAGGATTAGCCTCCCGCCGCGTTGGTCTATATCGACGCCGAGGGCGCAGAGCGACTTGTCCAGCCACCACAGCGACGCGGCACCCATGGGGCGCATGCCCGGCGTTTCATCCAGAATGTAGAGCGGAATGACGGGCCGGCCTGTCGCAACCGCCGCGTTCAGGGCCGGATTGTCAGTCAGTCGAAGGTCCTTGCGAAGCCACACCAGGACCGGTCCGTCGCCGTCGATGTCGATCCGCACTTGCACCATCCCGCTTCTGAGGCCACCTGTCTGACCGGAAATCGTCACTCGCCGGAAGCCTTGCCTTGAGTCAGCCCCAAGCCGTAGCCCCAAACGCCGTCGTCGAGCTCAAGACCTCGACCGGTACGCCCGTTCGCATTGGCAATGGCGAAAGGCTGTCGATCATCGCAGGCCCATGCCAGATGGAAAGTCGGCAGCACGCCCTGGAAACGGCCCATGCCCTGAAGGAGATGGCCGCCCGACTGGGCGTCGGCCTGATCTACAAGACCTCCTACGACAAGGCCAACCGCACCTCGGCCAACGCCCAGCGCGGCATCGGGCTGCATGACAGCCTGCCGATCTTCCAGGAGATCCGCGAGGTCACCGGCCTGCCGACCCTGACCGACGTCCATGAGATCAGCCATTGCGCCCCGGTCGCCGAAGCCGTCGACGTGATCCAGATCCCGGCCTTCCTGTGCCGTCAGACCGACCTGCTGCTGGCCGCCGCCGCGACCGGTCGAGCGATCAACATCAAGAAGGGCCAGTTCCTGGCTCCCTGGGACATGAAGAACGTCATCGCCAAGGTGACGGGGGCGGGCAATCCCAATGTGATGGCCTGCGAGCGCGGCGTATCGTTCGGCTACAACACCCTGGTCAGTGACATGCGCTCCCTGCCGATCATGAAGGAGATCGGCTGTCCGGTCGTGTTCGACGCCACCCACAGCGTGCAGCAGCCGGGCGGCCTGGGCGGCTCTTCCGGCGGGCAGCGGGAATTCGTCCCGGTCCTGGCGCGCGCCGCCGTTGCGATCGGGGTCGCCTGTGTGTTCATGGAAACCCACCCCGACCCGGACAATGCCCCGTCTGATGGCCCGAACATGGTGCCCATGAGCCAGTTCGAGGCCCTGGTTGCCAACCTCCTCGAGTATGACGCCCTGACCAAGCGCGCGGCCTGATCCCATGACCCGTCGCACCGTCCTCGTCACCGGCGGAGCCGGTTTCATCGGCTCCAACATCGTCGCGCGCCTGTGCGAGGATCCGGCCATCGACGTTGTGGTCTGTGATCGCCTGCGCGAGGCCGACAGTGGCAAGTGGCGCAATCTCGCCAAGTCGCCGATCGCCGATTTCGTGGCTCCGGAAGACCTGTTCGCCTGGCTGGCCAAGCGCGGTGGCGACGTCGAACTGGTGATCCACATGGGCGCGGTATCCTCGACCACCGAGCCGGATGCCGACAAGATCATCCAGTCCAATTTCGTGCTGTCGCGCGACCTTTGGGAATGGTGTGCCGAGCATGGCCGCCGGCTGATCTATGCCTCTTCGGCGGCGACCTACGGCGACGGAAGCCTGGGTTTTGACGGCCGGGACGATATCGAGTCGCTCAAGGCCCTGCGGCCGCTCAATGCCTATGGCTGGTCCAAGGCGCTGTTCGACATCTATGCCGTCCGCGAAGCGTCCCGGGGCCGTGCGCCTCTGCAATGGGCGGGTCTGAAATTCTTCAACGTCTATGGGCCCAACGAGGACCACAAGGACCGCATGAAGTCGGTGGTCGCCCAGATCTGGCCCAAGGTCGCGGCGGGAGATGGCGTCAAGCTCTTCAAGTCACACCATCCTGACTATGCCGACGGCGGGCAACTGCGCGATTTTGTCTATGTCCGCGATGTCGCCGATATCGTCGGCTGGCTTTCGGACAATCCCCAGGTCAATGGCGTCTACAACCTGGGCTCGGGCCGGGCGCGGGCCTTCAAGGATCTGGCCGAGGCGACCTTCCGCGCGGCGGGCCAGCGGCCGGACATCAGCTATGTCGACATGCCCGAAGTATTGCGGGGCAAGTACCAGTACTTCACCGAGGCCAACATGGATCGGCTCAGGGCGGCGGGCTATGTCGCGCCGATGACCAGCCTTGAGGACGGGGTAGAGGACTATGTCGCGGGTTTCCTGGCGACAGACGATCCCTATCGCTGACCATCCCGGTCAGAAAACCTGACGGAGCTTGACGAAGCGGCACGCTTGAAGACCCCCGGCACCGGCGCCTAGGCTGCTCCCAACGAGACAAGTTCAAGGGATGGAGTCATGGTCGGCATCGCCGCCTGGGGAGCCTATGCACCGCGCCTGCGGTTGAGCCGCAAGGCGGTGGTCACAGCCAATGCCTGGGTCGCCCCGAACCTCGTCGGCAAGGGCAAGGGCGAACGGGCCATGGCCAACTGGGATGAGGACGCCCTGACCATGGCCGTCGAGGCCGCCCGCGACGCCCTTGGGCCCGCCGACGACCGGTCTCACATTGACGCCCTGTACTTCGCCTCCACGACGGCCCCCTTCGCCGATCGACTGAATGCCGGCGTGGTCTCCGCGGCCCTGACCCTCGAGAAGTCCATTTCCGCCAGCGACGTCACCGGCTCGCAGCGGTGCGGGCTTGCCGCCCTTGCCCAGGCCCTGGACTCGGTGTCTGGCGGATCGGCCAGGTCAGCCCTGGTGGTTGCCGGCGAGCGCCGCAAGGCGCGCGCAGTATCGGCCCTGGAGCTGGACTGCGGCGATGGTGCTGCGGCCTTTGTCATCACCGCCGAAGGGGGCGCTGCCGACTTCCTGGGGCGCGGCAGCGTCACAGACGATTTCGTCGACCACTTCCGGGGCAATGACGGCGGCTTCGACTATGCCTGGGAGGAACGCTGGATCCGCGACGAGGGCATCGTCAAGCTGGTCCCGCCGGCGGTGAAACGCGCGCTTGCGGCTGCGGGCGTCGCGGCCGCTGATGTGGCCCACTTCTGTTTCCCCTCGACCTTCTCCGGCATGGCCGCCACCCTGGCCAAAAGCCTGGGGATCCCGGCCGAGGCCGTGCGCGACAACCTCGCCGCCGTAATGGGGGAAGCCGGCTCGGCCCATGGCCCGCTGATGCTGGCCCACGCCCTTGAACAGGCCAAGGCGGGCGAGATCATCGTCGTGTCCCAGTTCGGACAAGGTGCCGAGGCCCTGGTGTTCCGGGCCACGGGCGCGGCGAACCTCAAGCCGGCGCGCGGCGTTACGGGTTCTCTAGCTGACCGTCAGGAAGAGACCAATTATCTGAAGTTCCTGATATTCAATGGCCTGGTCGACTGGGACAAGGGCATGCGGGCCGAGAAGGACAACAAGACGGCCCTGACCACCCTCTACCGTAACGAGGACATGATCCTGGGCCTGGTCGGTGGCCGCTGTCGCGAGACCGGGGTCGTACAGTTCCCGCGCACCCGGATCTCGGTGGCCCCCAACAAGCCCGCCCTGGACACCCAGGAGCCGTACCGGTTCGCAGAGCGCAAGGCCTCCGTGCTGAGCTATTCGGCGGATTATCTGACCTTCTCTATGGCACCGCCCAACCACTACGGCATGATCGTCTTCGAGGGCGGCGGGCGGATCATGATGGACATCACCGATGTGTCGCCCGGCGACGTCGACACCGGTCTGCCGGTCAAGATGGTGTTCCGCATCAAGGACATCGACGAGAAGCGCGGCTTTGTACGCTATTTCTGGAAGGCCGCGCCGGATCGTTCGGCGGTTTCAGCTCAAACCGCCGTCGCGGCGGAATAGGAGAGACGATCATGGCGCAAGGCATCCGCGACAAGGTCGCCATCCTGGGCATGGGTTGCAGCAAGTTCGGCGAGCGCTGGGACTGCGGTCCCGACGACCTGATGGTCGAGGCCTATATCGAGGCCATGAATGACGCCGGTATCGAACCGAGCCAGCTGGACGCGGCCTGGTTCTCGACCCATGTCGACGAGATGGGCACAGGCAAGGGCGGGACACCGATGTCGATCGCCCTGCGCCTGCCCAATATCGCTGTGACGCGGGTGGAGAATTTCTGCGCCTCAGGTTCTGAAGCCTTCCGGGGCGCGGTCTATGCCGTGGCCTCCGGCGCTGCCGATATCGCCATCGCTCTCGGCGTCGAGAAGCTGAAGGACACCGGCTATGGCGGCCTGCCGGTCGCCAATCCCGGCACCCTGATGCCTCAGGTCATGCCCAACGGCTCGGCCCCCGGCAACTTCGCCCAGCTGGCCAGCGCCTATCGGGCCAAGCACGGCGTCTCCAAGGACGACCTGAAGCGCGCCATTGCCCATGTTTCGGTAAAGAGCCACGCCAACGGGGCCAAGAACGCCAAGGCGCATCTGCGGAAAGCCGTGACGGTCGATCAGGTGCTGAACGCCCCTATGATCGCCGAGCCTCTGGGCCTGTTTGACTGTTGCGGCGTGTCGGACGGCGCGGCCTGCGCCATCGTCACCACGCCCGAGATCGCCAAGGCGATGGGCAAGAAAAACCTGACGATGGTCAAGGCCATCCAGCTGTCGGTCTCCAACGGTTATGAGAGCCAGTACAACGGCTGGGACGGCAGCCATTTCCACACTGCCCGCATCGCTGCCGGCAAGGCCTATCGCGAGGCCGGCATCGAACGGCCGCGCGAGCAGATTTCGATGATCGAGGTTCACGACTGCTTCTCGATCACCGAGCTGGTGACGATGGAGGACCTGTTCATCTCGCCCGAGGGCCAGGGCTGGCGCGATGTGATGGACGGCTTCTATGACGCCGACGGCGGGGTGCCGTGCCAGATCGACGGGGGCCTGAAGTGCTTCGGCCACCCTATCGGGGCGTCAGGCCTGCGCATGCTCTACGAAATGTACCTGCAGCTGCAGGGTCGTGCCGGCGAGCGCCAGTTGAAGGATCCTGTCTTCGGCATGACGCACAATCTGGGCGGGGCACCGGCCAGCAATGTCTGCTCCGTGGCGATCATCGGGCAGGAGGGGGCTTAAACGCCAGCCAGCCTTGGTGTACCCAAGGCCATGGGTGATGCTTTAAAGGGCTTCAAGCGCTGGATCTTTGCGGGGGCGGTTCTGCTGCTGGCGTTGCTGGTCGCGGCTGCCTTCGTCTGGCGCTACGACATCCTGAGCAACGCGCTGGATCCCAAGGTCCCGTTCCTGACCTACAAGCCGCCGCCGCCACCGAACTACGCCCAGGCCTCGGCCTGGGCCCTGCGGCCCAAGGATCCGGCCAGCCCGGCGGTCACCGATCCGCCCGTGGATGTGTTTTTTGTCCATCCGACCACTTTTGATGGTGGCCAGGACTGGAACGGGGCCATCGACCAGCCCAAGGCCCAGAAATTCCTGAACCGTGTCGTGCTGCCCAACTATGCCGGACCGTTCTATCGCGTCGGCCGGGTCTTCGCGCCGCGCTATCGCCAGGCCAGCCTCTATACCTATCTCACGCTCCGCGATGATGCTCGAGAAGCGCGGCGTTTTGCCTATGGCGATGTGCGCGAGGCCTTCAGGCTCTATCTGGCCCGCTACAACAGGGGGCGGCCGTTTGTCCTTGTCGGGGTGGAGCAGGGGGGCGCGATGGCAGCCCGGCTGCTTCGCGAGGAGATCGCGGCGGTTCCGGCGATCCGGCAGCGTCTGGCCGCAGCCTATCTGATCGAAACCATTGTGCCGGCGGAGGAGTATGGTTCGGCTTCGCTACTGCCGGCCTGCGAGCGGCGGGGGCAAACGGGCTGTGTCGCGGCGTGGGCTTCGGTCCAGGATGGCGACTTTCAGCGCATGCAGGAAATGACCCGTCGCTCCCTGATCTGGGATGCCGGCGACCAGTTGATCGACCTGAATGGTCGCCTCGCCTTGTGTTTCAATCCGCTGTTGGGCGGGCTGGGCGAAGATCGCGCGCCGGCGAGGATGAACCAGGGTGCGGCCAATGCCACGGGTCTGGAGTGGGGCGCGCGCCCGGCCTTCCTGCAGCGGCAGGTCTCGGCCGGGTGCGAGGGCGGTCTGCTGCATACCAGTCGCCCCAAGTCGACAGCCCTGCGGGATGCCGGGTCCTGGGCTGATCGCCGCAAGGTCGACGGGTTCAACCTGTTCTATGCCGACATCGAGGCCGATGCCCTGGAGAGGGTAGGCGCATTGGTCAACAGTTCCAATCAGCCAGCCAGAAGCGCCTCCAGCCCGCTATAGCCCGGCTGGTCGATCGCGATGCGGGCGATCGCCGTTGCGCGAAGATGCGCCAGCAAGGCCGGAGCCCGGGGCGAGATCACACCGGCCTTAAGGTCCTGGCAGAGGCGGTGGTTCATCATTTCGATGGGTCCGTCCAAGTCCAGCAGGTCCCTGAGCCGAGCCTGCTCTTCGGCCTGGGCAATGTCTCCCAAGGCGGATTCGCGGTCGAGCAGGGCGCGAGCATTGTCGGCGACCCTGGCCAGGAACTGGCGGCGGGGGTCTGAGGGAGGCGTTGGGTCCTGGTCGAACAGGGTGAGCGCGGACCGGAGCTCGTCAGCTGTGGGGCAGGTGATCACGGCATGATCTCCATCAGTCGGACAAGATCGATTTCTGTCTCGCTCACCCTGCGCCCGATCATTGCCCGTTCGATCGAGGGATCCGCACCGGTCGCGAAACTGGAATACATCATCAGGCACATGACACCCCATTTCAGGGTGCCCAGAGCTTGCCAGAATTGCATTCGCGCCAGTGGAATCTCGCTGCCGCGGGTATGGGCATAGCCCTCTAGCAGGGCCTTATAGTCGCCGAAGCCGCCGACTGGTCTGCGCCATTGGCCAAATCGCCAGGAGTTTACGCAGATCCAGCCCAGGTCCTCGGCCGGATCCCCCAGATGGGCCAGTTCCCAGTCCAGCACGCCGACCAGGCCCTGCTCGGGATGGATCATCAGGTTGCCATTGCGAAAATCGCCGTGGACCAGGACGGGGGCCGCCGGCACTGGGGCCGAGGCCTCGAGCCATCGAAAGGCCGCCTCGAAGGTCGGTCGCTGGGCGTCAGTCTGGCGATAGATCTCCTCATAGCGGGCCAGTTCCCCGCGTGCATCGGAGGTGGCCAAGGGTGGCAAGGCTTCCAGGGGGGCACTATGGATCTGGCCCAGCACCTCGCCGCAGCGCTGCGCAAGGCCGGGACGGATCGTATCAAAGGCCGCGTCGCGGACGATGCGCTTGCCGAGGGTTTCGCCTTCGAGCCGTCTCATGACGAAGGCTTCGCCAAGACCGTCTTCGGGCGCGCAGACGCGCTCAACGATCGGCACGGGCGCGCCTGTCCGGCCAGCGGCCGCGATCAGTGCAGCTTCCTGTGCCAGGGACGCTGCGGTTTCGCGGGAGGGCGCGCCATCGGGCCGCCGTCGCAGGATCAAGGGCGTACCATCGTCGAGGTCGAAGGCCCAGGTTTCCAGGCTGGCTCCGCCTGACAACCTGCGGGCGTTCAAGGTCCCGGTCGCGGTCGGTGACAGCAGGGGGGCGAGACGGTCCAGGGCAGCCAGAAGGGTCATGGGCCCTAGGTTTCAGCCCTCACCCTGCGTCAGGCAAGCGATCGCGCAGTGACATTGCCGGCGGATCACCACACCTTGCCGGCACGCACAGTCCTGACCCCTGCCGAGAGTTCCATGCCCTCTGGTCTCGCCGCCTTGCTGGATGATGTCGCCGGCATCACCAAGATCGCCGCAGCGTCGCTCGACGACGTCGCCGGCGCGGCCGGCAAAGCCGGCACCAAGGCCGTCGGCGTGGTCGTCGACGACGCGGCCGTGACGCCGGGCTACGCCATGGGGTTCACGCCGGACCGGGAACTGCCCATCGTCTGGAAGATCGCTGTGGGATCCTTCCGGAACAAGCTCGTGTTCCTCCTTCCCGGGGCCTTGCTGCTTAGCGCCTTCGCGCCCTGGGCGGTGACACCGATCCTGATGGTCGGCGGATCCTACCTGGCCTTCGAGGCAACCGAGAAGATTCTTGAGGCCTTGGCCGGCGAGCATACGGCTGACGAACCGGAAGAGCTCGCGCTGAGCGGGCCTGAACTCGAAGCCCAGAAGGTCAACGGGGCGATCCGCACGGACCTGATTCTATCCGGCGAGATCATGGCCATTGCCTTGGCCGACGTCGCGGGCAAGCCCCTGCTGGTTCAGGCCGGAGCCCTTGCCCTGGTCGGCGTGCTCCTGACGGTCGCGGTCTATGGCGTGGTCGGTCTGATCGTGAAGATGGACGACATCGGCCTGCATCTAGCCCGGCGCAAAAACCCCGTCACGCGGAGCCTGGGCCGGGGTCTTGTCAAGGCCATGCCGATCACCATGGAAGCCCTGACCCTGATAGGCACTGCCGCCATGCTCTGGGTCGGCGGTGGGATCATCGTCCACGGCCTGGAACACTTCCATCTGACCCCCATACCTGCCTGGGTCGAGGGCCTGTCGCACTGGGCACAGCGCGTTCCGGTCGTGGGGGCTGTGACGGGTTGGCTCGCCTTTGCCCTGGGATCTGCCGTGGTCGGTTTGGCGGTCGGCGGAACCCTGGCGGGCCTGATCCACCTCTGGCACCACCGCAAGCCCGCCGTCGCCCCTGACGGAACGGCCTGATCAGGCAGATTCTACAGTCTCGCTGACCGGGAAATCAGGCAGGGTCAGCATGTCAAAAGGCTCATTGCGATCATTGGCCGTTTTCAGGTAGCGGCAGCCGGTGCGGCTTGTCTGGGCTTCGACCTTCACTTCGACGTCGCCGCGCACCACGAAAAAGCGCCACTTGCCGCTATCGACCAGCTTGATGGCTTCCTTGATGGTCAGCTTCCAGGGCTTGTCTCCACCACCGCCAATATGGGTGATCCGCTCATAGGTACTGTGGCGGCCGTTTTGAGCGGCGCAGGTGATTTCGGCGCGTTGAGCCATTGAGTCGTCCGGGTCGGCGCAGTTTTAGGTGAGGCGCCGGTCGGTTTGCGCGATCACGCTAGGCCGGGGTGCCAATAAGGCCTGTCTGCTGGTGCAAAGTGCGCTGAAGAGCAGCGCTCAGCCACTATAGCAGTTCGACCGGTCCTTGGGGGATCATTCGACCAGATCAGCCCGCATCATGCTGGGGAGAGGTCGGTTTCCAGTCAAAGAGCGCCTGTAGGGTCTGGACGGCCTGGCCCCGGGGCGAGATCAGTTCTGGATCGCGGGCCAGGATCAGCCGAGCGTCGTCAGCGGCGACTGCGATCAGGTCGCGATGGGCAACTGGGTCAGCCAGGCGATAGGCCGGAAATCCGCTTTGCTTGAGACCGAGCGGATCGCCGCCGCCCCGCAGTTCGAGATCCTTCTCGGCGATCTCGAAACCGTCATCCGACCGGCGAAGGATGTCGAGGCGTTGCTGGGCCGTCTCGGACAGCGGTAGATCATAAAGCAGGACGCAGGAGCTTGGCCTGGCCCCCCGTCCTACCCGGCCACGAAGTTGGTGCAGTTGGGCCAGACCAAAACGCTCGGCCTGCTCGATGACCATGATGCTGGCATTGGGCACATTGACCCCGACCTCGACCACCGTGGTAGCCACCAGAACCGAGACCTTGCCGTCAACAAAGTCCGCCATGACGGCATCTTTTTCGGCAGCCGGCATCTGTCCGTGAACCAGGCCGACCGATGAGCCGATGATCTGACGCAGGTCCGCTGCGCGATCCTCGGCGGCGCGCAGGTCGATCTTCTCGGACTCAGACACCAGCGGGCAGATCCAGAACGCCTGGGCCCCACTGGCGGCCGCTGCCTTCAGACGGGCGATGATCTCGGGCAGGCGCGGCATGGGAACAGCACGGGTGGCCACGGGCGTTCGGCCTGGTGGCTTCTCGTCGATGCGGGAAACATCAAGGTCGCCGAAGACGGTCAGTTCTAGGGTGCGTGGAATTGGTGTGGCCGACATGGCCAACAGATGCACGCCACCGCCATCACCCGCAGGGCCCTTGTCCTGCAGGCGACGCCGCTCGTTCACGCCGAAACGATGCTGCTCGTCGATGATCGACAAGCCCAGCGCCTTGAAGACCACGTCATCCTGGAACAGGGCATGGGTGCCGATGGCGACCGCATGGACCCCACTCGCCAGGCCTGAGAGCTTGCTGGCACGTGCGGCACCCTTGTCTCGGCCGGTCAGCAGGATCACCGACAGGCTCAGCTGCTCAAGGATGGGGGCGATGGTCTCAAAGTGCTGGCGCGCGAGGATTTCCGTGGGGGCCATCAGGGCAGATTGCAGACCCGCGCCCGCCGCGTCGGCGATGGCCAGCATCGCCACCACCGTCTTGCCGGAGCCGACGTCGCCCTGCAGCAGGCGGCTCATGCGCTGACCCGAAGCCAGATCACCGCGGACCTCCGAGAGGGCCCGAATCTGGGCCCCGGTCAGTTTGAAGGGCAGGGCCCTTTCTGCGTCTGCGGCCAGTGGGCTGGGGCCGATAGACGGCGCGGGCTGGGCGCGACGCGAGGCCTTGCGTTGGGCCAGGGCCAATTGGTGCGCCAGCAGTTCGTCATAGGCCAGGCGACGTCGATGCGGCGCGAGCGGATGGACATCGGCCTCGCCCTCAGGGCCATGAGCGGCGGCAAAGGCCACACGCCAGGACGGCAGGGCCTCGCGAGCCTGCCAAGCGGAATCCAGCCACTCCCCCAGGTCGGGAGCGCGGCTGAGGGCCTCGAGGGCGAACCGGCGAAAGCTCCGCGACGGCAATCCAGCAGTGGCGGGATAGACCGGCTCAAACGCCGGGATGTCGCTAGCCCGGTCCTCAGGCAGCAGATATTCCGGGTGAGCGACCTGTATCTCCGAGCCGAACCGCTCGACCTTGCCGCTCACGACACGTCGTGCGCCGACAGGGTGTTGCCGCTCGAGATGCGGGCCATGGCCCTTGAACCAGGTGAGGGTCAGAAAGCCTGTCTCATCCCAGGCCCGGATCTTCCACGGCTGCCCCAGCCGGCTTGGTGGCTGGTGGGCATCAAGGCTGACCGTAAAGGTCTGGACCTGGCCATCGATCGCCCGGTCAACCGTTGTGGCCGTCCGGCGGATCACGCTTGTCGGCAGGGTGAAGAGAACATCGCGGACGATCGAGCCGGCGAGTTTTTCGACCAGAGGCGCAACACGCGGCCCCACGCCTTTCAGCGTGGAGACCGGCGCGTAAAGCGGAAAGAGAATCTCGGGTCGCATCGACCAACCATAGCGAACCCGGGGCCGGATGGGGACGCTTAGGCTTCGCGGTTCATCACGGGATCGAGGGCCGCGATCAGGTCGGCATACTCTTCGGAGCGCGAGGCACCGGAAACATTCAGGCGCGTATAGAGGCTGGCCGCGCTGTGGCGGCTCTGAGCCTCGCCCCAGCGGGAAACAGCACCGATCAGATTATTCGTCTCACCGGCAAGCAACACGGCACCAGCGGCGTCCAGATAGACGAAGTTGCCCGCGATGGTCGTGCGAGGGTCGGCATCCTCGGCGAGCTTGTAGCGATAGACAGCGCCCGAGGCGCCTTTGAGTTCGATATAGGGTTTCACAGGACCTCGCCTAAATGGCACGCGGCGTTGGCGGCGATCTGGTGAAGGGTGCCCAAGGCCAAAATATGGCTCAGGACGTCGCCACCTTGCCGAGGAATCGTCGCGTACGCTCCTCCTTAGGCGCTCCGAACAGCGCGCGCGAGGGGGCCTGTTCGACGATCACGCCCGCATCCATGAAGATCGTGCGGTCAGCTACGTCACGGGCAAAGTCCATCTGATGGGTGACGATCAGCATGGTGCGGCGTTCTTCGGCCAGTTCCCGGATCACGGCCAGGACTTCGCCGACCAGTTCGGGGTCGAGGGCGGAGGTTGGTTCGTCGAACAGAATGACTTCTGGGTCCATCGCGAGAGCCCGGGCTATGGCGCATCGTTGCTGCTGTCCGCCGGAGAGTTCGGCCGGATAGGCGTCGATCCGGGCACCCAGTCCGACCTTGTCCAGCAGGGCTCTCGCGCGGGCCTCGGCAGATCGACGGGCTTCGCCGCGCACAATGATCGGCGCTTCGGCAACGTTTTGCAGAACGGTCCGGTGTGGGAAGAGATTGAAGCTCTGAAACACGAAGCCGACGCGGCCCTTCAGGGCGCGAGCCAGTGGAGGGCTCTGTGCCGCCTCGACGCCGGCGATCTGCAAGGATCCACCGTCCAGGAGCTCAAGCCCGGCCAGGCACCTTAGCAGGGTCGACTTGCCAGAGCCGCTGGGCCCGATGATGGCCACGACCTCGCCCTGGGCGACCTCGATATCGACGCCGTTCAGCACGGTGGTCCCGTCGAAGCGCTTGATCAGCCCTGTAGCCGAGATAGTGCTCATCGACGGCCCTCCGCCGCTCGCCGCTCCAGCATGGCCTGACCGGCCGCCAGTAGGGTCGAGACGAGCCAGTAGATCGCGGCGGCCGCCAGATACATCGTAAAGATCTCGAAGGTCCGGGCGGTGATCAGTTGGGTCTGTCGGAACAGTTCCGGCACCTGGATCGTGGCGGCCAGGGAGGTGTCCTTGACCAGGCTGATGAAGCTGTTGGACAGCGGGGCGACGGCCGTGCGGGCCGCCTGGGGCAGGATCACTCTGCGCATGGTCTGGCTGCGGCTCATGCCGAGCACCGTGGCGGCCTCCCACTGGCCACGATCGACATTGGCGATGGCGCTGCGCAGGATTTCGCAGGCATAGGCCGCGACGTTCAGCGAAAACCCGATCCCGGCCGCAATCAAGGGCGGTAGCTCGATCCCGAACTGCGGAAGGCCATAATAGATCAGGAAAAGCTGCACGAGCAGGGGCGTGCCGCGAAAGGCCGAGACATAGGCGGCGGCGGGCCATCGCAACAGCACGCTCGACGACAGTCGCATCAGGGCAAGGCCAAAGCCCAGCACCAGGCCAAGGCTCATCCCGATCAGGCTGAGCGCCACGGTATAGCCTGCGCCCTTGAGGAGGAGCGGAGACGACTCCAGCAGTAGGGCGATTATCGCGTTCATGCCTATTGCGTAACGTCGGCGCCGAACCAGGTCTGCGAGATCGCTGCCAACCGGCCGTCGGCCCTCATGGCCGCGATAGCCTGATCCACCAGTACCTTCATGGCCGGGTCCTTCAGCATGGCCACACCCTGGTTCTGGGGTGCGAAGGCCGGGCCGGCGGCTATGAACTCCGGCGAGTTCTTGACGAAGTCTGCGGCCACCAGCCGGTCATTCAGGACCGCATCGATACGGCCCGCCCTGAGATCCTGGTACTTGGTCGGATCATCATCATAGGTGCGGATGTCGGTTTGGGGGGCATTGGCCCGAAGCCAGGCTTCATAGTTGGTGCCCAGGCCCACACCGACCTTCTTGCCGGCGAATTCTGCGGGCGAATAGGGTCCGGCCTTGCCGCGCAGCACGATGATCTGGATGCCAGACACCGTATAGGGCTTGGAGAAATCGTACTTCGCCGCGCGCTCCGGCGTGATGGTGATCTGGTTGATCACGACGTCGATACGCTTTGATTCCAGCGCACCCAGCAGGCCGGCGAAGGGCGAAGGACTGAATACCGGCTTGAGACCCATCTGGGCGGCCAAGGCCTTGCCAAAATCGACATCGAACCCCGCCAGCTGGCCGTCCTTGTCCTGAAAGTTGAAGGGCGGGTAGGTGCCCTCTAGCCCGATCCGGAGTGTCTTGCTGGCCTGAACGCGTTGGGCGGTAGTCTGTTGAGCGTCGAGCTGCGCCTTGTCACTGCAGGCCGCAAGGGTCAGGGCTCCCGCGCCCAGTAGAAGGTGTCGACGGTCGGGGAATCGCATGAAAGCCTCGAAGATCCGCAAGCGGTCCATTTCTATACGCCACGGCGACCTTCGCCAGTGGCAAGCGCATCCGACAGACGACATGACAGTGTCTGTCAGGGAATTAAGCTGACCTTGCGGACGGAGTCTGCCCTTCTCCCGTCCAGAATGCAGAGGGGAGGGGCCATGTCCCAGAAATTCGACGCGGCCGCAGCGACGGCCACCTATCTGGCGCAACTGTCGCCAGCGGTTCATGCCAAGGCGCAGGCCTATACCCAGGGCGGCCACTGGCTGCTCCTTTGGGGCTTTCTGATCTCACTGCTGTCCGCGTTTCTGATCCTGCGGTCGGGTGTGCTGGTGCGCACGCGTTTGCGCCTGGAGGGCCATCGCCGCCGACCACTCCTGGCCAGTTTTGGCGTGGGTGTCGTCTTCCTGCTGATGGACTGGCTTCTGAACCTGCCTTGGTCGGCCTACTCCAACTGGTGGCGGGAAAAGCAGTACGGCATGACCAGCCAGGCCTTTGTCGCCTGGCTGGGCGAAGGGGCCCTGTCCTTTCTGATTTCGGCCGTTTTCACGGGGCTGTTCCTCGTTGCCCTCTATGGCCTGATCCGCAAGGCGCGGCGTTTGTGGTGGCTTTGGGCCGGCGGACTGAGCGCCGGTTTCATGGTGCTGGGGATGCTGGTGGCACCGATCTATATCGAGCCTCTCTTCAACACCTATACGCCGGCGCCAAACGGCGAAGTGCGCAATGCGGTGGTCGAGATGGCCAAGGCCAACGGCATCCCGTCGGACAAGATCTTCATCTATGACGGGTCCAGGCAATCCAATGCCTATACCGCCAATGTCTCCGGTCTGTTCGGCTCAGCGCGGATCGCCATGAGCGACACCATGTTCCGGAAAGGAGCGGATCTGGCCGAGGTCCGCGGCGTTGTCGGCCATGAAATGGGTCACTATGCCCGGGGGCACAGCTTGTGGATTACCGGCATCTTCAGTCTGCTGGCGATCCTGGCCTTCTTCCTTGTCGACCGCTTTTTTGCTCCCATGCAAAGGCTGCTCAGCGCCGACGGCGTGACCGGCATCGCCGACCCGGCTGGCTTGCCGGTTCTCGCGGTGATCCTGGCCGTGCTGGGCCTGTTGGGGACCCCGATCCTCAATACGGTGATCCGCGAGATCGAAACCGATGCTGACCGCTACAGCCTGGAGCATGTCGGCGAACCCGATGGCCTGGCCAAAGCCCTGGTCAAGACCATCGAGTATCGGGCCGCGACGCCGGGCAAGATTGAGGAAGCCCTGTTCTATGATCATCCGGCCGTGGGCGTGCGCATTCGCCGGGCCATGGACTGGAAGGCGGCGCATCCGAAGCCGCAATAGGGCCCGGCACGCCGGGAGCCTGGTGGCAACACGAGGGGCCCGGGGGAACGCCTAGCGTTTGCCCCCGGGTCTTGACGCTCTGCCCCGTCGCGTCGGGCCTTTTTTTGCAGTAGCGCGGAGCTAGCGCTTCCTCACGAACACCGTTCCGGCGGAATAGCCTGCACCGAAGCTGCAGATCAGTCCTGTTTCGCCGGCGGCAAAATCGTCATTGGCTGAGTGGAAGGCGATGATCGAGCCGGCGGAGCTGGTATTGGCATAGGTGTCGAGGATGATGACGTTCTCGCCCGGGGCAGGGTCGCGGCCGAGGACCTTGCGGCCGATCATCTCGTTCATGTTGATATTGGCCTGGTGCAGCCAGAGGCGCTTCAGAGCCTTCGGATCGAGGCCAAGGTCGGCGGCGTGTTCGACGATCATCTCGCTGACCATCGGCACCACTTCACGGAACACCTTGCGCCCCTCCTGGACGAAAAGCTTGTCGCGGGCCCCTTCGCCTTCCGGCGCTGCACGGTTCAGGAAGCCGAAATTGTTGCGGATATTGTTGGAGAACTGGGTCTTCAGGCGCGTGCCGACGATCTCCCAGCCGCCGGTCGCCTGGGCCGCATCCTCGATGATCACCGCCGTGGCCACATCGCCGAAGATGAAGTGGCTGTCGCGGTCCTTGAAGTTCAGATGGCCCGAGCAGATTTCGGGATTGACCATCAGCACGGCCTTGGCGCTGCCGGTGGCGACAAAGTCGGCTGCCGCCTTGATGCCGAAGGTGGCCGAGGAGCAGGCCACGTTCATGTCGAAGGCGAAGCCCTCTATTCCCAGGGCCTGCTGGACCTCTATCGCCATGGCGGGATAGGCCCGCTGCATGTTGGAGGCTGCGCAGATGACGGCTCCGATCTCCGACACCGGCTTACCCCAGGCCGCGATGGCCTGCTTTGCGGCTTCCACTGCCATTTCGGCCAGGATCGAGATCTCTTCGTTCGGGCGCTCGGGCAGGACCGGTCGCATGATGTCCGGATCGATGATCCCGTCCTTGTTCATCACGAAGCGCGACTTGATGCCCGAGGCTTTCTCGATGAATTCGGGAGACGACGGGGCCAGGGCGACCACGTCGCCAGCGGCAATGGCCTCGGCATTGGCGGCGTTGAAGCGCTCGACGAAGGCATTGAAGGCCTCGACCAGCTCGGTGTTCGAAATGCTGAACGGCGGGGTGTAGAGCCCCGTGGCGGCGATGACGGCTTTATGCACGCGACTAGTCCCGATGATGCGCGCAGGCCTCTGCGAACCTGCGATCTTTTGCTTATGGCGAGGTTGATATCATGGAAGACGCTCCCGTCACCCATGACTCACCGCACCCCTGTTTCGCTTGGTCCATGAAGGCAGGTTGCCGCTGCGACAGGCAATGGCCAGAGGCACCAACCGGGCTTCGAGCTCTGGACTAGCGAACCACGCGGGCATGGGGCCGAAGAAACATGACGCAGGCGTCACTCTTGACGTGGGGCACCTGTGGCCCGACGCTGGAAAAAAAGGGAGGGCGGCGTCAGCTTGGAAAAGGCGATGCTGATACAACTGATCGGGTCGGCGATCGCGATCAGCGTGCTCGTGGGCCTGTCAGCCTTGGCGGGAATCGCCAGGCCAACCCCGCCGCTGGATGCCACCAGCCTTTCAGCCCTTCTGGCGCAGGAATTTCCGGACCATCGCCCGATGGCGAGCTGGATATCGGCCGATGGGCGGGCCGCCCTGGCCAGGGACGGCGACACTGCCTTGGTGCTCTGGAGGCGCGGCGACGGCTATGTGGCGCGTGATCTGGACTGGGCCGCCGTGGCGACCGCCCCTTCGCTCAGGGGCCGCCGGATCCTGAAGACGGCTGACGGCCGTCCGGCCCTCGCTGTCGCCGATGATGTCTGGCCCCCGAAGGAGTTGGCGGCATGAAAGCCGAAATCGATCCCGTCCAGATGGCGATACCCTTCTTCGTCCTGGCCATCATCCTCGAGATCGGCCTGGCGCGCCTCGGCAAGGCCAAGGCCCATTACGAACCCCGGGACACGGCCATGTCCCTGGCCATGGGCTTTGGCAGCACGGTCGCCGGACTGCTGACCGCCGGTCTGGTCTTCGCCGCTACGGTCTGGGTGTACGAGCACCGGATCTTCTCAATTCCGATGACCGCCGTCTGGGCCTGGGTTGTACTCTTCTTCGCCGAGGACCTGACCTATTACTGGTTCCATCGCATCGCCCACGAGCGGCGGTTCTGGTGGGCCAGCCATGTGAACCACCACACCTCGACGCACTACAACCTGTCGACCGCGCTGCGGCAAACCTGGACGGGCGGCATTGCCGGGACCTGGATCCTGTGGCTGCCGCTCGTGTTTCTGGGCTTTCCGCCGGCCATGGTGGCAATCCAGAAGGGCATCAGCCTCGTCTACCAGTTCTGGATCCACACCGAGGCGGTCAAGCGCATGCCGCGCTGGTTCGAGGCGGTGTTCAACACGCCGTCGCACCACCGGGTGCATCACGCCCGTAACCCTCGCTATCTGGACGCCAACTATGCCGGCATCCTGATCATCTGGGACCGGATGTTCGGCACCTTCACCCCCGAGCTCGATGAAGAGCCCTGTCGCTACGGTACGGTCAAGAACCTGGGCAATTTCAACCTGCTCCACAACGTCTTCCACGAGTGGATCGGCATCGCCAAGGATCTGGCCGGTTCGAAGTCACCGCGCGAGGTACTGGGCTTTGTGTTCGGTCCGCCCGGATGGAGCCCTGATGGCTCCCGGGATACCTCGCACACCCTGAAGGCCAGGTGGCGAGCGCGGGTGGAGGCAGAGAGGGCTTCAGACGAGGCTCCCGCAGCTGCGGAATAGTGGGTCAGTCGCGCAGAAGCGGCAGGCTGAGGCCGCTGGCCGGGCGCGCCACCAGCATTTCACGGCGGAACCGGAACAGTTCGGCCGGGCGGCCACCGGTCTCGGCGTCGAGTCTGCCCAGGCCCTCGACCAGGTCCTCGCGTTCGACCACCCGGCGGAAGTTCTGCTTGTGCAGCAGCACGCCGGCTATGGCCTCCACCGTGCGCTGCAGGGTCGAGAGGGTGAACTCTTCGGGTGTCAGCTCGAAGACCACCGGGCGATACTTGATCTTGCCGCGCAGGCGCGACAGGCCGGTCGCCAGAATGCGACGGTGGTCCGAGATCATGGGTTCGCCGAGGGCTGCCGACAGGGCTGCGGGCTCGGCCGGATCGTCGCCATCGGCGCGGGCCTGGTCGCGAGCGGCCTCCGGGGCGAGGCCAGCTTCGTAAAGAAGCTCGTAGCGCTCCAGGACCCGTTCCTCGTTCCAGGGTGCGCCATCCAGAGCAAAGGCCAGACGGGCGCGAGACCATTTGGCCGCGTCGTCCCCGGCCCAGCGCTTCAAGGCTGGGGCCAGAACGGTGTCCAAGAGGGCAGGCCGGCCCTGCCGCCAGTCCTCCCAGGGGAAGAACCGCGACCAGGGAGCCCAGGCCGTATCGGGAGCATTGGTGTCGATGGCGTCGGGGGTCAGGCCCAGATAGCCGACCGAAACCACGCGCGCGGCTCCGGCCCCGACCTCGGCCCGAGGCGCGTCTCGGCCCTTGTCGCCGAAGGTGTAGAGTTGTTCGACATAGCCCAGCTGGAACCGTGTCTGCTCGGTCACGAAGGCCCGCAGGCCAAGTTCGAAGGTTCGGTGGCCTTCCGGGTCGAACGGACCAAAGGGTAGGCCGGGCAGGGGCGAGGCGACGTCGGTGATAGCGTCATGCGGGCGAACCGTCAGCACGACGGCCTCGCCGTCGCGAATGGCGACGACGACGGCGGAAAGCCCGATGACGACCGACGCGGTCATTCGGTTTCCAGGACCGCGAGGGGGGCGGATTCAAAACCGGCGGCCCGGGAGAGCACGTGGAATCGCTGCACGTACTGAGCCTGGGCTTCGAACGGGGCCTGCGGCCGGATCTGCAGATCGTATCCCGGGGGCGGCGCTCCGAAAATCGCCAGGGACTCGGCATGTTCGAAGCCGGCCAATTGGGTCGCCTCGAAGAAGGCGCAGGCGCGGTCTGCCTGCTTGATCAGCTTCTTGATCGTCGGCGGCGTCTTCACGGGCAGTCCGAAGCGGATATGGATTGCATCTTCCAGCCGCCCTTCGAAGTCCTTGTAGCTGACGCCGAGTGCAGCCTTGAACGGGCTGATCATGTCGCCGATCACATATTCGGACGCATCATGCAGCAGGGCGGCCAGTCGCCATTTCGGCTCGAGGTCGGGCTTGATATGGGCTGCGATTTCTTCGACCACCAGGCTGTGCTGGGCGACGGAAAAGCCGTGGTCGCCAATCGTTTGGCCGTTCCAGCGGGCGACCCTTGCCAGGCCGTGGGCGATGTCCTCGATCTCGATGTCCATAGGCGACGGGTCGAGGAGATCCAGCCTCCGGCCGGAGAGCATCCTTTGCCAAGCGCGGGGTGCCGCGCCCCTATGCAGCCCTTTGGCCACGAGATCGTTCCTTACGGTGAAGTTGGACTGACTGGCCCATTGGTTGACAAAGATCAATGAGCGGAGCGGCCTGATCTGTGGAAATGCACGCCAAAGGGAGTTCGATCATGAGCTGGGCGAGAATAATGGCTCCACTCGCGGGAGCCCAGGCCGACCGGGAACTTCTTGCGTCTGCGGCCGTGCTAGCCAAGGCCTTTGAGGCTGAGCTGGCCTGTGTCCATGCGCCGGCGGATATGGCCGACCTCATGCCCTGGATGGGTGAAGGCTTCATGGGCGGCGTGCAGGTCACGGCCATGGAGAGCCTGAAGGAGGCGGCCCTGGAAGGTGCCCGCGCCGTCGGGGCCCTGGCTGCCGAGATCGGCTATGGCCGGACCCGGGTGATCAGCCTGGACTCGCCGGTCTGGGCGGGATTGGCCATGGAGGGGCGACTGTCGGACGTCATTGTGTTCGACAACGCCTCGGCGCGCGGCAAGGGGCCGCTGGCGGAAGCCTTTCAGCAGTTGGTGGCGGACGAGCAGCGACCCGTCGTGGTGGCGCGACCGGGCTTGAAGATCGGCGGCGTGGCCCTTGTCGCCTGGGACGGCGGCAAGGAAGCCAGCCGGGCGGTACGCACCGCCTTGCCGCTGTTGCAGAAAGCCTCATCGGTGATCGTTGCCGGCGCGCCAGGCGCGTCATCGCGGCATTTCGATCTGAACCGGTTGGTCGAGTTCCTCAGTTCACGCGGTGTGGCGGCGACCAGCCAGGTCCTGCCGGGTACTGGCGATGCTGCCGGCGTTCTCCTTGGACAGGCTCGGGACATTGGGGCTGACTTCCTGGTCGCCGGGGCGTTCGGCCATCCGCGGCTGCAGGAGTTCATCTTCGGTGGCACGACCCGCAGCCTGCTCAACAGCGATGGTCCTTCGCTGTTCCTGTCACACTAAATCGGACGTCATTCTCAAAGGGAGGCTTCAATGTCCCTGTCTCGCATCGTGCTGCGCCTTGCCCGCAACCCTGGAACGGAGTTCGCCGGGGGCGACGACCATCGCGGCTACACCCTCACGGCCCCTCTGACGTCCGACGGGCATCTGGATGAAGCGGCCTATGCCAAGCACAGAGCGGCCTGCAGTGTGCGCCGCTTCACGCCCGACGAAGATGCCGTCGACGGCCGGCTGGCGCGAAAAGGGTCACGCTGGTTCTTCGACTACGACTCGGCTGACACGGCCGATGACGAACCTGTGCACCGGCTGGGCGATCACCGATTTGCCCTCGGTGAATATGTCACCGTCACCGACGAAGACGGTCGTGCCCTGACCTACAAGGTGATGGAGGTCGCCGTCATTCCGGCCTGATCTCAGCCACCGACATTGTGGCGCACCAGGGCTTTCATGTCCTTGAAGACGTCATGGTCACCGGAATTGCGGTTCTTGGCCTTGATGGTAGCGACGGCCAGCGGTCCCCCCTTGGGGCCGCGGGCCTCGTAGCCGACGACGCCATAGCCGCTGGGGGCCTTGTCGCTGGCCAGGATCAATGTGGAACGGATCGAGTCCCCGCGCTTACTGTGGCGGATCTCGGCACCGCCATCGCTGGCCCGGATATTGACGTCACCCTCGGCATCCTCGCCATCTGACGTGGTGATGCTGACACTGTCCTTGTGGCTGTCGCCCTTGACCGTGACGTTCTTGTCGATCTTGACCTCAGATGCACCACCGTCGCTGCTGTTGATCGTGATGTGGCCAATCTTGATGTCCGCACCGCTGTCGCTGGCATCAATTCTCAGGCCGGGCAGGTGGATGCTGGTCTTGTTGCGTTCGGCCTTGTCTCCAGCCTTGGGTTCGGCCGCAGGCTTGACCGTAGGCATCAGAGTTTTGAGCTCCGCTTCGATGGGGGCAAGGGCGGCCTCCGCATTGCCGGCGTTCAGCGCGACCAGGCGCAGGTTGACCTCGGCCCCATTGCCAGCATAGGCGCATGACAGGCCATCGGCGGCCACGCTGACGCGCTTGAGTTCACCCTGGATTTCCGGGCAGTCGAGTTTGCTGATTACCCGAATGGGCTCACCAGAGCGATGGTGCTCAAACTTCTCGGTCTTGTCCGTTTCACTGCGATGACAGGCCGTCATAGCCAGGGCGCTGGTGGCGGCGAGCAAGGCGATCCAAGTCGAACGACGCATGACCATTCCTTTGATTTCACAAGGAAGGTGAGGGGGCTCGTGACTCGCGTCCAGTGAATTCCCGGTAAGGCCTTACTGCCCCGGTCGACCGCCGGCCCCCTCACGCCGGGCCAGGAAGGCCAGGCGTTCGAACAGATGGACATCCTGTTCGTTCTTCAGGAGCGCTCCGTGCAGGGGCGGGATCAGCTTGGTCGGATCCTTCTCGCGCAGCAGGCTCTCGTCGATGTCCTCGACCATCAGCAGCTTCAACCAGTCGAGCAGTTCCGAGGTTGAGGGTTTCTTCTTCAGTCCCGGCACCTTGCGCATGTCGTAGAAGATGCGCAGGGCCTCAGAGACCAGCTTCTGCTTGATGCCGGGATAGTGGACATCGATGATGGCCTGCATCGTCGCTTCCTCGGGGAAGCGGATATAGTGGAAGAAGCAGCGCCGCAGGAAGGCGTCCGGCAGTTCCTTCTCGTTGTTGGACGTGATGATGATGATCGGGCGGACCTTGGCCGCGATCGTCTCACCGGTTTCGTAGACATAGAACTCCATGCGATCGAGCTCTTGCAGCAGATCGTTGGGGAATTCGATGTCGGCCTTGTCGATCTCGTCGATCAGCAGGACGGGGCGCACCGGGCTTTCGAAAGCCTCCCAGAGCTTGCCCTTCTTGATGTAGTTTTTGACGTCCTTGACCCGCTCATCGCCCAGCTGGCTGTCGCGCAGACGGGTGACGGCGTCATATTCGTAGAGGCCCTGATGGGCCTTGGTCGTCGACTTGATGTGCCAGGTCAGCAGCGGCGCGCCCATGGCCTTGGCCACTTCGTAGGCGAGAACCGTCTTGCCGGTGCCCGGCTCGCCCTTGATCAGGAGCGGACGTTCTAGCGCCACGGAGGCATTGACCGCGACCTTGAGGTCGTCAGTGGCGACATAGTCGGAAGTGCCTTCAAAGCGCTGGCTCATACCCACCCTCTGCCGGATCGATCCGGTCTCGAACAAGTGTTCAAATCAGATGTTCAAACTACCGGGCGGCGCGCGCTTGGCAAGAGCGTCTGGAATTGAAACCGGAATGTCCCGAAACCCTTAGTTCGGCGCCTGCCCCGAATAGGTGTCGGCCAAGGCCTGGGCCACCTCATTCATCGTCGGTGACCAGTCATAGTAGTCCGATGACGAGAAGCAGCGGATCTGCGGATACCAGGGCAGGCTGTCTGTGCCGAGGCGCGTCCAGGATGCCGCGCCACTGATCTGCCAGACCTTGGCCCCGCAGGCTCCTGCCAGGTTAATCGTCGCATTGGAGAAGCCGATGATCAGGTCCATGGCACAGCAGAGAGCCGCGACATCGTCGAGGTCCTTTTTCAGGTCGATGCCTTCCGGCTGCCAGATCTCGACGCCCAGCTCATCCCTGGCGTAGGCGATTTCCTCTTCGCAATCGCCATACTGCAGATTGACGAAGGTGACGCCGGGCGTCTGCAAGACCGGGTGCCACAGGTCAAAGGGCGAGAATTGGCGCGCACGCTCGCCGTTCAGCTTCAGGCTTTTCCAGAGCAGCCCGACCTTTGGGCCCTGGGGGGCGGCTTCCAGTTGCTGCTGCCAGTGGGCGATGCGGGCCGGGTCGGCTTTCAGGAAGCTGGGGCGCTTCGGGAACGACTCGATGCTCGGGCGCAGAACGGGCAGCAGCGAGCCGATCGGTGCCCAGAGGTCGATCTTGCTCCAGTCTGAAACTTTAGGTGCCGTACGTCGTACGCGTCCCTCAAAGGCGACCGTACGATGGGCTGTCACTTCGGCGTCGGGGAACGAGCGCTGGAACAGCGGGATCAGCCGGTGTTCGACGGCAATTGAAAGTGAGCCTTCCGGGCCAATTGCCTCGATGATGTCCGGCAACAGATTGGCGAACATGACTTCGTCGCCCAGACCCTGTTCTGCGCAGATCAACATGCGCTTTCCAGTCAGGGACTGGTCGGCTGACCAGCGCGGCGCATCGATCAGGAAGCGCGGCGCGTCGGAAAGATCGTGTGAAAAGCGAGACTCATAGGCCGCCCAGCCTTCGCTGACCCGGCCAAGACAGAGCAGGATGGTTGAGCGGGCGAACTGCATCATGGCCAGGTCCTCGACGGACTCGGCGTGGGCAATGGCCGCTTCGCAGTCGGCCAGGGCACCCGGGACATCACCCAGGTCGAGACGGGCATAGGAACGATTGTGGTAGCCCTTGCCGAACGATGGCGCGAGCCGGAGCGCCTCATCAAAGAAGGTCAGGGCCTGCTGGCCGTCACCCAGGCTGCACATCACCGTGCCCAGCGTATTCCACAGGATGGGCTGGCCTTGGTCGGCCATGATGGCCGGGCGAAGTATGTCGATGGCCTCGGCGCATTGGTTGAGATCGCGCAGGGCGCAGGCAAGGTTGTTGGTCGCCTCGACGCAGTCGGGTCGTGCCAATCGGTAGTGGGCGAAGAATTTCGCGGCCAGCTCCGGCATATCCATGCGGTAGGCCAGTCGGCCCAGATCCCCGGCGACCGGACCGTGGTCCGGCAAGAGCTGCAGCGCTGCCTCATAGGCGCGCATCGAGGAAACAAAGTCGCCGTTCTTTTCGCGGGCGATTGCCAGGACATGCCAGGCGACCCCCTGACGTTCGTCCTTCTCGAGCACGGCCAGGGCCAGGGTGTCGGCTTTCTGAAAGTCGCGAGCATGAATGGCGGCGATTGCTTCGCCGAGCAGACGGGCTGTTTCGCGGTTTTTCAGTTCCTTGGCGGCGCGGTCCAGCCGGGCGAGAGCTTCTGCGGAGGCCGAGTCTCCCATGGTCGTCCCGGCGATCCCGCGCTGGACGATCGCCGCCGCCGTGACTTCCTGCTGGGCCAGCGAACTTCCAGAGCCTTCAAGGGCGCGTTTGCGGGACATGGTTGAGCCTTGCAGGTTTGGAGTTAACCATCCTGTGAGGCAGTATGCTTAACTGAGTCCTAAGCTGCGGCTCACGGTCACAGGGCCAGCAAGACGGTGTTAACCCGATCCGTCATAGCTTTCTTCTGACCCGCTAATCCTGGCGGACCGGGCTGTCGTGGCGATTGCAAAAGGGAGCGGCATAACGTGCCTTTGAAGCTTTCGCTGAAGCCCGGCGAGAAGTTCGTTTTGAATGGCGCGGTCGTCCAGAATGGCGACCGACGCGGCGTTCTCGTGCTCCAGAACAAGGCCTCCGTCCTTCGAGAGAAGGATATCATGCAGCTGGATCAGGTGACGACGCCATCGCGTCGCATCTACTTCCCCGTCATGATGATGTACCTTGAAGAGAGTGTCGCTGAACGGTTCTACGAAGACTTCGCCACGCGCCTGAACGAGTTCATGAGCGTGGTGCGCAACCCGGCCGTGCTTGCAGATTGCATTGCGATTTCAAAGCACGTCATGGCGCGGGAATACTACAAGGCGCTCATGTTGAGCCGAAAATTGATCGAGTACGAAGACGAGAGGTTGGGGCATGTCTCTTCGAGCCTATCAGCAGGCGGCGACGAGGGCTGAAAATCCGCGTGAACTGGAATATCGCCTCTTCGGACAGGTGACTCGCGCCCTTATGGACGCGGCTCAGTCTCCCGAAGACGATATTGCCAAGCGGATCGATGCGCTGGACTGGAATCGCCGCGTCTGGTCGGCGATGGCCACCGACTGTTCCTTGCCTGAAAACGCCCTGGCACCCGAATTGCGGGCGAGCATCATTTCCCTGAGCCTTTGGGTCGGGCGCCATTCCAGTGCGGTCATGCGCAAGGAAGAGGATTTCGAACCGCTGATCGATATCAATCGCACGATCATGCAGGGTCTGGCGGGGCGCGTCGAGGGGGGCTGATCCCTCAGGCGCCAATTGCCCAGCTGTTTAGGAAGTTCCTGCCGCCCGGCGAATCTTGCATTCGCCGGGCGGCTTCGTTTTGGAGCTTGGCTGGGCTATAGTTCAATAAAATCATTGACTTAAAATCTGGTCACATGGGTCTGCGAGTGGCCCGCCCCTTGCGATGGTCGCTGCAGGCAAAACGCCCAGCCGGCTCGCGCCGGAGAAATCCGACCAAAACGGTAGGTGACCCATGATGAACTCAATCAACACCAACAGTGGTGCGCTTATCGCACTGCAAAACCTCAACTCGACCAACTCGGAGCTCTCAACAACCCAAGGCCGCATCAACACCGGCAAGAAGGTCGCCAACGCCAAGGACAATGGCGCGATCTGGTCGATGTCAAAAATGCAGAGCTCCAGCTCGAGCTCGTTGAACTCCGTGAAGGACTCGCTCCAACGCGGTCAGTCGACGATCGATGTGGCGCTCGCAGCTGGCGACACGATCACTGATCTGCTCAGCAAGATGAAGGAAAAGGCCCTAGCCGCTTCCGACACCTCGCTGAACACGGCAAGCTTCAACGCCCTGAAGGCAGACTTCGAGTCGCTGCGTGACCAGATCACCAAGGCGGCCACGAACGCCAAGTTCAACGGTGTCAGCCTGGCTGATGGCACCACGGCGTCGCTGACCTTCCTGGCCAATGCTGATGGTGGTGGTTTCACCGTGGCGTCCAAGACCCTGTCGCTCGTCGGCATCGGTTTGGCGGCCGGCTCGACCTTCACGGATGCTGCCACGGCCAAGACGATGATTGCCACGATCACGACTGCTCTCACCACTGCGACCAACAAGCTGTCGTCGCTGGGCACCAACTCTGTCGGTCTGGACACGCACCTGACCTTCGTTGGCAAGCTGCAAGACAGCCTGGAAGCGGGTGTTGGCAATCTGGTCGATGCGGATCTGGCGAAGGAAAGTGCCAAGCTTCAGTCGCTGCAGACCAAGCAGCAGCTGGGAGTGCAGGCCCTGTCGATCGCCAATCAGACGCCGCAGTCGATCCTGTCGTTGTTCAAGTGATCCGATAAGCCGGGCGACCTTCGGGTCGCCCGGCGCCTCCTTTTCAGGGCATCAATTGCCCGGCAGAATTTGCCCACGACAGCAGCCCCCGGCAGAAATTGCCGGGGGCTGCTGTCGTAAATGGACCTATAACGCTTATTTTTCAAGCTCTTGGCGCACGTTGCTTGGGCGGCAAGTTTGGCCCGGTCATTGCTTCCCACCGACCTGAGCAAAAAGCTCCCGGCAGTCAAAATGACGTCGGACCACCTTGAAAAGGAAAAGTCGTTATGGCGCTGAATAGCATCAACACGAACAGCGGCGCGCTGATCGCGCTGCAAAACCTGAACTCCACCAATTCGGAGCTCGCGACCGTCCAGCAACGCATCAACACCGGCAAGAAGGTGGGGAGTGCGAAGGACAATGGCGCGATCTGGGCGACGGCCAAGAACCAGTCCTCCACGGCCTCCTCATTGAATTCGGTCAAGGACTCGCTGCAGCGCGGCCAGTCGACCATCGACGTGGCCCTGGCCGCCGGCGACACCATCACCGACCTGCTGGGCAAGATGAAGGAAAAGGCGCTCGCAGCGTCTGACACCTCGCTCAATACCGCCAGCTTCAACGCGTTGAAGGCCGACTTCGAGTCGCTGCGTGACCAGATCACCAAGGCGGCCACCAACGCCAAGTTCAACGGCGTCAGCATCGCTGACGGAACCACCACCAAGCTGACCTTCCTGGCCAACTCGGATGGTTCGGGCTTTACGGTCACCGCCAAGACCCTGTCGCTGGCCGGCATCGGCCTGACGACCACCTCGACCTTTGCTGACGCCACTGCTGCCAAGACCATGATCACCACAGTGTCCACGGCCCTGCAGACGGCGACCAACAAGCTGGCTTCGCTGGGCACAAGCTCAGTCGGCCTGGACACCCACCTGACCTTCGTCGGCAAGCTGCAGGACAGCCTGGATGCCGGCGTGGGCAACCTGGTTGACGCTGACCTGGCCAAGGAAAGCGCCAAGCTGCAGTCGCTGCAAACCAAGCAACAGCTGGGCGTGCAGGCACTGTCGATTGCCAACCAAGCTTCGTCATCGATCCTGAGCCTGTTCCGTTAAGGAGTAGGGGAGGCGGGCCAGGGTCTGGTCCGCCTCCGTCTCATTCAGGCCTGAAGGCGAGGAGAACCCGCACCACCAGAGGACGCCGCCGCGCAGGCGCTGGCGCAAGGAGAGATGGAAACCAAAGCCGCTCTGTCGGCCCCCGCAGCCGACCCGGTTCCAACGAGCCCCTATACAAAGTTGAACGCCCCGGAGACCTCCGCGGGCGATGTCGGCGTTTCAGAAGCGCGAAAAGATGCTCCTGTGGAACATCAGCCCGGCGATCTTCGCCTCGTCATCGAACAGGACGAGGACAGTGGGGCCTTCATCTACAAGACTGTAGACCGTCGAACGGGAGAGACCCTCCAGGTCCTACCGCGAGAAGACGTGCTGAAGCTCAAGCATGCGGCCAGCTATGACCCTGGCGCGGTGTATGACGGCCTGACCTGAGGCGGCCCTTTTGCCTCTTCCTCCCCTGCGGCGGCGCGCCGCGGGGCGATCCGGTTATGGTTTATTTCCGTTAACCATAACCTTACCTTCTGATCCTACGGTCGGTTCCGTGAGGGCTCGCTCGCCATGAGGCGTGCGGACCAATCCCGGAAAAAATTTCCGATCGGAGGCCGAGAATGACCCTGAGCGTCAACACCAATCAGCCCGCGCTGATCGCTCTGCAAAATCTGAACAGAACCAACGACGACATGCAGGGTGTGCAAACCCGCATCAACACGGGTTTGGCTGTTTCGAGCGCCCAGGATAACGCCGCCGTTTGGTCGATCGCCCAAGCGCAACGCGCCGACATGAACGCCTTGTCCGCCGTCAAGATGAGTCTCGACCGCGCCACCTCCGTCGCTGATGTGGCCCTGGCGGCCGGCGAATCAGTCTCCGACCTCCTCAACCTGATGCGCGAGAAGGTCGTTGCGGCCAAGGACACCTCCTTGACCACCAAGTCTCGCGAGGCCTTGAACGCCGACTTCCAGGGGCTGATCAAGAATCTCAACCAGGTGCTTTCCAGCGCGACCTTTGACGGCGCGAATCTGCTGAACGGCAGCCTGGCGACCGATGTTTCGTTCCTTGCAGACGCCGATGCCGTGGCTGCAATTACCCTGAACCTGCAGAATCTGTCATTTGGTGGCACGATCAATACGCTGTCGGCGACTGACGACATTCTCAATGTGACCAATGCCACCGGCGTCCTGACGCGGCTGGACGCCACCATGGGGGCCGTGAACCAGGCGGTCGGCAATATCGGCACCCAGGCCAAGCAGATCGACGCCCATCAGACTTTCATCGCGCGTCTTTCCGACGTTCTGGAAACCGGCGTCGGCAATCTGGTCGATGCTGACCTGGCCAAGGAAAGCGCTCGACTCCAGGCCCTGCAGGTCAAGCAGCAACTCGGTGCCCAGGCCTTGTCGATTGCCAACTCGGCACCGCAGATCATCCTCAAGCTGTTCAACGGCTAGCCTTGTTGCGGCGAGACGGCGTCCGCGCACTAGGCCAGACCCGGCGCGCGCGATACGCTTGGAGGGGCAGGATGAGGAAACGGCCAGAATGATCGATCTTCGCGATCTCTGCGACGAGGATGAGGGCGTGCTGTTCAAGTGGCGCTCGGAACCTGAAGTCGATCGTTGGATGTCCGATGCGGCCTTTCCCAGCCGTGAGGCCCATTCGGCATGGTTCAGCCTTCTTCGCTCGGATCCGGATATGCGCGGCTGGCTGATTACCCGGGGTGGAACGCCGTCGGGCCTGCTGACCCTGTCGGGTTTGCTCAGCCATCATCGGCGAGCGAGCTGGAACTGGTTTCTGGGATCGGCTGAAGCCCGCGGTCGCGGCGTGGGTCGGGCCGCACAGGTGCTTGGGCTGGATCGCGCCTTTGGCGAGCTTGGCCTGCACAAGGTGTTCGCCGAGGTGATGGCTGACAATGACGCCGCGCTGAAGGCCCAGGCTGCCACGGGATTTCGGCGTGAGGGCTATCTGCGCGGCCATGTGCTGAAGACGGGCGTTGCGCGGGATGTCGTGCTTCTCGGAATTCTGGCTTCCGAGTGGAACGCGTTGCGTGAAACGGCCCGCCGCAGGCTGGTGGAGGCGAACCTAATTGCCCCGTAACCACGGGCCTTAATCAGATTTCAGCACAAGCCGTTCAAATAGAAGCGGGGAGCCTCGTGCCTCCCGACAGGACTTGCCGTGATCACCTTCGACACCAGCGCACTGCTTGGCTACTATCAGGCTCGCACGGGCCAGGTGAATGGTGCGCCGACTGCAGCGACTTCGTCCGGTAGATCCAAGGCCGTGGTGCCCACAGCCCCTTGGGTGGGTGGATCAGCCGAGCCCAGCACCCTCGTCAAGGCGGCGCTCAATGGCCGCAAGTTTGTTGACGAAGAGGGCAATGCCACCAGCCTCAAGGGGGCCAGCGGCGACTACAAGAAGCTGTTCGCCACCTATCAGGCTTTGAACACCCTTTCAGCGATCGCCGCGCGAGCGTCTGAGAAAGGGGTGTCCGACGGCGAGATCAAGCGTCTGCAGACCGCGCTGACCAAGGGTCTTTCCGAAGTCACCAGCTACACCCAGAACCTGAGTCTGGATCAGGGGCGTTTGACCCCGGGCTCGGTCATGACGACGGCCCGGTCGACGGTCGGGGTTCCCAAGAACGTCTTCGGCTACATCACCGATACCATCTACAGCGGTCAGTCCGATGATCCGGTGCCCAAGTTCCAGGGTAATGTCAGCTTTGATCTGGCTGTCCGGAAGTTCGGGGTTACCACCAATCTGACCATGGACCTCGCCGAGATGGGCGCGACGCCCAGGACGATGTCGAACGTCGTCAGCTTCATGAATGGCAAGCTCAAGGCCGGTGGGTTCGAGACCAGCTTTGCGGTTGAACGCAAGGTCGGCGAGACGCGAACTGTGCAGGTCAATGGCCAGCCGGTGACCCTGCCGGCTACGGGCGATGACTTTGCCTTGCGGGTGCGTGGCGACTCGAGCGAGCAGCTGACCTTCACCGCGACCGCCGCCACGCCTGCCGTCTATATCACTACGGCCGCCGGCAATCCCGATCCTGACAAGGATACCAAGACCGAGGACGCGGTCATAGAAAACACCCTGACCAAGTACAGCGCCGCCGGGGGTGGCCAGGCGGGCGGAAAGGTGTTTTCCGAAACCCTCCAGGGTACGATTTCAAGCGTCCGCAAGACGGTGTCGGGCAGTGACGGCTCCATCTACATGCTCGCAGACGTCACCAAGGACGTCAGCGGTCAGGTCATCAAGGGCGATCAGGACGTCGCCCTGCTGAAGTACGATTCGGCGGGCCATCTGCTTTATGCCCGAAGCCTGGGCGCCACCGATTCCGCCAGCGGTCTGAACCTGGCCGTGGCCAGCGACGGAAGCGTGGCGGTTGCGGGCTCCGTCACCGGACGGCTGCAGGGTGCCGTCGATGGACCCATAAATTCTGACGCCACGTCGGGCAAAACCGACAGCTTCGTTACGCGGTATGATGCCAGCGGCGACGAGCAGTGGACGGTCCGGCGCGGCGCGATGCTTGAAGACGAAGCCACTGCCGTGGCCTTCGGTTCGGACGGGATCCTCTATGTCGGCGGGCGATCCAAATCCGACCTGCCCGCCTCAACCACCGCAACGGGTGGAGGCTACGATTCCTACCTGACGGCCTTCGCCACGGACCTGAACGGCGGACCCAAGGCCCTTTTCACTGAAAAGTTCGGTACGACCGAAAACGACTCCGTGTCGGATATTGTCGTCAACGGGTCGCAGGTGGTGGTCGGCGGCAAGGAGAATGGCAATGCCGTTCTGCGCAGCTTCACGGTGGCCCCAACCGTGGTCACTGAGAACGCTTCGAGCATGACGTCTGCCGGCGTAACGGTCACGACGCCTGTCACCTACACCAAGGCAGCCGCCCTCACGGCGGGGGCGGTGCGTGATCTGGGATCGCTCAAGGGCGGTGAGTTGGTCGGCCTCAAGATCGATGGCGGTCAACTCTATGTCGGGGGGCACACCTCGAATGGGGCACTGAGCCTGGCCAACACGACCAGCGGTGCCTCCGGCGGCTCTGATGGATTCGTCGGCCGCCTGTCGCTGGACCTGAGTGATACGAGCGCCGATACCCTGGCCTATTATGGTGGAACGGGTGATGACACCGTGACCGGCATGGCTATCGCCAACGGCTCGGCCTGGCTCGTGGGAGCGGCCGGCAAGAACCTCGAAGGCCAGTCGACGGTCGGCGAGAAGGACGGCTATGTCGCGCAGATCGACGTCGGTACGGGGGCTGTGTCCTGGTCGCAGCGACTGACCGGCAAGGACGGTTATGCAATGCCAACCTCCATCGCCGTCGATCAGGCCGGTTCCAGCAGTCTTGACGCTTTTGGATTGCCCAAGGGCAAGATGGATTTCACCCAGTCGGAACGTTTGGTCTCCGCAACGGCGGCGCGTGCCGGCGATACCTTTCAGATCCGCACCCGTGAGCGCGGGACGCTGACGACGATCACGATCGACGCCAAGGACACCCTGGAAACCCTGGCAGACAAGATCAAGCGGGCCTCGGGTTTCCGGGCCAAGGTCGAGACCTCCAGTGATGGCAATGCCCGCAAGCTGAAGATCAGCCCGGCCTATGCCACCTCGACCATCGAGGTGCTGGCGGGGAAGGGCGGCACGGACGTGCTTCAGGCCCTCGGTCTTTCGGCGGGCGTTGTGCGCAGCACCAAGACTGAAAGCGGCAAGACGGTCTCGGCCGATGGTGGCGGGCCCGTGTTCGGCCTCCAGCTTCCGCCGGAGCTGGACCTCGCTGATGAGGCTGGCCGCAAGAATGCCTCATCAGTGATTACGCGCGCCATGTCGGCGGTGCGCACCGCCTACCGGGAAATCGCCGACAATGCGCTCGGCATCAACAACAGCGCCACCAATACGGCCGGCAAGACAGGCGGAACCGTGCCGGCCTATCTGAAGAACCAGATTTCGAATTACCAAGCCGCGCTGAACCGTTTGACAGGCTGATCGTTAGGTCAGTGACTTCGTGACGCTTGAAAGCGTCATCTTCGCGTCGTAGCCAGTGTTCATGGAACTTCTGAAAGACCGACGCATCGTTCTGGCAGGCGGCGCCGCCCTGGCCCTCCTGGCGGGTATCGGCATCGCCGGTGCGCTGCTGGGTGGCAAGGGAAAGTCCTCAGAGCCCCCGCCGGCGTCGCGCGCAGGCCTGATCGTCGAGACCGGACGGGCGGACGACACCAAGCTCGACCCCGCGCGCCCCCTGCGCTGCTTCGTGGGCGGCCAGTTTGTCGGCGAGACCACCCTGGCCGAGTGCGCCAAGAAAAATGGCGTTGCGACAGGAGCTCTGGACGTCGGCGTGGACGAGACCGGTGCCCTGGCAGCGGCCGACCAGGCCGGCACGGTGCTGACACCCTTGCCCCCGCCCACCATGGAAACGCCGCCCCTGCCTGCTGCGGTGCCGGGACCCGCTCCTGTACCTGCTGCGACGACCTCAACGGCACCTCTGGCGGCCTGCTGGCGCTATTCGGGTGCCGAATGGCGGCGGTTGCCTGGGGACATCACTCTGAACGCCTGCGCCCAGGCCCTTTTTGGCGGTCGTTGCGAACGTTCCGGCGGAGCCACCTATGGTCGCTGGGGTGAGGAAACCCTGCGACTGGTACCCGGCAGGATTGAAGCCTCATCCGACAACCGTTCCTTCCATTCCGTGATCGAGCAGGGGCCGAACTGCTCGATCCCCGCCGCCGGCTAAACCGAGTATTGCCATGCGCCGTCAGCTTCTGATTGCCGCCACCGTCGTTGCCGCAGCTGGGCTCGGGCTGGTCGCCTGCGAAAAGCAGATCAAGGCTCCTTTTGAAAAAGGGGTCTGCTTCCATGTCGCGACCAACAAGGACAAGACCCTGCGGTTCAATCCGGTCGAGCGGAACGTGGCGACCATGGAGCAATGTGCGGCCATCCTGGAGGGGGTGCGTATCCGCTTTGTCCGTATGGGTAGCCCCAACAGGACCCTGACAGGATCCTACCAGGGCAGCTTCATCTTCCTTGAGAAGGAAGGGATCTATCTTGGCCAGACCTATGACGGGGCCCGCTTCATGTCGCTGGTGCGGACGGGCGACGGTCGGCTTGCGGTGCCGGGTGCGATCCGCGAGGTCCCGGCCCAATAGGAGCGCCGGTGCGGCCTTTCGGTCGTCCACAGGAACGTATTGAGAACAAAATTGCGTTGACCAGCCTGCTCCGTTAACGTCTTGATCAGATTCCGGCGCATGGGTCGCCGGGCGTGAACAAGGTCGAAGCGATGGCGGGCAGCGTCAACAAGGTCATTCTGGTGGGCAACCTCGGGGCCGATCCTGAAATCCGCAGCCTGGGATCCGGTGACCGCGTCGCCAATCTCCGTATTGCCACCTCGGAGAGCTGGCGTGATCGCACCTCGGGCGAGCGCAAGGAAAAGACCGAGTGGCACCGGGTGGTCATCTTTAACGACAACCTGGTCAAGGTTGCCGAGCAGTACCTGCGCAAGGGCTCGACGGTCTATATCGAGGGGGCGATCCAGACCCGCAAATGGACCGACAATACCGGCGCGGAGAAATACTCCACCGAGATCGTTCTGCAGAAGTTCCGTGGCGAGCTGACCATGCTCGGCGGTCGTGGTGACGGTGCCGGCGCGTCGTCCGGCGGTGGCGATGACGGTTATTCCAGCGGCGGCGGTGGCGGCGGCTATGGTGGCGGCGCCCCGCGCAGCCAGCCCAGCGGCCCGCGAGAGAGCTTCTCTGCAGATCTCGACGACGAGATTCCGTTCTAGTCGCCCTCAGCGATCCAGCAGGCATCAACAGGTGGCCAGGTTCTGATGAACCTGGCCATTTTGCTTTGCGCAGATAGCAGCGAGGCCGTCAGGCGTCCGCAAGACGGCAGGGGCCGCTTGGCGCATGCCGTGCCCGCCCGAAAAAATAGCCAATCGGAACGCGATTTCGGGTACAGGCTGAGGTTCTCCCGAGCTGAAACGACCGGAAATGCTGCCATTCCAACCGCATAGATTCTCCGTGGCCCCCATGATGGACTGGAGCGACCGTCACTGTCGGTCGTTGCACCGGACCCTGTCGCGCCACGCTCTGCTCTATTCGGAGATGGTCACCAGCGGGGCCGTGGTGCACGGGGATCGCGAAAAACTGCTGGGGTTTGAGGCGGACCAAAACCCCGTGGCTCTGCAGCTTGGAGGCTCGGATCCTGCAGAACTGGCCCTCGCGGCCAGGATTGGCGAGGATTTTGGTTATGACGAGATCAACCTGAATGTCGGATGCCCCTCGGATCGGGTGCAGAGCGGGCGGTTCGGGGCCTGCCTGATGCGCGAACCCAACCTGGTGGCCGAGTGCATGGCCGCCATTCGGCAGGCGGTCTCGGTGCCAGCGACGGTGAAATGTCGCATCGGCGTCGATGACCAGGAGCCGGAAGAAAGCCTGTTCGCCCTGGTCGATGCCAGTGCGGCTGCCGGCGTCGACAGTTTTGTCGTTCATGCCCGAAAGGCCTGGCTCAAGGGTCTGTCACCGAAAGAAAACCGTGACATCCCGCCGCTGGACTATGAGCTGGTCTATCGGCTCAAGCGCGAACGTCCGAACCTGACCATCGTGATCAATGGCGGTGTCACCGACCTGGATGCGGTCGAGGCCCATCTGGCCCATGTCGATGGGGTGATGCTCGGCCGCTCAGCCTATCATGAGGCAGGCCTGCTGGGGGCTGTGGACCGTCGTGTGTTCGGTGCAGCCGTCGCGGATGTCTCAGAGTTCGAAGCTGTAGAGCGCTACAAGCCCTATATCGCGCGGCGTTTGGCGGAGGGGGTGCATCTGGCCGCCATGACCCGCCACATGCTTGGCCTTTTCCATGGCCTGCCTGGCGCGCGGGCCTGGCGGCGGATCCTGACCGTGGAGGGGGTTCCGGCAGGGGCCGGGATAGAGGTTGTCGATCGTGCCCTGGCGGCAGTGCGCCAGGCTCTGGAGGCTCGGGAAGCCCGTTTCGCCGAAGCATGACCCGTCAGGGGTGCAGGATCAGCGCCTTGGGGGTCGCTTCGAAGCGTGACAGGCGACCCAGATAGCTCATCCCAAGAAGCGATGTCTCAAGACCTTTCTCGATGACCAGGGCGTCGACATTACGCACGCGCGCCCCGGCGATGGCGACGCTGGCGAGCTGCACGGAGGCGGCCCGCGTGCGGCCATCGGCGGTGATCACGCTGTAGTCATAGGTCAACTTGTCGGTGTCGATGCCAAGCCGTTTGGCGTCGGCCAGGCTCAAGGATACAGCCGTTGCGCCGGTATCGACCAGGAACCGCACGGCTTTGCCGTCGACAGCAGCCTCAGCCCAGAAGTGACCGTCAGGGCCCTTGGTCAACTGGGCCGCGCCATCGGGCCCACCGAGCGTTGCACTCGCTGCAGCCGGGGCGCGGAGGTCTGGATGGCGCAGATCGTCCAGGGACACCACGGCCTTGGCGGCTCCCACTGCCGAAAGCGCGCCTAGCACCGCAATCGCCACAAACTTCAACATCGAAGACACCCCGCCTTAAAGGCTTTGTGACCGTTTTCTTCGGCCGTTGGGGTTCACTCTATCTGAAAAGGCCTTTTCAACCCGTGAATGGGATCGTCGAATTATTTCCTATAGTTAATGTTGCGGTAATTATGATTGCTGAATTTCGATAAAAGTTGTCCCTTAATCGAGATAAGTGAAATATGTACTGAAATTAACTTAGTCTGTGTTGTGAAGTGAACTATCCAATTGCTCAGTATTTGTTTTTGCTGATCGAGGGGATCTTCGTGAAGTCGACGATTGCAGCGGCCGTTGTGGCCTTGGCCTTTGCGGGTGCCGCAAATGCTGCAGGAGCGGAGTCCAGGGTGTCGGATTCCGGGTTTCTGCAAGCGGCGCGCTGTCGGGGCCTGGCCGCTTCTGAAGGCCTCGGCCGGCTCGATACTGCCGCCATCGATCAGCTTTTACGGACCGAAGGCCATAGCCGCACCCTGGCGGCCAAGGCGTCGGCCTCGAAGCGGATCACCGCGGCCCAGGCTCAGGGGGATAGGGCTCAGGGTGGCAAGAAGGACAGGTTGTTGGCCGAGCGCCAGTCAGCCTGCGCCGTCTGGCTCAAGGGCGGTCGCTGACGCCTAGGCCTGGCCGGCCACGAGGCTGATCATCGGAACTGGCCGGGAAGGGAGTTCAGCCAGAATGGCGCTCCGCTCGTCGTCGCTCTTGCGGGCCCAGCTCGCAATTTCCGGAAGGGTGCGTCGGCAGCCCAGGCAGTATCCGCTTTGGCCGTCAACGGCGCAGACCTTGATGCAAGGCGAGACGATCGGGCGCGGCGAGGAGGCAGTCAGGTCCATGGCTTGATTGTCTCTGGTTCACAAGCGTCGCGCAACATCCACCGCAAATTAGGTCTCAACTCCATGAAGGGGAGCTCATCCATGATCGTTCTAAATCTCTTTGTCGGTTCTCTGGTCCTGGCGGTAGCGACCCCGGTTCTGGCCGGGCTACGCCTGACCGATAGCCAGTTCGTGCAGGCTTCGCGGTGTCAGGCTTTGGCCAGGGCGACCAGCCTTGGGGTGGCAGACGCTGCAGCCTACAATGCCCTCGTGAAGGTCCAGAGGCAGGGGCGGGCAGACTATGTCGTGGATCGGGCGTCGGACGCCGTGATCGTCGTCAGCGGTCAGGCCCGTCGGGCCGAGGGTACGGCACGGGCAGACCTGATTGCTGAACGCGACGGTCCCTGTCAGGCCTTGCTGGCCCGCTAGGCCTCAAGCGCTTTACAAGTGGGGACGCGGGCGCCAAAGCCCGGGTCATGACCGCTTCTCCTTTCGACGATATTCGCGCCCTCGCGGCCAGCCCGCCAATGGCAGATACTACGCCTGACCTGGCCCAGGGTGATCGGCTTGCAGAGATCTCGTCCTGGCTGTCGGCCTGGACCGGCAAGGCCCGCCCTGCGGTCAACCGCCCCGTCGTAGCCCTCTATGCCGGCGCGCGTCAGGGTGTAGGACCGCGCGGCTATGCCCGTGACCGGCTTGAGGCCGTGGCTTCCGGCGCGGCGACGGTCTGCCGGTTGGCTGGCGCTCAGGGGGCGGGGCTTGAAGCCTTTGATCTGGCCGTGGATCGCCCGACCCCGGATGCCGTCGACAGGCCGTCGATGAGCGAGAAGGAGTGCGCTGCCACCATGGCCTTTGGCATGGAGGCTCTGGCCAAGCAGCCCGACCTGCTGGTGCCCGGCGTGATCGCCGCCGAGTCCGACCTGATTGCTGCCTGTCTGGCCATGGCCCTGTTCGGTGGCGAAGCCGAAGACTGGAGCGAGGCTCCTGCTATGGTGACGCGGGCCGTCGCCCGCGCAACGGAGGAGGGCGCTCTGAGCGATCCTCTACAGGTTCTGCGGCAACTGGGTGGCCGTGAGACGGCGGCGGTCGCCGGGGCGATCCTGGCGGCGCGGATCCAGAAGATTCCCGTTCTGCTCGACGGTTACGCCGCAACAGCTGCCGCTGCGGTGCTCTACAGGCTTGAACCGGCCCTGCTGGATCATTGCCTGGCCGCCCATGTCGGCACCTCAAAGGGTCACGCCCGGCTTCTTCAGGCCCTGGGCAAGCGCCCGCTCGTGGCGCTGAACCTGGCGGAGGAAGAGGGCGTGGGTGGGGCTGCGGCGATCGCTCTGGTCAAGCTGGCCTGCGAGGCCCGCTAGGCGCTAACTGAACGCGGATCATATTCGCTTCCGTTGACGCTAACGTCATCTTTCCAAACGCCCGTTCGACATCTATCGTGGATCCCGACACAACAAATCGGCCCTCCACATAGAGGCCGAAACCGGGAGCCCGCCATGAATCTCGATTTCTCGCCCGAGGATGTCGCGTTCCGCGACGAAGTCCGCGCCTTCATCGCCGAGAACTATCCGGCTGGCCTGCGTGAAAAGCAGGAAGAGGGCGAGGAAATGGCCAAGGAAGATTTCCTGGCCTGGCATCGTGTTCTGGCCAACAAGGGCTGGGTGGCTCCGGCCTGGCCCGAGAAGTTCGGTGGCCCGGGCTGGACTTCGGTTCAGCGCTACATCTGGTCGGAAGAGACCGCCCGCGCCGACTGCGTGCCGATCCTGCCCTTCGGCATCAACATGGTCGGGCCCGTGATCTACACCTTCGCCACGCCGGAGCAGAAAGAGCGCTTCCTGCCCAAGACCCTGTCGGGTGACATCTGGTGGTGCCAGGGATATTCGGAGCCCGGCGCGGGTTCCGACCTCGCCAGCCTGAAGACCAAGGCCGAGCGCTTCACCGGCGATGACGGCAAGGAATACTATCTCGTCAACGGCCAGAAGACCTGGACCACCCTGGCCCAGCATGCCGACTGGATCTTCTGCCTCGTCCGCACCGATCCGACCGCCAAGATCCAGGAAGGCATCTCGTTCCTGCTGATCGACATGAAGTCGCCGGGTGTCACGGTCCGTCCGATCATCACCCTTGGCGGCGAGCACGAGGTCAACGAGGTCTGGCTTGAGAACGTCAAGGTGCCGGTCGAGAACCGCATCTTCGAAGAGAACAAGGGCTGGACCTGCGCCAAGTTCCTGCTGGCCCACGAACGCTCGGGTATCGCCGGCGTCGCGCGTTCCAAGCGTGGTATCGAACGTATCCGCGCCATCGCCTCGACCGAAATGTCGGATGACGGCGAAAACCTGCTGGCCGACCCCGTGTTCAAGCGAAAGGTCGCCGAACTCGAAATCGACCTGACCGCCCTGGAATACACCGAACTGCGTACCCTGGCAGGCGAAGCCGCCGGCAAGGGCCCGGGTCCGGAGTCGAGCGTCCTGAAGATCAAGGGCACCGAGATCCAGCAACGGATCACCGAGCTCGTGCTCGAGGCTGCGGGCCACTATGGCGCGCCCTATTTCCGGGGCTTCCCGAACGACGGCGACAACGCCCATCCGATCGGCCCGGACTTTGCCCATCGCTCGGCGCCCCACTATTTCAACGTCCGCAAGACGTCGATCTATGGCGGATCCAACGAGATCCAGCGCAACATCATCGCCAAGATGGTGCTGGGCCTCTAGCAGCCTGTCAGCCTGGATGAGCTGCGGCGCGGCTCATCCAGGACCGCCCAATTCACAGACCTTGACGTTCCCGGCCATCGGCCAAGCCTCGGCCGGGATGACAAAACAAAAAGACGGGAAACCCTGGGATGGATTTCAACTTCACCGAAGAGCAGTCGATGGTCCGCGACACGGTCGCGAGCTTCCTGCAGGACAAGTACGATTTCGAAACGCGCCGCAAGATCGTCGCTTCAGACAGCGGCTGGCGGGCTGACTACTGGAAGGCCTTCGCTGAAGAACTGGGCATCCTCGGGGCCTCATTCAGCGAAGACCTCGGCGGCCTCGGCGGCGGGGCGATCGACAACATGATCATCATGGAAGAGTTCGGCAAAGCGCTCGTCATCGAGCCGTATCTGGGCACGGTGGTGATCGGCGGCGGCTTCATGAAGCACTCCGGTTATGCCGGTGCGGCGAGCGTGATCGAAGGCATCATCGGCGGGTCCACGACCATCGCCTTTGCCTATGCCGAGCCCCAGAGCCGCTACACTTGGCGCGACCTGAAGACGACCGCCAAGAAGGACAGCTCGGGCTACATCCTGAACGGCCACAAGGCCGTCGTGGTCGGCGCGCCCTTCGCTTCGCATCTGATCGTCACCGCCCGTACGGGTGGGGCTCAGCGGGACACGGGCGGCGTCTCGGTGTTCCTGGTCGACAAGAGCCTGCCGGGCATCGTCACCCGCGACTATCCGACCGTGGACGGCGGCCGCGCCTCGGAAGTCTATTTTGAGAATGTCTCGATCCCGGCCGACGCCCTGATCGGCGGCGAGGGCGAGGGCCTGCCGCTGGTCGACAAGGTCATCGACGAGGCCACGGCAGCGGTTGGTGCCGAGGCGGTGGGCGTGCTGCGCAAGCTGCATGAAAACACCCTGGATTATGCCAAGCAGCGCAAGCAGTTCGGCACGGCGATCGCCAACTTCCAGGTCCTGCAGCACCGCATGGTCGACATGTTCATCAATGTCGAACAGGCCGTCTCCATGACCTATATGGCCAATATCAAGATCGACGAAGACGCGGCGACCCGCGCCAAGGCGATCTCGTCGATGAAGGTGCAGATCGGCCGGGCCTGCAAGTTTGTCGGCCAGAACGCCATCCAGATCCATGGTGGCATGGGCATGACCGATGAGCTGGCCATTGGCCACTATTTCAAGCGTGCGTCGATCATCGAGGGCCTGTTCGGCTCGGTTGACCACCACCTGAAGCGCTACGAATCCCTGTCCTTCGACGCTGCCGCCTAGGGCAATTGCGTCGTCCGGGCGGATAACGCCCACGGAAGATCAGGACGAACTCGATCAAGCCGCCTGCGTCATGCCGACGCGGGCGGCTTTTTCTTTGATCCATGGAACAAGGGGCAGGTTCCGGCATAGGGATTGGCTTCCAGCTCCGCCAACCGGGCGGCGAGTGGACAACAAGCCAGACGTGCAAGGCGCGAAGCTCGGGATATCTCAATTTCATTCTGTATACGGAGTTAAATCCGGCGCGGTTTAGTGGCGCAAATCAGAATGTTCCGTGCGCGGATATGCTCCGTTTACGGAATAAAAATGATTGCGGAAGGTCGTAATTGACGCATGCTTAACCCTGACGCGCTGACGACTAGGAGGGGTTCACCCCTGTAAGCCGCGCGCGTCTCCTGGTCCAAACGGCCTGTCTGGGAGACGCCGCCATGAATGTATCGAAGATGAACCACGCCATGCTGTCCTTCGCCCTGATGGGCGGAATGCTGGTCGGGTCCAAGCCAAGTCCGACGGCCAAGCCGCCGAAGTCAGATGCACGGCCCACAGGCCGCAAGTAGAAAAATGGGCGATCCGCTGCGAGCGGATCGCCCATTAAGCTTAGGGTTTGGCGGCGGCGTTACAGTCCGTCAGGCCGGCTGCATCCAACTCCTTGCCGCGATAGTTGAACGCCACGATCTCGCCCAGTTCTGCTGCGAGCTTGCGGCAGGTCCGACCGATGGGCATCGACTTCACTTGGCTGGCGGCACAAACGTCGCCGGTGCAGCGCCAGGCTGAACCATCATGAATGAGGCTTTCGACCTTGGCGGGGGCCTTCAGCTTGAGGACCGCGCCTTCTGCGGCCATTGCGCCCGTGGACAGGGCAGATGCCGCGACAAATGCGGCCAAAAACATACGCATGACTATTCCTTTATCCCCACGGCCGACGGGGAGGTCGACCGGGGAGGAAAGTGCGTTGCGTTTTAAAACTAAGTCAAGAGCCGAACGCTTGTTTGCGGTCCGCTTTGATAGAATTCGGCATCCCATGACAAGAGTGCCGCGGTCACGTCCTCGGCCTTGTCCACGGCGCGCCAGGTCTCGGCCAGGGCCGCCGGGGTGAGGCCTTCATTGATCGTGTGTTGCAGAAGGGCAAACAGCGGATCCCAGAACCCGCGCGGGTTGTGGAACACGATGGGCTTCTGATGCAGGTCCAGCCGCCGCCAGGACAGCAGTTCGATGATCTCCTCCAGCGTGCCGATGCCGCCTGGCAGGACGACAAAGGCGTCGGCCTGTTCGAACATCAGCATTTTCCGCTCGTGCATGTTGTCGACCACGATGGTCTCGACGTCGTCGAAGGGCTGCTCCCGGCCGGTCAGGAACTTTGGAATGATCCCCAGCACGCGACCGCCGGCGCTATAGGCTCCCCGTGCCGTTGCGCCCATCAGGCCAACCCCGCCTCCGCCATAGATCAGTTTGAGGCCGGCCCGGGCGAAACTTTCGCCGATCTGACCGGCCGCTGCGATGAAGGCCGGATCGGCGTCATTGGACGATCCGCAATAGACGCAGACGGAGTCCAGGCGCCTAGACTCATCAGCCATCGTCGTTCACTCCAGCAAAAGAAAGGGCGCGCCGTCGCAGCGCGCCGCCTATGTAGAGGCCGGCGCGAATGGGCGCGCCGACATGAGCGCCACATGATCTGGATTCGCACCGCCCCTTTCAAGCTGAAGCTCGCTCCGCAGGCTCTTTATGGAATGCTGGCCCTGGCCACTGCCACACTTGGGGCCTGCGATGGCGGCGGACGGGACGACTGGCGGCCAAAGGTTGCGCCGGCTTCAACCCAGGCTGATGCGGCCGAGGCTGGCTATGTGGCACCACCCCATATCCGCCAGGCCCTGAAGGGGGCGGCAGGTCTCGTGCTGGTGGGGCAGTCCGCGCCCAATGCCAATGTGCGGCTGGGCGCACCGACGGGAGAAGCCCTGGTGGCCCGCGCGGATGCGGTCGGCGGCTGGCGGCTGACCGTGCCGCCAAGCGATCGCGTCCGCCTGTTTGGCCTTTCGATGACCCAGCCTGGCCGCACGGTCCAAGCCGAGGGCTATGTGATGATCACCCCCGACGGGATTGTCGCCCTGTTGCGGGCCGGGTCGGGGGCCTGGCGACTGGCTTCCGGGTCGGCCTCACCCAACATCCTGGCGGTCGATATTGATCCGGACGGTGGAGCCGTGGTCTCGGGCATGGCCGCGCCAGGCGCGGGCCTGGGCGTACGCGTCGACCGGACTCCGCGTGCCGTCGGCGAGGCTGCCGATGATGGGCGGTTCTTTCTGTCTCTGAGCGAAACGCTTGGACCCGGCGGGCACGACATCCAGGTGAGCGGCGAGGGCGGCGAGCAGCGGATCAGGATCAATGTCCTGCCCCCCGCGCCGCTGGCCAACGGTCCCGTGCGCGCCCAGCGCGAAGCCGGTGGCTGGCGGATTGACTGGCTGACTCCCGGTGGCGGCGTCCAGACCACGCTCATCACCTCGGCTGCTACCGAATGAGAGGCTTCGGCTCGGCCCCCTCTGCGCGCCAGGCTGTGACCGGCGCGATCTCACCGCCCGCCGTCCAGATTCGGTTCTGGAGCGCGATGAGCGATCTTTTCCGTCTGGTGCTGCGCTCGAACGCGCCAGGTCTGCGCTGGCGCTTGACCGTAGCCCTTTCCCTGACACTGCTTGGCAAGGCACTCGGCGTCCTGGCCCCTCTGATGCTGGGTGCTGCGGTGAATCGGCTTGCCGCGGGGCAAGGAGTCGCCGCGACCGTGAGCTGGACCTTTGCCGGTCTGGCCGCAGGCTGGGCCCTGGTCCGTTTCATCGCTTCGGCAACCCCACAGGCCCGGGACGCCGTCTTCACGCCTGTGGCCCAGGCCGCCCAGAACCGCGCGGCGGTGGAGACCTTTGCCCACGCCCTGTCGTTGTCGATCGATTTTCACCAGTCGAAGCGGACCGGCACACTGTCGAGGGTGATCGACCGCGGTGCACGGTCGATGGATTTCCTGCTCCGCAGCCTGGTCTTCAATCTCGCGCCGACGGGCATTGAACTCCTGATGGCCGCGGCCGTCCTGGCCAAGGCCTATGACTGGCGATTTGCCGCGATCGCCCTGCTGACGGTCGGGGTCTATGGCTACATCACCTTCGCCATTTCGGACTGGCGCATCGGGCATCGTCGTGCCCTGAACGAGGCCGACGCAGAGGCTGCCGGCCGTGCGGTGGACGCGCTGATCAATTACGAGACGGTCAAGTCCTTCGGGGCCGAGGACCGTGCGGTCGGTGGCTACAAGCGGGCGCTGGACACCTATGGCCGCGCCCAGATCCAGGCGACCAACTCCCTGACCCTCCTCAACATCGTCCAGGCGGCGGTCATGAGCGTCGGTCTCGGGGCCATGGCAGTGCTGGCGGGGGGCGAAGCTGCGGCGGGGCGCATGGGCCCGGGCGATGTCACGGCCGCCGTGCTGATCCTGATCAATCTTTACGCGCCCCTCAACATCCTGGGGTTTGCCTATCGTGAGATCCGGCAGTCCTTCATCGACATGGAGGCCATGCTCGATCTTCGCCGGCAAAGCGCCGATGTCGCGGATGCCCCAGGGGCCACAGACCTTCCGCCCTGCGCCGATGCGCGCGGCGGGGCCGTGGTCTTTGAAGGCGTGTCCTTCCGCCATGGTGCGCGGTCGGAAGGACTTCTGGACGTCAGCTTCTCGATTCCCCCGGGCCAGACCGTGGCGATCGTCGGTCCGTCGGGCGCGGGAAAGACCACCTTGGTGCGCCTGGCCTTGCGGATGATCGACCCGCAGTCTGGCAGGATCACACTCGATGGGTGCGACCTGCGTGATCTCAGGCAGGCATCCTTGCGTCGGGCCGTAGCCCTGGTGCCGCAGGATGTGGCGCTGTTTAACGACACCGTGCTGAGCAATATCGGCTTTGCCCGACCGGAAGCGACCGAGGCCGAAATCTGGGCGGCAGCCGAGGCCGCTGAGCTGGGCGAGTTTATCCGCAATTTGCCCGAAGGCATGGCGACCAAGGTCGGCGAGCGCGGCCTGAAGCTGTCCGGGGGCGAGCGCCAGCGTGTCGGTATAGCCCGGGCGCTCTTGGCCCAGCCGCGCGTGCTGATCCTCGATGAAGCCACCAGTGCGCTCGATAGCCGCACCGAGGCGGCCATTCAGGAGACACTGCGCAAGGCCAGAGCCGGGCGAACCACCCTGGTCGTGGCGCACCGGCTCTCGACCATCGCTGATGCCGACGAGATCGTCGTCCTGCGCCGGGGCCGGATCGTCGAACGCGGTGCCCACAGCGTCCTGCTCGCGGCGGGCGGGGAGTATTCGGCCCTCTGGCGGCGGCAGACCCGGGACAAGCCGGCAGACTGATCGTCCTTCGCTCGCGGGCCGGGAAGGGCTATAGCCGAACGACACAGTCCTGGAGTTTCGCCTTGCGCTATCTGCACACCATGGTCCGGGTCCGCGACCTCGACGCTTCGCTGCGGTTCTATTGCCAGGGCCTGGGCCTGACCGAGATGTATCGTGTCGACAATGAGCAGGGACGGTTCACCCTGGTGTTCCTGGCCGCGCCTGAGGACGTCGAACTGGCCAAGGAGCGCAAGGGCCCCCTGGTCGAGCTCACCTATAACTGGGATGCCGAGGACTATGCCGGCGGTCGCAATTTCGGCCACCTGGCCTACCGCGTCGACAATATCTACGAGACCTGCCAGCGCCTGATGGACATGGGGGTGACGATCAACCGCCCGCCTCGCGACGGGCACATGGCCTTTGTTCGGTCGCCGGACAATATCTCGGTTGAACTGTTGCAGGACGGGAACCTGCCTGCCTCTGAACCCTGGGCCTCCATGCCCAATATCGGGGCCTGGTAGGTACCGTCAGGGGCGGGCCGCGGCCAGTTCTTCCAGTCTGCGACGGGGGTGGTCTGCAATGGCCGCCCAGATCAGTTTTTCGAGGCGCAGGCGATAGGCGGCGTCATAGCCCATGGTGAAGGGCGATCGGGTGCTGCCTGGCGGCTCGGCGATCAAGGCCCGCAGGAATTGCTTGCGGGCCACGATGGCCTCGCGATTGACGGGCGCTTCCTTGCTCTCGGCGGCGACCCACTGGTCGAGTTCGATCGCGGCCTTGACGGCGGTCTGGATCAGCGCCGGCAGGATGGTGAGATCCTGACGGACCTCGACGGTCAGGCCCTGTGGGTTGGCCTTTGGATCCGCAAGTTTGAAATGCAGCAGAGCGACAACGCGTTGCAGGGTCGCAGGCCAATGGTCATCAGCAGTCGTCATGATCGAGCCATAGCGTCGCCAGCAGAGTCGGTGAAGGGCGACTAGCGCCTTTCGCACGGTCAAGGACCAGGCCAAGCCGACGCAAGCTCAGGCTACATTGGCACCTGACGCTCAACATTTCACCGAAATCGCTTTTTTGGGATCAAAGCGCGACCTTCGTCGAAACGAAGGTCGCTGCTCAGGCCGGAGGTGGCTCCGCGGGTAGGATTCGAACCTACGACCAGCCGGTTAACAGCCGGCTGCTCTACCACTGAGCTACCGCGGAACAGGTCGCCTCAGGAAGAGGCCGGGTGATAGCCGCCTCGTTGACTCGGCGCAAGCGCCTTCGAACAAAAAAACAGCCCGGCTTGCGGCCGGGCTGTGGAAAGTCAGTGATGGTGGGGTGTCTTCAATGAAGACAGGCCGAAAATGCGCTTTTATGGTTAATCGGGCCTTAAATTCTGGGCCGACCAAAAGGTCGCGGGCTGTTGCGGCACCCCTAATCAACCCTTCGCATTGCCTTGAGGGGAGGGGCGGACCTATAACCCGCTCGAACGTCAAGTCCGACCGAGGGATTCCATGAGCACCGATTTCGCCGCCGCGCGGCTGAACATGGTGGAAAGCCAGATCCGCACCGCCGACGTCACCGACCTGCCTCTGCAGGATGCTCTGCGCGTGGTGGCCCGCGAGGCTGTGGTTCCTGCCAGCAAGGCCTATCTGGCCTATGCCGACGCCGAGGTCGAATATGCGCCTGGCCGCTGGCTACTGCGCCCGCGCGACGTCGGGAAGCTTCTGCAATATCTCAAGCCGCGCGCCGGCGAGACAGCACTCGCCATCGCAGCCCCCTATGCGGCGGCGGTTCTGGAAGCCATGGGGCTGACGGTGACGCGCCTCGACGGCGAGGATCTCACGAGCCCCGCCGGAGCGGGCTATGACGTGATCATTTCCGAAGGTGCCGTGGGCGCTGCGCCGGTCGCCTGGACCAAGGCCCTGGCAATTGGTGGCCGGCTGGGCGTCGTCGAACGCGCGGGGCCCGTGGGGCGGGCCACCATCTATGTGCGCGCAGAAGACGGTCTCGGTCGCCGAACGGTCTTTGACTCGACGCCGCCGGTCCTTGCGGGCTTCGGCGCAGAGCCGGGTTTCGCCTTCTAGGGCTGTCTGTGACTCAAGGTTTTTCGCTCTCGAAACATCCGCGCAACGCAAGCGTGAAAAAAGCTTAACTGGCGGCCTGTGGCGCTCGGCCCTACACGCGCTCATATAGAAGTGCGGGCGCAAGCCTCGCCGGTCTTGGGGATTGAACTAGATGTCGAATAGCCGTCGGGCCGGATTGTTGGCCGCCGCTTGCAGCTTGGGCCTGATGGCCGGCTTTGGGTCCGCCGTTCAGGCCGAGACCCTGACCGATGCGATTGCCCTGGCCTACCAGACCAACCCCACGCTGCAGCAGCAGCGCGCGTCCCAGCGCGCCACCGATGAGAGTGTTGTCCAGGCCAAGACGGCTTTCCGTCCTTCGGCCAGCCTGTCGGCGGATGTCACTGGGTCTCAACGCGATCCGTTCGGCGGCACGCGCGTCGAGACGTCGGCCAGCGGCGCGACCCTTTCAATCAGCCAGCCACTGTTCACGGGCGGCAAGGCCAGTGCCAATCTGACGGCGGCGGAAGCCGACGTCCTGGCCGCCCGTGAAGGCCTGCGAAATGTCGAACAGAATGTCCTGATCAATGTGATCCAGGCCTATGTCGATGTTCGTCGCGACCAGGAGCGCCTGCGCATCTCCCAGGAGAATGTCGCCGTCCTCGACCGACAACTCGACGAATCCAAGGCCCGCTTCGAGGTCGGGGAAATCACTCGCACCGACGTCGCCCAGTCCCAGGCTCGTCGCGCTGCAGCCCAGGCGGCCCTGAGCTCGGCTCAGGCCCAACTTTCATTCAGCCGCGCGTCGTATGCCGCGATCGTCGGTCAGAATCCTACGGATCTGGTGGCTGAGCCCTCGCTAGCCGGCCTGCTGCCGCCGACTGTCGAACAAGCCTTTGACGCAGCCGAGAACAACAATCCGCAGGTTGCCGCCGCCCGGTTCAATGAGCGCGCCGCCGCGGCCCGCGTCGCCTCGGCCCGCGCTGCGCGCCGCCCGACCGTCTCGGCCCGTGCCTCGCTCGGCTATGACTCCAGTGAAGTAAATGGTCGCGGCGACCAGTTCGCCGACTATGACCGCTCCCTCTCGGGTGCAGTTACGGCTTCGGTTCCGCTGTTTACCGGTGGCCTGATCTCGTCCCAGGTCCGTGCTGCCGTCGAGCGGGAAACCGCAGCCCACAATGCTGTGGAAGGTGCCAAGCGATCGGCCTTGCAGTCGGTGTCCAATGCCTGGAGCAATCTTCTGGCCTCGCGATCGAACCTGGTCTCCAACGAGGAGCAGGTCCGGGCAGCTCGCATCGCCTTTGAAGGCGTGCGCCAGGAGCAGCAGGTGGGCCTCCGCACGACCCTGGATGTCCTGAACGCCCAGCAGGAACTGCGGTCCGCTGAACTGGCCCTGGTTTCGGCCCGTCGTGACGAATACGTCGCCAGCGCTTCGGTCCTGCAGGCGATGGGCGCGCTCGATATCGCCGCGCTTGCTCCCGACGTTGCGCGCTATGATCCCAAGGCCTCCTACAACCGGGTCAATCATGCCCTGGGTTGGGTGCCCTGGGAGCCTGTCGTTCAGGTAATTGACAAAGTGGGTGGGCCCTCCACCAAACCGGCTTCCAAATAGATTTCACCGCGTCGATTTCGCCCACCTGCGATCCTTGCGCTTGCTTAAGGCGCTCAAGTCTGCACCATCGGGTCTAAGCGCCCTTTGGGTGCGCAAGGATTCGTACCTCTTTCCGACGGCCCCCGCACATGTCCGACCAGAGCTCTCAAGAACCGACCATGGAGGAGATCCTCGCCTCCATCCGGCGCATCATCTCCGAAGATGATGCCCCGGCGGAGCCCGAGGCGGCCCCCGCGCCTCCGCCTGCGCCCGAGCCTGTCTATGAAGCTCCGGTTGAGGACGACGTGCTTGAGCTGACGGATCCGATCTCGCCTGAGCCTGAGCCAGAGCCGCTTGAGAGCGTCGGCGATCTTGATGTCTATTCGCCGGCCGCGCCGGAGCCCGAACCGGCTCCTGCCTATACGCCGCCGGCGCCTTCGCCGGCCTTCAATCGCGACGAAGTGGCTGACAACCTGGTGGGTGATCACGCCGCCGGTCTGGCCGCCAGCGCCTTTGGCAGCCTGAGCTCGGCCCTGCTGATGCCCAAGGATGCCCGGACCCTCGAGGATGTGGTGCGCGAACTTCTGCGCCCGCTGCTCAAGGAATGGCTCGACCAGAACCTGCCGCGCATCGTCGAGGCCAAGGTCGAGGAAGAAGTTCACCGCATCGCCCGCGGTCGCGGCGTATAATTTCGGGCCTTGCGCTGGCCTTGGTCAGGCGCGGACCTCGAAACCTGAAGAGGCGGTCGCTGTGGCGGCCGCCTTTTTCCGTTCAAATTCTCTTTGAATCCAGGTCGCCCGGTTTCGCGCGGCGGCCGCAGATGGCATACCCGCACCGCCATGCTTGACAAGACCTTCGATCCCAAAGCCGTTGAACCCCGCCTGTACGCCGCCTGGGAGGCCTCCGGGGCCTTCAAGCCGAGCGAGGACCCGAACGCCGAGCCGTTCGTGATCGTCATCCCTCCGCCGAACGTGACGGGCTCGCTGCACATCGGTCACGCGCTGAACAATACCCTTCAGGACGTGCTGACCCGCTTCCATCGCATGCGCGGCAAGGCCGCCCTGTGGCTGCCGGGCACCGACCACGCGGGTATCGCCACCCAGATGGTCGTCGAACGCCAGCTGGCCGCGGCCGGCAATGTCGGTCGCCGTGACATGGGCCGCGAGGCCTTTGTCGACAAGGTCTGGGAATGGAAGGCCGAAAGCGGCGGGGCCATCACCAACCAGCTGCGCCGCCTGGGGGCCAGCTGCGACTGGTCGCGCGAGCGCTTCACCCTGGACGAGGGCCTGTCGGCCGCGGTCCGCAAGGTGTTCGTCCAGCTCTACAAGCAGGGCCTGCTCTATCGTGACAAGCGTCTGGTCAACTGGGACCCGCAGTTCCAGACCGCCATCTCCGACCTCGAGGTCGAGCAAAAGGAGGTCGACGGGGCCTATTGGCACTTCGCCTATCCCCTCGCCGACGGCATGACCTATCAGCACCCGATCGCCTTCGACGACGAGGGCAAGGCCACCGAGTTTGAGACCCGCGACTATATCGTGGTCGCCACGACCCGCCCGGAGACCATGCTGGGCGACACCGGCGTCGCGGTTCATCCCAGCGATGCGCGCTACAAGGACCTGGTCGGCAAGTTTGTGACCCTGCCGATTGTCGGCCGTCGCATCCCGATCGTCGCCGATGACTATGCCGACCCGACCAAGGGCTCGGGCGCGGTCAAGATCACCCCGGCCCACGACTTCAACGACTTCGGCGTCGGCAAGCGGGCCGGGCTTGAAGTCATCAATATCCTGACCGTCGAGGCCAAGCTCAATGACTCCGTCCCGGCCGACTATGTCGGTCTGGACCGCTTCGCCGCGCGCAAGGCCATCGTCGCCCGCGCCGAGGAAGAGGGCTGGCTCAAGGAGATTGAGAAGACCAAGCACATGGTCCCGCATGGCGACCGTTCAGGTGTGGTCATCGAGCCCTTCCTGACCGACCAGTGGTATGTCGATGCCAAGACCTTGGCCCAGCCGGCCCTTCAGGCCGTCGAGAACGGCGACACGGTTTTCGAGCCCCGGCACTGGGAAAAGACCTATTTCGAATGGCTGCGCAACATCGAGCCCTGGTGCGTCTCGCGTCAGCTCTGGTGGGGTCACCGCATCCCGGCGTGGTTTGGGCCTGACGGCCACATCTTCGTCGAAGAGACCGAGGAAGAAGCGATCGCCGCGGCCACGGCGCACTATGGTTCGCCCACGGAACTCAAGCGCGACGAAGACGTCCTCGACACCTGGTTCTCCTCCGCCCTGTGGCCGTTCTCGACCCTGGGCTGGCCGGAAAAGACCAGCGACGTCGCGCGCTTCTACCCGACCAGCACCCTGGTTACCGGCTTTGACATCATCTTCTTCTGGGTCGCCCGGATGATGATGATGGGCATCCACTTCATGGGTGAAGTGCCGTTCAAGCAGGTGTTCATCAACGCCCTCGTCCGTGACGAGAAGGGTGCCAAGATGAGCAAGTCCAAGGGCAATGTACTGGACCCGCTCGTCCTGATCGACGAGCTGGGCTGCGACGCGGTGCGCTTCACCATGACGGCGATGTCGGGCCAGGCGCGCGACATCAAGCTCAGCAAGCAGCGCATCGAGGGCTATCGCAACTTCGGTACCAAGCTGTGGAACGCCTCGCGCTTTGCCCAGATGAACGAGTGCGTCCGGGTCGAGGGCTTTGATCCCGCCACCGTTCAGCAGCCGATCAACAAGTGGATCCGTGGCGAAACGGTCAAGACCGCCGCCGAGGTCACCCGCACCCTGGAAGCGCCGTCGTTCGATGCGGCGGCCAGCGCGCTCTACAAGTTCATCTGGAACGTCTTCTGCGACTGGTATCTGGAACTGGCTAAGCCGGTCCTGAATGGCGACGATGCTGCCGCCAAGGCCGAGACCCGCGCCACGGCCGCCTGGGCCCTGGATGTGATCCTCAAGCTGTTGCACCCGGTGATGCCGTTCATCACCGAGGAGCTGTGGGAGAAGACCGCCGAATTCGGCGCGCCGCGCAAGGGCATGCTGATCGTCGAGGCGTGGCCCGATCTGCCGGACAGCTGGATCGATGCCGAGGCCGAGGCCGAGATCGGCTGGCTTGTCGACACCGTCAGCGAGATCCGTTCGGTCCGCGCCGAGATGAACGTGCCGCCGGGTGCCAAGCCGCCTCTGACCCTGATCGGTGCCAGCGCCGAGACCAAGGCCCGCCTGGCCCAGCACCGCGACCTGCTGCTGACCCTGGCGCGACTCGACAGCGCCCGCGAGGCCGAGGCCCCGCCGACCGGCGCCGTGCCCTTCGTGCTGGGAGAGGCGACCGGTGCCCTGGCCATCGCCGAGTTCATCGATCTGGCGGCCGAAAAGGCGCGCCTGACCAAGGAAATCGCCGGCCATGTCAGCGAGATCGACAAGACCAACAAGAAGCTGAACAACCCCGACTTCCTGGCCCGCGCCAAGGAAGAGGTGGTCGAGGAAAACCGCGAACGCCTCGCCGATGCGGAAGCCGCCAAGACCAAGCTCGAGGCAGCGCTCAGCCGTCTGGCGTCGGTGGGGTAGGGGGCTCTAGTTCCCCATGTCTACAGGGAATGGGGGTGGCGTCGAGTGGGGCCACCCCGTCCCATCGGCCTGGCAGGCTGCTCGTCTGAGGTGCCGCCACAGGCCTGCGAGCGGAGTGCCCGATGCCGTCGGCATGAGGGCATTCACAAGGGCAGGCCCCATAACTTATCATTGTTCCCTTAGGGTCAAACGGACGTTTGCATCAAGCTCTCGGCTGTGCTTTCTCGCTAGCGAACGCGCTCATTGAATAAGGCGCGACCATACCGGGAGAGTAACGATGACCCAGGCCACCCCCGCTTCCATCCCGTGGCCCGCCATGTCGGTTCAGCAGGCCTATGCCATGATCACCCAGCCGGGGACGGCGGGCGAGATGGAGGAGGTCGAGATCCGCGGCATCAAGACCCGGACCTGGAAGAATGCGCCGCCGACCCTGCGGGATACCCTGGTCCTGGGCCGGGCCCATGGCGAAAAGATCTTCATGGTCCATGAAGACGAGCGGGTCAGCTTTGAGGCCTTCTATCGTGCCGTGACCGTGTTCGCAGCCGAGCTGGCCGCCAAGGGCGTGCAGAAGGGCGATCGCATCGCCATCGTCATGCGCAACCTGCCCGAATGGCCAGTGGCCTTCTATGCCGGCCTGTCCCTGGGGGCGATCGTCACGCCGCTGAACGCCTGGTGGACCGGCGGTGAGCTGGAATACGGTCTGCTGGACTCCGGGGCCAAGACCCTGGTGGTCGATGTCGAGCGCTATGAGCGCCTGGCCGAGCACCTGCACAACTGTCCGGACCTGCAGCGGGTCTATGTCAGCCGCTCGCGGGAAGAGATCGCCCACCCCTATGTCACCCGTCTGGAGACGGTGATCGGCGGTCCCAGCGACTGGGCCGCCCTGGAGGAAAAGCCGCTGTCGACCACGCCTCTGGCGGCCGATGACGATGCGACGATCTTCTATACCTCGGGCACCACGGGCAAGCCCAAGGGCGCGATCGGCACGCACCGCAACGTCAACAGCAATATCTTCGCCGCCGCGGCCGCAGGGGCCCGCAGTTTCCTGCGCCGGGGCGAGGCTCCGCCCGAGCTGGATCCCAATGGTCCCCAGCGCGGCTCGCTGATCTCGGTGCCCTTCTTCCACGCCACCGGCTGTTTTGCGGTGCTGAATCCCTCGCTGTTTGGCGGGGCCAAGCTAGCCATGATCCGCAAATGGGATCCGGACAAGGCGATGCAACTGATCGAGGACGAGCGTCTGACCCAGATCGGCGGGGTTCCGACCATCGCCTGGCAGATTATCGAGCACCCCAATCGCGAGAAGTATGACCTGTCGTCGATCGAGGCCGTGGCCTATGGCGGCGCGCCCTCGGCTACGGAACTGGTGCGCAAGATCAAGGAAGTCTGGCCCAAGGCCTCGCCGGGCAATGGCTGGGGCATGACCGAGACCTCGGCCACGGCCACCAGCAACTCGGCCGAGGACTATGAAAACCGTCCCGACAGCTGCGGCCCGGCCGTGCCGGTCACCGACCTGAAAATCATGTCTGTCGAGGAGCCGCATCGGGAACTGCCGATCGGTGAGGTCGGCGAACTGTGGTGCCGTGGCCCGCAGGTGGTGCGCGGCTACTGGAACAAGCCGGAAGCCACTGCCCAGACCTTCATCGACGGCTGGGTGAAGACCGGCGACCTGGCGCGTCTCGACGCCGAAGGCTTCTGCTTCATCATCGACCGCGCCAAGGACATGCTGATCCGCGGCGGTGAAAACATTTACTGCATCGAGGTCGAGAACTGCCTCTATGACCACCCGGCGGTGATGGATGCAGCCCTGGTCGGCATCGAGCACAAGACCCTGGGCGAAGAGCCTGCAGCAGTCGTGACCCTGAAACCCGGTGCTGTAGCCAGCGAGGCCGAATTGCGGGCCTTTGTCGCCGACCGTCTGGCGGCCTTCAAGGTGCCGGTGAAGGTGGTGTTCTGGCACGAAACCTTGCCGCGCAACGCCAACGGCAAGATCATGAAGAACGAACTCAAGAAGGTGTTTGTCGAGGGCTAGAGCCCTCTTCGGAGGCGGCAATGGTCCAGTCGAAGGCAGCGAGCGTGGATGACTTCCCGGAGGAGGTGGAACCCGATCGCCGCCCGGCACTGGATCGGTTGCGGGCGGTTTGCATTGACGCCTTCGGGGCCGACCATGAGCGCATGGCCTATGGCATGCCGGCCTATGGCGACCCCAAGTCGCCGTGGATCGCCTTCAACAGCCAGAAGCAGTATGTGGCCCTGTATGCGGGGCAGGGGGCAATCGAGCGCTTTGGCGATCGCCTGGTCGGGGCCAGTTGCGGCAAGGGCTGTATCCGCTGGCGCAAGCCGGAGGCGATGGACTTCGCGCTCATCGCCGAGATTGTTCGTTATGTGAAAGCGCACAAGGCGAGCGGGTGCGCGTGACGCCCCCGCTCGCCCTCGTGACCTAAAGCGAGGTCGGCGGCTTGCGGTGAGCCCAGGGCTGGGCCGCCTCCAGCTGATAGGCCAGCTGGAACAGCAGCTTTTCGGCTCCCATGCGCGCGGCGAAGTGCACGCCGACCGGGAGACCTTGCGCCGTCCAGTGCAGGGGCACGCTCATCGCCGCAGCCCCGGCGACATTGTGCACCGGGGTATAACCCACATAGTGCATCAGGCGGGCCTGCAGGGTTTCGAACGGGACCGCACCGCTGACCAAGCCGAGCTCGGCAGGCGGGCTGCCCAGGACAGGCGACAGGATGATGTCGTACTGGGTCAGCCAGGTGTCATAGGCCCTGGCCGTGGCCTGCAGCCGGCCGACGGCGGCTTCGATGTCGCCTGGCTTCAGGCCCGCGACCAGGTCGGCCATGCCCAGGGTGAAGGGCTCGAGCACAGAGCTATCAGCCTTGCGTTTCATGGCCTTGCTGACACCGGCGGCAAGTTCGGCGGCACCGGTGGACCACAGGGCGGTGAAGTCCCGCCCGAACTGGGCGCCGTCCATCGGCCAGTGCGTGGGTTCGACATGGTGGCCGAGGCTGGCCATCAGCTTGGCGGCACCTTCGACGGCGGCAATGACCTCGGCATCGGGCTTCTGGCCGGTCCCGGTCTCGATCAGCAGGCCGACCTTAAGGCGCTTCTTCAGTGGATCGGTGACCACCCCGACCGGTGCGAAGGGCGAACCCGCCGCCGTGCGCTCGCTGGCTGCGAACAGGGCTGCCGAGTCGCGCACGCTGTGGCTGACGCAATGGGCCACGGAGAGATCGACACCGCGGTCGCCCGGCCGGCCCTGGATCATTCGACCGCGCGAGGGCTTGAGGCCAAACAGACCACAGTTGGAGGCCGGAATACGGATTGAGCCGCCGCCATCGCTGGCATGGGCGAAGGGCACGATGCCGGATGCGGTGGCCGCCGCGGCCCCACCGGATGAACCGCCCGAGGAATGGTTCAGGTTCCAGGGATTGCGAGTCGGCAGAAAGCCCACAGGCTCGGTCGTCGGCAGGAAGCCGTACTCCGGCGTGCTCGACTTGCCGATCACCAACAGGCCTGCCCGATCATAGGCGTCAACAAAGGCGGTCTGAGCCTTTTCAGGCCGCGCGCCCATCGAACTGCGCGAGCCATAACGCGTTGGCAGGCCGGTATAGGCGTCCAGGTCCTTGATCAGGAATGGAACGCCGGCGAACGGGCCGGAGAGCTGCCCCCCCTTGGCCTTGTCCATCGCCCGGTCGAAGTCGGAAGTGACAATGGCCCCGACCTTGGGCTGCAGCGCTTCGGCCTTGCGGATGGCCGCCTCGACCACCTCGGCGACGCTGACCTCCTTGCGGCGGATACGGCCGGCGATCTCCGTGGCGTCCGGAGTCCAGGCCGGCTGGCCGGCGGCGCGGGGCTTGGCTTGGACGGACGGAGCGGCGGCGATGGCGGCCGAGGCGGCCAAAAGGCCACGGCGACTGAAGTGCATGGAAGTCCTCCCGGGTGACCGGCGTCTTGGCGCGCCGGTGATCGGCGTTCAGTTGATCCTGAAGCGACCGCGACCGCAAGTCTGTGATAGAGCCGGCGGATGACCCGTCGACGTGTAGATGTTCTGATGATGGAGCGCGGCCTGTTTGACAGCCGCGCCAAGGCCCGTGAGGCCATTGAGGCCGGGCTCGTGCAGGCCGACGGCGTGCTGGTGCGCAAGCCCTCGGAAATGGTCGAAGAGCATGTATCGATCCGTGCTTCGGCCGCCCACCCCTGGGTCGGACGCGGGGCCCTGAAACTGGTCCATGCGCTGGATCTCTGGCCCATTGTCGTCGAGGGCAAGGTCGCTATCGACGTCGGGGCTTCCACCGGCGGCTTCACTGAGGTCCTGCTGTCGCGGGGGGCAGCCAAGGTCTATGCTGTGGATGTCGGCCGCGACCAACTTCACCACAGTCTGGTCGAGCACGAACGGGTCGTGGACCTCTCGGGGACGGATGCGCGACTCCTGGACAGCAGCTGGATCGCGGAGGATCCGGAACTCATCGTCAGTGACGTCAGCTTCATCTCGATGACCAAGGCCCTGCCGGCCGCCCTGGATCTGGCCGTTCCAGGCACGGATCTGATCGCCCTGATCAAGCCCCAGTTCGAGGCGGGGAGAGAACATGTCGGCAAGGGCGGGCTGGTCAAGGATCCGGAGACTATCGATCGCGTCCATCGCGAGATCATCAGCTTCCTCGAGGTGTCCGGCTGGACCGTCATGGGGCAGGCCGAGAGCCCAATCACCGGCGGTGACGGTCAGGTCGAAGGCCTGATCTGGGCGCGTCGCCAATAGCCAAACGGCCGCCCGCTAAAAGCGGACGGCCGTCTCTTGGCAGATTAACCGAGGGCTTGGTCTCTAGTCGACGACCTGGAACCGTCCGCTGGCGTCCGGGCAGACCCGAACGAAACGCTTCTGAACGCGGCCATCCGGCAGATAGATCGGGCTTTCGGCCAGGGTGCAGCCGTTGATGTCGGCCGAACGCTGATCAACCCGATAGGTGTCGGAGCTACGGCGATAGGCGTCGCGCTCCGCGTCCCGACGGGCGTCTTCATAACGCGGATCCTGGTACGAGCCTGTGTCATAGGAGCGGGCGTCGTAGGGCCGGGCGTCATAGCTGTTATCATAGCGGCTGTTGACGGTCGGCGGCGGCAGGCTCGTGCCGGAGCGGCAGGCCGCCGAGGTCTTGCCGATATTGGAGCCGATCACTGCGCCGAGCAGGCCGCCCAGGACGGCCCCTTCGGTCTTGGCGCCACGGCCGGCGATGCTCCCGCCAATGGCGGCACCAAGGCCTGCACCGGCCAGTCCGCCGCCGGTACCGCGCTGGGTCGTGCTGCGGCGGCAGGGGTCATAGTAGTAGCCGTTGCTGTCATAGCTGCTGTCACGATAGCCGGGCTGGCCATAGGACTGGGCGCTGGCAAGGGTCGGGGCCAGCGCGCCGGCGGTGACGGCGGCGAGGGCGGCGCAAAGAGCGATCTTCATGGTCGGCGTCCTGTTGGTCATGACCGGTATCTCAAACTGACAAATGGCAATTTTGGGGTGGCTCGGAACGACGCTCCGATGACCCTATGGCCCAACATGCCGGGATGAACATGAACGGACCTTGAGCGGGTCATTCATCTTCGTTCATGCCAAGCGACCCTTTTGCGGGTATGGACACCCTTGACGGGACCTCCGGGTTCCAGCGCCCCGGGCCGCCTTGGCCAAGGGCCTGATTGGTGGGGCTGTGCAGGCCCCGACCGCGAGATTGGATTTGGAATGCGTGAAGTGATCATCGACGCCGTCGGTGCCCAGGGCGACGGTATCGTCCGACAGGGCCCGGTGTTCGTCCCCCTGACCCTCCCGGGCGAACGCGTCACCGTCAAGATGGACGGATCGCGGGGCGAGTTGATCGACATTCTCGAACCGAGTCCCGACCGTATAGCGCCATCCTGCAGGCATTTCGGCGACTGCGGGGGCTGCACCAGCCAGCACTGGGCCCAGCAGCCCTATCTGGCGTGGAAGTCTGAGCTGGTCCGCGTCCAGCTCTCGCACGAGGGCCTGGAGACCGAGATCCTGCCGACCTTCGCCGCGCCTGCCGGATCGCGCCGGCGGGTGGCCCTGCATGCCCGGGGCGGCAAGGGCGGTGTGCGGCTGGGCTTCAAGGAGCGCCGGTCCTGGAATTTGGTGAAGATCGAGGACTGTCCGGTCGCTGATCCCCGCCTCGTTGCCGCCTTTCCGGCCCTGGCGCGACTGGCACAGCCCTTCCTGGAACACCCGAAATCGGCACCGACCCTGCATGTCACCCTGACGGCCACAGGGCTCGATATCGACATCACCGGCGTTGAGGCTAAGAGCGGGGGCCTGTCGGCCGATGCCCGCATGCTGGCGGCCATGGCGGCCAGTGACGGCGATTTTGCTCGCGTCACCCTGGCCGGTGAGGTCGTCTACATGGCCCGTCAGCCTCTGGTGAAGCTTGGTCCGGCCGTCGTCGCCCTGTCGCCGGGCAGTTTCCTGCAGGCGTCGCCCCAGGCTGAGAAGGCCATGGTCGCCTTTGCGGTCGAGGCCGCTCAGGGCGCTACGAAGATCGCGGATCTGTACTGCGGGGCAGGGACCTTCACGTTCCGGCTGGCCGAGATTGCTGCCGTCTATGCCGCCGATTCCGCTGCTCCCGCCGTCGCTGCCCTGAAGGCCGCGATCGGTGGTGCACCAGGCCTGAAGCCGATCGTTGCCGAGGCGCGTGATCTCGTCCGTCGACCTGTTCTGACCATGGAACTGGCCAAGACCGACGTAGTGGTGATCGATCCTCCGCGCGCGGGGGCCCTGGAGCAGACCGTCGAGATCGCCAACTCCAAGGTCTCCCGGGTGATCAGTGTCTCGTGCAATCCCGCGACCTTCGCCCGCGACGCCCGGCTCCTGGTCGATGCCGGGTTCAGGCTGGAAAAGGTGCTGCCAGTGGACCAGTTCGTCTGGTCACCCCATATTGAACTGGTCGGGATCTTCTCGCGATGAGGCAGCCATGGACGACCGAGCCATTGCACGACGTCAGCGGCGGGCCTTCGCGCTAGAGGCCGTTGGGCAAAGTGCCAGGGCCGCAGCCAAGGCCCTGTGGTGGACAGCCGCCGGTGGCCTGGCCCGCGCCCTGACCCAGCCGACGCGCGGCGAGGCTGCGCGCAACTTCCAGCCCGAGGGGCCGCCGGTATCCGGTGCCCGCCTGCGACAGGTCTATCTGGAAGCCTTTGAAAAGGACGCCCGGGATGTCGCCGCCGGCCTCTACCCGGCCCTGGAAGGGGCTTCGACCGGACCGGTAAAGTCGCTTATGCGGACCCTGGACTTTCTGGTCGATGCGCGTGCGGTCGATCAGCGTCGCCGGCGGGGCGATGGGGTCGAGGTCCGTTCGGAAACGACAGCGGGCACCTATCCGAATTACTATCGGCAGAACTTCCACTTCCAGTCGGGCGGCTGGTTTACCGCCGAAAGTGCCGAGCGCTATGACGCCCAGGTCGAGGCGCTGTTTGCCGGCACGGCCGCCGCCATGCGCCGCAGAGGACTGTCGCTCCTGGCCAAGCACTGGCGCGGCCGGGATCATCGCGACCTTCGGATCGTCGATGCAGCCTGTGGAGCCGGATCCTTCCTGCAGGATCTGAAGGCAACCTTCCCACGCGCGTCCCTGGCCGGACTCGACCTGTCGCCGGCCTATCTGGACCGGGCCCGGGCACGCTCGGGCATCGGCATGGTCCAGGCCAATGCCGAGTCCATGCCCTTCGCTGACGGGTCTCTGGATGCCGTGAGCTGTGTCTACCTGTTTCATGAACTGCCACCGCGGGTACGGCCTGTCGTGGCCGCCGCCATCGCCCGGGTGCTCAAGCCCGGCGGTGTTCTGGTCTTTGTCGATTCGGTGCAGCCGAAGGATGAGCCCGATCTGTCACGCCTGCTGGAGGCCTTTCCGGTCTATTTTCACGAGCCCTACTATTCGACCTACGCCCAGACCGACCTTGCCGCCCTGTTCAGCGGTGTGGGCCTGCGTGTGATTGCGGAGGATCGGGCATTCCTGACCAAGGCCCTGTTGCTGCAGAAGGCCTGAGGCTGGACGGGCGGTTCCCGGCGCGGCACTAAGCGTCCCGTTACCGGGGGTAAGCATATTGGGGCCAGGAATCGAAGTCGGGCGGCGCTATGAGGCCCTGGACGGACTGCGCGGCCTCGCGGCGGTGGGGGTGCTTCTCTACCATCTGGGGGGCTGGACCTATCGTCCCTGGCTGATGGCCCATGGCTATCTGGCGGTGGACTTTTTCTTCTGCCTCAGTGGTTTCGTCCTGGCCCATGCCTATGGGACGCGAGACATCAGCTGGCCCAGTTTCATGCGGGCACGCCTGATCCGGGTCTGGCCCCTGATCGCCCTGTCCATGGTTGCAGGGGCCCTGGTGATGATCGGACACCGGGATGGCATCATAGCCTGCCTGCTGATGGGCCTGCTGGTCCTGCCCCGGATCTGGGTCGGGGATGAGGACAGTTTCTCGCCGCTGTTTCCCCTGAACCCGCCCGCCTGGTCGCTGTTTCTTGAACTGCTGGCCAGCGCCCTTTGGTTCCCGGCGCGTCGCCTCTCCACGCTATGGCTGGTGCTGGTCATCGTCGTTTCCGGCGGTGTGCTGATCGGCATTGCCTATGGCATGGGCGGGGTTCAGACCGGCTGGGATCGAGCGACCTACTGGATCGGTGTCATCCGGACGATCTTCCCCTTCGCTCTGGGCTGGGCCTGCTATCGGATTCAGCCCTATCTCCGGATCGGAGCACCGGTCTGGCTGCTGGCCCTGGTGTTGCTGGCGGTCCTGGCCATGCCACCGTTGGACTATACGGCGACCTATGACCTGGTCTGCGTTGCTATCGTCTTTCCCCTGATCGTGCTGCTGGGCCATCGCGATCCCCAGGGGCGAAGGGGGGCGCTCTGTCGGGTCAGCGGCGAGATCTCCTATCCGCTCTATGCCCTGCACTGGGTGCTCTGGGAGTTGCTGCTGCGCGCCTTCCGCGCCCTGGGTGGCAAGGGCTATCCGGAGGGCTTCGTCGCCCTGGCCGTGGTCCTGATCCTTGCCGGGGCCTGGGTGGCGCTGCGCACCTACGACATGCCGGTACGCCGCTGGATGAAGCTGCGGGCCCGGGTCGGCGTAGCTCAGGCCGATGGAGCCAGGGTTCAGAACAGGGTCAGCTGATCGCCGGCCCTGGCGGGAACCTTGAAAGACCCGACATCCATCCGCTGGGACGGCGCATCGAGGCCAGATTTCCGTCTGGCGATCAGGAAGCGCTGGTTCATCACTTCCGCCACCGGGCCTTCCCCGGTCATGCGCTGGCCCCATTCAGAATTGTTGACCGCACCCCCGCGCATCTGGCGGACCAGGGACATGACCCGTTTGGCACGGTCCGGGTGATCGGTACGAAGCCAGTGCTGGAAGAGATCGCCGATCTCGAGCGGCAAACGCAGGGCGACATAGCCCGCGGAGGTGGCACCGGCCTCGGCGGCCCGCTGCAGCACGGCCTCCATTTCATGATCGTTCAGCGAGGGAATGGACGGGGCGAACATGACTGTGACCGGGACGCCCGCAGCCGCCAGTTGCCGGATCGCGTCGATGCGGCGCTCAGGTGTGGCCGCGCGCGGTTCCATGCTGCGGGCCAGTTTGCGGTCAAGGGTGGTTACCGAGACGGCTGCGCGGACGAGGCCTGCCTTGCCCAAGGGGCCAAGAACATCCAGGTCGCGCGTGATCAGGGCCGACTTGGTAATGATCGTAAAAGGGTGGCTGAAACGCGCCAGGGTCTCGATCACCGCCCGCGTGACCCGCAGGGATTTTTCCTGCGGCTGGTAGGGATCGGTGTCGCCGCCGATATGGATGACCTGAGGTTTATAGCCGGGCTTAGAAAGCTCCCGTTCCAGCAGCCGTCCTGCCTCGGGCTTGAAGAACAGGCGGGACTCGAAATCCAGTCCGGGCGAAAGCCCCAGATAGGCATGGGCGGGGCGGGCATAGCAGTAGATGCAGCCATGTTCGCAGCCGCGATAGGGATTGATCGACGCGTTGAAGCCGATGTCTGGGCTGTCATTTCGGGCGATGATGGTCCTGGACTTCATCGGCTGGATGATTGTGGTCAGGGGCCGCGCGGCTTCGTCCGCTTCGGTCCAGCCGTCATCGAAGGATTCCGAACGATAGGTCTCGAAGCGCCCCGTCGCGTTTGAGCGGGCACCACGGCCACGCAGGGCGACACGATTCAGATGGGCGGGCGTGGCCATGGCCAAAGTCTATCGTCATTTTGGGAACATAACAAGAACGAGGCTTGACCTCATCACTCGGGACCCTGAAGCAGGCTACATGATCACCGTCGTCATTCCGACCCGCGACAGCGCCCGTCTCATTGGTCCATGCCTGACGAGTCTTGTGGCTGCTGCTGTGGATGGGCTGGTGCGTGAGGTTGTCCTGGCCGATGGCGGTTCGACCGATGGCACGCTCGAAATTGCCGAGGACTGTGGGGCACGGGTCGTGTCAGCCGCGGATGGTCTCGGCCTGGGGCTTGCAGAGGCCTGTGACCGTCCGCGTGGCGAATGGCTGATGCTTTTGGAGCCTAACGCCCTGCTGCCCGAGGGATGGCGTCAGGTGGTGGAGAAACAGGTCAATGCCGGTTGGGACCGGGCGGTCAGCCTTGGCCGGCCGGGAGTCAGCTGGTTTCGTCGACCGTTCACGCCACCGCAGGGCTTGCTGCTGTCGGCGCGGCTCTATCAGGCCAGGGGCGGCTTTCGTTCCGGAGATCGGGACTTCGCCCGTCTGATCAAGGCGGTTGGCGCGCGTCGCCTGAACTGGTGACCTAAAGGTCCAGACGGATATCGATCTCGCGGGCCCCCAGGGCGACGGCATCCAGGGTGCGTGTCTCGGCACCCATCAGGCGTCGATAGGTCCAGTAGGACGCGACGACCTTTTCGACATAGTTGCGGGTCTCGACGGCCGGCAGGCTTTCGATCAGCAGCAGACTGTCGCAATCCGCGCCAAGCTGGGCCTGGGTCTTCAGCAGGGTGCCGGGGCCGCCATTATAGGCCGCCACGGCGCGCAGCATGTCGTTGCTCTGCAGTCCGCGATCCATAAGCCAGGTGAAATAGTCCTGGCCGACCCGCAGATTGAAAGCCGGGTCAAAGAGCGGGGTATTGTCTTCGAGCAGCTTGTCGTCGCCCGCAGCTCGTGCGGCAGCGATGGGCATGAGCTGCATCAGTCCGACAGCGCCGGCCCCGGACACCGCTGTGGGGTCAAAGCGGCTTTCCTGACGCACTAGGGCATAGACCATCGCCTTGTGGATCGTGAACCCGCCCTTGGGTTCCAGCGGGGGCAGGGGATAGTCGTCCGAGCCCAGGCGGGCGACAGGGCGACCGGCATTGAGCGGCGCACGGGCGTTGAGGGCCAGGGTCAGGCTCATCCAGTCACCCCGGGCCTTCTCGGTCTCCGCCAGGGAGAGACCCGCTCTCAGTTCCTGGCCGGCCTCGGTCCAGCGGCCGATCTGGGCCAGGCCCGCAGCGCGTCGGGCACGATCGTCGGCAGCCAGCAGCCGGTTCAAGGACGCAACATCGGGCCCGTCATAGCTGAAGCGGCTGATCAGGGCGGCGATCGGGTCATCGGGGTCGTTCGGCAGAGCTACGCCGGCCAGGGTCAGCTGGCGGGCCGCGATCATGCCGTAAAAGGTATTGGGCGAGCGGGCCGCTTCGATCAGGGCGTCGCGGGCATCGCTCGTGCGGCCGGCGGCCGTGGCAGCGCGCGCCGCCCAGAACGCGCCGGCGGAGCGGAGCCAGTCATCCTGGCTTTCATCACGGGCCACCTGGTCGAAATAGTCCTGGGCCCTGTCATTCTGGCCAAGCCGGTAGGAGGCCAGGCCCGCAATCCAGCGTTCGCCACTGATCTGGGCCAGGGCCAGGGCCTTGGTGATGTCGCCCGAATAATAGGCCTCCCTTGCCCCCCTGGCCTTGTCGGCGGGCGGCGGGCCCTTGTCTGAGGCCACAAACAGGGCCGGCGGGCGGGGCGCGGCTGCCTTGGCCGGCTTGCGCTTGACGGCCAGGGTATAGACCTTGTCGGCCCCGGCTTCGTCGCCATAGGCCTTCAGCCAGGCCGTCAGGTCGTCAAAGTCTGCGGTATGTGCCGTAGGATGCATGAGCTTGGCATAGGCCAGGCGGCCCTCAAGGCTCTTGTTGCGGGTATTGGCGAAGGCTGCTTCGGCGGCGTCGAAATCGCCGCGTTCCGTGGCCGAAAAAGCCGCGCGGTAATAGCGGACGTCATCCTTGGACAGGGGCTCAAGGCTGGAGGCTCGCACGCTGACGGCAGCGCACAGGCAAAACAGGAGGGCCGAGACAACGGCCAGAGGTCGAGCGATGCGCTGCAATGCCATTCGCGCGTCCCCGAAGGTGGCGCGTCCCCGTTCCGACTGGTCGCCGAGAGTCCTAGTTTGGACGGGCCGGGCGATCAAGTCTTTCGGACAGGGTCAGCAGATCCTGCCAGGCTTTCTTCTTGGCGGCGGGCTGCCGGATCAGGAATGCCGGGTGAAGGGTTGGCAGGGCTGGCAACTCCCGATTGCCGTCCGCGGAGGTCCATTCGAACCATCGGCCGCGCAGGGTGAGAATCCCGTCATCGCGCCGGAGCAGCGCCTTGGCGGAGGCACCGCCGACCAGGAGCAGCATTCTGGGATTCACCAGCGCGATGGCGCGCTCCAGGAACGGCGCGCAAATGGCCTGCTCCTGCGGGGTAGGGGTGCGGTTGCCCGGCGGGCGCCAGAAGACGGTGTTGGTGATGAAAACCCGGTCTGTCAGGCCGGCCGCCTTGAGCATCCGGTCGAGCAGTTGGCCGGCGCGACCGACGAAGGGCTGGCCTTGGGCGTCCTCATCGGGGCCGGGGCATTCGCCAATGATCATCAGGGGCGCGTCGGCCGGGCCGCGGGACACTACGGCCTGCCTGGCACCCTGGGTCTTGAGGGGGCAACCGTCAAAGGCGGAGATTGCGGCGGCGAGCGCGTCCAGATCCTGACAGGCCGCAGCTGCCGCCTGGGCCTCGGCAATGGCTTCTGAAACCTTGGTCGAGGAACTGGCCACCATGACGGGGCGGGGTGCGACAGCGGCGGGGCCGGGCTGGCTGCGGGCCCGCAACAGGGCCGCGCCTTCGGCAAGGCGGTCGATCGGCACCTCTGAATAGGTGGCGTCGACGCCCGCATCCGCCCAGAAGGCGAGCAGGCTTTCGACGGCGCGAGGATCGACGGCGGGGCTCATCTTCCCATCCTTAGCGCGATCTTTGTCGGCTCTCCACGCTGCGACGCAACAATTCGCACCGCTTTCTCCTTGACCATCGCCGCGTCACGTTCGGATAAGGTCAGACTCAACAGCAAGAAACACGGGTCCCATTCCAGAATCTGCCGGGCCCGGGGCGGGAGATCCCATGAGCGAAGTCCTCGAACGCGAGTCGATGGAATACGACGTCGTCATCGTCGGCGGCGGCCCCGCCGGCCTGTCGGCCGCCATTCGCCTCAAACAGCTTGCCGCCGAAGCGGGCACCGAAGTGTCGGTCGCCTTGCTGGAGAAGGGGTCCGAAGTCGGGGCGCATATCCTGTCGGGCGCCGTGATTGATCCCAAGGCGCTGACCGAACTCTTCCCGAACTGGCGTGAGGATGACGCGCCGCTGGAAACTCCGGTCACCAAGGACCGTTTCCTGATCCTGGGCCCGCAGGGCGAGCTCTCCCTGCCGATGTTTGCCCTGCCGCCCTTCATGCACAATGACGGCTGCTACATTGCCTCCCTGGGTAATCTGACCCGCTGGCTCGCGGGCAAGGCCGAGGAACTCGGCGTCGAGATCTATCCGGGCTTCGCCGCCTCGGACATGGTCTGGAACGATGACGGCTCCCTGAAGGGTGTCGTGGTCGGTGTCGTCGGGATCGGCAAGGACGGCCATCACAAGCCCGACTACCAGCCCGGTATGGAGCTGCACGGCAAGTACGTCTTCATCGCCGAGGGCGTGCGGGGTTCACTGGCCAAGCAACTGATCGCCAAGTTCGACCTGTCGGCCGGCAAGTCGCCGCAGAAGTACGGCATCGGCATCAAGGAGCTTTGGCAGGTTCCGCCCGAGAAGCACCAGCCCGGCCTGGCCGAGCACACCACCGGCTGGCCGCTGGACGACAAGACCGGCGGTGGCAGCTTCATGTACCACTTCGGCGATAACTACGTGTCGATCGGCTATGTGGTGCACCTGAACTACAAGAACCCGTGGCTGTCGCCGTTCGACGAGTTCCAGCGCTTCAAGCACCATCCGTCCGTCAAGCCGCACCTGGAAGGCGGCCGCCGCATTTCCTACGGCGCGCGGGCCATTACCGAGGGCGGCTACCAGTCGATCCCGAAGCTGACCTTCCCGGGCGGCGCGCTGATCGGCTGCTCGGCCGGCTTCGTCAATGTGCCCCGCATCAAGGGCAGCCATAACGCCATGAAGACCGGCATGCTGGCCGCCGAACAGGCCTTCAAGGCCCTTGCTGCCGGCCGCGCCAGCGACGAGCTGGTCGAATACCAGACCGCCTTTGAAAAGAGCTGGGTCGCCAAGGAACTCAAGGTCGTTCGCAACGCCAAGCCGTTGCTGGGCAAGCTGGGCACCTTCCTGGGCGGGGCCGTCGGCATGTTCGACATGTGGGTCACCCATCTGACGGGCGGCTTCTCGTTCTTCGGCACGATGAAGCACGACAAGACCGATGCCGCCTCGACGGGCCTGGCCAAGGACTTCAAGCCGATCGTCTATCCCAAGCCCGACGGCGTCATCAGCTTCGACAAGCTGTCCTCGGTCTTCCTGTCGGCGACCAACCACGAGGAAGATCAGCCCGCCCACCTGACCCTGAAGGATCCATCGATCCCGATCTCGGTGAACCTGCCCAAGTATGGCGAGCCGGCGCGGCTCTACTGCCCGGCGGGCGTCTATGAGGTGCTGTACAACGAGCAGGGCACCGACCCGCGCTTCCAGATCAACGCCCAGAACTGCGTCCACTGCAAAACCTGCGACATCAAGGATCCGTCGCAGAACATCGTCTGGACCACGCCTGAAGGCGGTGGCGGCCCCAACTATCCCAACATGTGATGCCAGGGCCTCCCGGTCGTTCTGATCAGGAGGCCTGTTTCCGGGCCGGTTGAGGGCGCAGTCTCTTCTCCTCCCGTGCGTCGCAGGCTTGCGGCGCGCGTCGAAACCCAACAGGGTGCCTGGATGAACTTCAGAATTCTTCTCGCGACAGCGTCACTGCTAGCCCTGACCGCCTGCGCGGCGACCCCGAACGTTGCCCTGCGCGGGCCGGTATCCGGCAGCTATTCGTTCTTTGATGCCCGTACCGCCTATGGCCAGTTCCTGGCCGGCCAGGCGGCGCTTCGCGACGGCCGCACCAGCCAGGCGGCTGACTATTTCGGTGTTGCCGGGGTTTTGAGCGACAATCCCGGTGTCGTCAGTGAGCGGACCTTTACGGCCCTCCTGCTGTCGGGAGAGGTCGCCCGGGCTGCTCAGGTCGCACCGCGTGGCGAAGATGTGAGCGAGGCGGTCAAGCGTTTGGCCTCGCTGACCCGCGTCGTGGACCTGCTGGCGTCAGGCAAGGGGAAGGAGGCCCAGACGCTTCTGAAGGCCGAGCCGATCGCGTTTCCCCATCGCCAGGCTGCAGCTCTGCTGGGTCCCTGGGTGGCTGCCGCGGCCGGCGATGCCGAGGGCGCGGCCGTTCAGCCAAGCCTGCAGAATGATCGCCTCGTGCAGTATTTCGGCCAGTTGGGTCAGGCGCGGCTGTTCGAGCGTGCCCGGCGCTATGACGAGGCCGAGACCGACTACAAGGCCCTGACATCGTCATCGACAACCGCCGGCATCTTCGTTCTGGATCACGGAGCCTTTCTCGAGCGGCGAAAGCGGCATGCTGATGCCATAGCCCTCTATGACCAGGCCCTGGCCGCCGACCCGACGGATGCCGGTCTGCAGCAGGCCCGGGCGCGAGCTGTCGCCCGTAGCGCCGCGCCACCCCTTACGACCCTTCGGCAGGGCGCGGCCCAGACTCTGGTGGCCTGCGCAGCGACCTTCGCGGGCGAGCGGCAGAGCCAGTTCGCCCTGGCCTATCTGCGTCTGGCCCTGCGGCTGGACCCTGAACGGGAGGACGCCTGGCTGCTGCTCGGCGACCTGCTGAACCAGGCTGGTGATCATGCCGGGGCCGTTGAAGCCTACGGCCATATTGCCCCTGGTTCGCTCCAGTCTGCGGTCGCCCGGAGCAAGTTGGCCTGGACCTATCAGCAGGCCGGTGACAAGACGCGGGCCCTGGATGTGGCGCGCCAGGCGGTTCAGGCCGCACCAGACGACCGCGCTGCCCAGATCGCGCTCGCCGATCTTTTGCGGGCCAACGAACGGTGGGACGAGTCGGTCCAGGTTCTGGACCCCCTGATCGCTCGGGAGGCCGAGAGCCCGGACTGGCGGGTGCTGTATCTGCGCGGCATCGCTCTGGAACGGGCCGGCCGCTGGACGGAAGCTGAGCGGGACCTGGGCGCTGCCCTGAAGCTCAATCCGGATGAGCCGGAGTTGCTGAATTTTCTGGGATATTCCTGGATCGATCGCAATCAGCGACTGCAGGAGGCCCTGGTCATGGTCCAGAAGGCCGTGGAGGCGAGGCCGCAGTCCGGGGCCATGCTCGATTCCCTGGGCTGGGCCTATTACCGTCTGGGCGATTACAGGCTGGCCGTTGAAAAGCTTGAACAGGCAGTCGAGATGGAGCCGGGCGATCCGGACGTGAATGGTCACCTTGGAGATGCCTACTGGCGCGCGGGCCGACAGATAGAAGCCCAGTTTCAGTGGCAGCGGGTGCTCAGCCTCGAACCGGATGCCCGCCAGAAGGCCGAGGCTGAAGCCCGCCTTAAGGATGGACTGGGTCCGGTCGGACCGGCTGCGTCATCGACCATCGCCCATAACTGAGCTATCGCACGGGCACTATCCGAGTTCGACTTGAGGGCACTCCATGCGCCTTTCCGCCTTTGCTCCGGCCAAGGTCAATCTGTTCCTGCACGTCGGCGGTCCGGATGCCGAGGGCTATCATCCGATCTCGAGCCTGATGGTCTTTGCTGACCTTGGCGATGAGGTGTCCTTGCAGGCTAGTGACGCCCCTGGCTTCGAAACGACGGGTCCCTTTGGTGCAGCCATTCCTGCGGGTGAGGACAATCTGGTCCTGAGGGCGGCGCGCGTTTTTCATGCCGCAGCGGCGGGGCCCTTGCCGCCTTTCCGATTGATGCTCGACAAGCGCCTGCCGATCGCAGCCGGCCTTGGTGGTGGTTCGAGCGATGCCGGGGCCGCCCTGCGCCTGTTGCGGGACGCACTGATCCCGCAATGCTCTGACGCGGCTCTTGAAGCGATGGCGGCCAGCCTTGGAGCCGACGGCGCGGCCTGTCTCTGGGGGCGACCGGTCATGGCCGAGGGGCGAGGCGAGCGTCTGACAGCTGCGCCGGGCTTGCCGCCTCTGAATGCCGTTCTGGTCAATCCGCTGGTGCCATCACCGACGGGTGCGGTCTATCGCGCCTATGATGCCGCCATCGCGCCGGCAGGGGAGGCAAGGCCCTGGATGCCAGAGGCCTTTGAGAGCGCCGAGGAAGTTGCCGCGTGGCTGGTCGCTGCGACCCGCAATGACCTCGAAGCCCCGGCAATCGCGCTCGAGCCCCTGATCGGTGAGGTTCTGGAGGTTCTGCGGGACGAGCCCGAGACCCTGATGGCCCGGATGTCCGGATCGGGTGCGACCTGCTTTGCCCTCTGCGTCAGCGATATCGAAGCCGAGGGCCTCGCCGAGAGGCTGGAGACTCTGCGGCCCGGCTGGTGGATCAGGCGCTGTCGGCTGGGAGGGGGGCTGTCCTAGGGACGCTGGTTGGCCGAGACTGGAGCCAGTTCCTGGATCAAGGCGGACCACTGCTCAGCGCGACGATTCCAGTCACACTGGGTCCGGAACCAGGCCATCTGGTCGTCGATGAATTGCCCGTAGGCCGCGGGATCCTGCCGGGCGCGCTGGACTTCCTGGACGATGTTGCGGGCAAAGGCTCCAGACCAGCCGGATCGGGAGTTTGTCAGGGGCGCGAGCCGCCCGAACCGTCCGGAGGTTTCGCGCAGGGCCCCGATGTCCGAACCCACCAGCATGCACCCCGCCGCTGCGCCCTCCATCATCACGATACAGGACGTCTCAATAAAGGTTGTCGGATAGGCCCAGATGTCGGCCGATAGCATCTCTTCGGCCAGCCTCGATTGCGAGATCCCGCCGACATAGTCGATGCCGGGGAGGCTGCGGGCCACTTCGTAATAGACCGAGAATTCGTCGTTCTCTGGCCGTATCTGGTACATCGCCTGGTCGGAAAAGATCTTCAGACGCACGTTGGGCAGGGCCTTCCGGATGGTCGGGAACGACATCAGGAGGAAGTCGAGACCGCGGCCCGGGGCGCTGGCATAGAACAGGACCGGATCCTCGCCGCGCTCGACGAAGCTGGGCGCTGTTCGCAGGGTACGCGCCAGGGTCGGGTTTATCGCATTGCCGATAACCTCGCCGGTCATGCCCCATTTGCTGGCGAAAGTGTCGCGCTGATAGGCGCTGACAAAGATGGTCGAGGTCCAGGCCGCACGCTCGTCCGGCTCAGCAAATGGTGCCGCACCATTGCTGCCGACAGCCTTGTGCTGCCAGTTGAGCAGGGGCGCAGTGACGCCCGCCTGCCGCAGGCGAGCCGCGATCGGTGTCGTCAGCACGATGACGGCGTCATGATCGTTCAGCTCGGCAGCGGCGGTTCCAAAATCGAAACCCGCGCACCGCACGCCCATCACCAAGGCCTCGGGCGCGCCAGGGGACAGCAGGCTGACCTTGTGGCCTTGGGCCGCCAAGGCACTCGACAGAAAACAGGCCGCCGACTGCGTGCCGCCCAGCGGCTGCAGAAAGGGAGTCTCCGGCGTGTAGGTCAGGCCTGAGGTATCAATAAATGCGATCTTCACGGCAATCCCGGGTGGCGTTCATCAAGCGTGTGCAAGGTGCATGCGATAGGCCTTTCCGATTGGCAATCCACTTGCCAGCAAAAAGGAATGCTGGTCGGTTCCGTGATTGCCTGCCCTGAGGAGTGTCCATGCATCGCCGCGATCTGATCGCCATAGCCCTGACCCTGGTCGCCGCACCGGCCCTGGCCCAAGGCCCGCAGGTCGCCGCACCGACCGCGCCTGCGACCGTCCGGGTCAATCTGGAGACGGGGCAGGGCGTGATCGTCATCGAGCTCTATGTCGACAAGGCCCCGATCACGACGGCTAACGTCCTGCGCTATGTCGACCAGAAGCGCTATGACGGTGCCACCTTCTTCCGGGCGTCACGATCACCTGGACCGGTTGATTACGGCCTGATCCAGGGCGGGTTGCAGGGTGATCCGGCGCGGGTTCTGAAGCCCATTGCCCACGAGCCCACGACCCAGACCGGCATCAAGCACACCGATGGCGTCGTCTCGATCGCTCGCAATGCCCCGGGCACTGCAACCTCTGATTTTTTCATCTGCGTGGGTGATGCGCCCTATCTGGATGCCGATCCGGCCGCCCCGGGCGACAATGCGGGCTTCGCCGCGTTCGGCAAGGTCGTCGAAGGCATGGACGTGGTCCATAAGATCATCAACCTGCCGACACCGGGCGTGGCGGTGAACCCGGTCATGAAGGGGCAGATCCTGGAACCGGCCGTGCCGATCCTCAAAGCCCGCCGGATCCCCGTGGCCCCCTGATCGTCTGGCCTGGCAGATAAAAGAAAGGGCGCGGAGCCAGGCCCCGCGCCCTTCGCCTTTTCAGCTGGACCGAAGCCTAGCTGTGATAGGCGCGCTCGCCGTGTTCGGCGATGTCCAGACCTTCTTCTTCAGCGTCCGGCGCAGCGCGGAGACCGATGATGAGCTTGATCGCGAAGAAGACGATGGCCGAGGCGATGGCCGACCAGAGAACCGTCACACCCACGGCCTTGGCCTGGATCAGCAGCTGGGCGATCGGCTCGTACGAGGCCAGAGCATCGCAGGTCGAGATGTCGCCGTCCTTGGCACAGGTGGTGTAGTCGACGATGCCGGCGCCGCCCCAGGCGGGGTTGACCAGCAGGCCAGTAGCCAAGGCACCGACGATGCCGCCGACGCCGTGAATGCCGAAGGCGTCCAGGCTGTCGTCATACTTCAGCGCGTTCTTCACGACCGAGCAGAAGAAGATGCAGAGCGGCGAGACCACCAGACCCAGGATCACCGCGCCCATCGGACCGGCGAAACCGGCGGCCGGGGTGACGGCGACCAGGCCGGCGACCACGCCCGAAGCCAGACCGAGGGCCGAAGGCTTCTTGCGGGTGACCCATTCCACCAGGATCCAGGACAGACCGGCGGCGGCGGTGGCGACGAAGGTGTTGATCATCGCCAGCGAGGCGTAGCCGTTGGATTCTAGGTTGGAGCCAGCGTTGAAGCCGAACCAGCCCACCCACAGCAGACCGGCACCCACGAGGGTCAGGGTCAGGGAGTGCGGCGGCATAGGCTCTTTTCCGTAGCCCTGACGCTTGCCCAGGATGATGGCACCGACCAGAGCCGCGATACCGGCGTTGATGTGGACCACGGTGCCGCCGGCGAAGTCGAGGGCACCGAAGCTCCAGATCAGGCCCGCCTTGACGGGGGCGGTCGGATCACCGGCGATGGCGTCCGGACCAGGCCACCACCAGACCATGTGGGCGATCGGATAGTAGGACAGCAGCGGCCACAGCACCGCGAAGGCGACGATGGCCGCGAACTTCATGCGCTCGACCAGCGAACCGATGACCAGAGCGGCGGTGATGGCAGCGAAGGTCGCCTGGAACGAGATGAAGGTCAGTTCCGGGATCACGACGCCGGTGGAGAACGTCGCGACATTGCTCGCCGGGGTCACATCCTTCAGGAACAGCCGGCTCAGGCCGCCGACATAGCTGTCCCAGCTGCCGCCGTCGGTGAAGGCGAAGCTGTAGCCCCACAGCACCCAGGCGACGAAGCCGATGATGGCGACGGTCGAGACCTGCATCATCACCGACAGCATGTTCTTGGAGCGAACCAGGCCGCCGTAGAACAGGGCCAGACCGGGCAGGATCATCAGCAGGACCAGAACCGTCGAGGTCAGCATCCAGGCATTGTCGCCCTTGTCAGGGGTGGGTGCCGCGGCCGCAGGCGCAGCTTCAGCAGGCGCGGCTGCCGGAGCGGCTTCTGGTGCAGGGGCGGCCTCGGCTGGCGCCGCTGCGGCTGCCGCAGGCGCGGCCTCCTGGGCGAAGGCCACGGCCCCCATCGGGGCTCCGGCCAGTGTCGCGGCGAGCATAAGCCCCGCCAGCGGTTTGAAGGTCAATTTCATCGTCGGTTATCCCCTGTTCCCGATGGCACTAAAGAGCGGCCGGGCCGGTTTCACCGGTCCGGATGCGCACGGCGTCTTCAACGTTCAGAACGAAGATCTTGCCGTCGCCGATCTTGCCTGTGGCGGCCGCAGCCTTCACGGCCTCGACCGCCTTGGCCGCAGACGCATCGTCCACGACCGCTTCCAGTTTCACCTTGGGAACGAAGTTCACTTGGTACTCCGCGCCCCGGTAGATTTCGGTCTGGCCCTTCTGGCGGCCGTAACCCTTGACTTCCGACACCGTCAGCCCCTCGACGCCAGCGGCGACAAGCGCCTCACGGACCTCGTCGAGCTTGAAAGGTTTGACGACCGCTATGATCAGTTTCATCCGCCTTGCTCCGGCCCGCCGATATTGCGGGCTCCCCTTGCTTGGTTACCGGGCTCATTGGCCCGGATGATCACCGCCGACGCTGCCCTGACGCGCTGCATCGTTTTCCCCGGCGTGCTTCAAGCTATCGGTCGGGGTCGGTCAGGGGCGGTCGCGCGGCAAGGTTTGGGAAAGGAATTGGGTGCGCCGCACAAAAAGCAGGCAATCGACCGTCCGGGTGCGTCAAAAAATGGCGGTTCGTCGGGTTCGGCTGCGGGGGGCGGGCAGCGTGACCCTGCCGGTTGGACGGCTTCTCCGCCCATCACCGGCTCGCCCGCCGCGACCCGACGTGCTCGCCGGGGTCACGAGGCTGTGAGGGCGGGCAACCGACGGCGGTTCCGGGCGTAGTTCAGGCCTGGAACACGAGGAGATCCTTGATGACGACGTCCCGTCTGTTAGCCACCGCTGCCGCCACGGCCCTGTTGTCAGGCGCTGCCCTGGCCCAGACCACCGACATGAGCCTCGATGCCCCCGTTGAGCCAATCGTTCAGCGGGTGGCACCCTTTCAGTCGGTCAACCCTGTGATCCTTCCGGCCGAAATCGTCCCGCCGGGGATGGTAGCGCCGGGTCCGGAGCTGCCGCCGTCGGCCTCCATGCTGGGAACCGACACCGCCGGCGTCGTGCCGATGTCGTCGCAGTCACCGGAGGTCCAGGCGACTTTGAAGGCCGGCGATCCGAACGTGGTTTCCAATGCGCCCATCGCCGATACGCCAGCGAACCGAGCCCTGTTTGGCAAGCCCCTGTCTAATGCGGGCAAGGGTTCGGCCCCAAGGGGCAATTAACCATTTGGCGAGTACGTCAGCATCGTTTGAAGCACCGTTCGGCGGACCCTACGGAACGCCGGCCCCATGAGGAAATAGGGATAAAGTTAGGAGCGTTGCATTGGATAATTCATTGTATAGGTGAGGGTTTTAGCGGCTGAGTGAGCGGCGGTGCAAAGCCTGAGTAGGCTCATTTGTGAATTCTCTTCAGGGTCGCTTTTCAGCCGGAGACGCTAAGCGCAACGGCACGCGCCGTGCAGCCCGTCGCTCGCCCATATCTTCCTCTTTTGTGGGAGAGTCCTCACCGGCCCCGGCTCTTTCTGCCGGGGTCGATGCCCTTCAGCAAATCCAACACCCGGCGAAGGCGCTCGGCCTCTGCGCCGGCGGCACGGACCAGAGCGCGCTGAACCTTGGCCTGGGCGGTCGCGACCGAGCCAGTCGTCCGGATCAGGGTCGTTGCCTGGCGGAAATCGCTCTCCGGGCAGCCGGCCGCGAACCGCCAGAGCGACTTGGACGCGTCGTTGCTTAGGACACACCGCTGCTCTGGCGCGAGACTGAGCCAGATCACGGCCCGGAAGTCATCCAATGCCGTGCCAGAAAAGTCGTCATGGCCCAACAGGCCACCGCTGGCGGCTGTGGTGTCTATCGTTTGCAGACCGCTGAGGAGCAGAGGGACATGAGCATCTCCTGCCCGCGGCATGTTGTTGATACGACTCGACAGGGCCAGGGCCTTGTCGCGCCCGGAGGCATAGACCGTGGTCCGGCGGGCGACCTGACGGATTGTAGGCCAGACGGCTTTGAATTCGTCGACGCCGACATCGGGGGCCGCGAATACCACCTCGCCGAAAACCTGTTTCGCCCCCCCAGCGGCCAACGTGTTCAGTGCCCGTATGAGATAGCGATTACCCATGGAGTGGGCCACGACATTGACCCGCGTCGCGCCGGTGCGGGCGGCAACGTCGGCGAGGAACTGCGCCAGTTCGGCGATACGGGTTGAATCCTCGGCCGTGGCTGCGTCGGACATGTAGCCCATCAGCGATGACTTCGAGGGCCAGGAATAGAGAATGGGCGCGCCGTCCAGGCCCAAGTCGACCGCAAGCTGCGCCGTGCGCTCGGCGCCGTTCTCAAAACTCATATTGAAGCCGTGGATGAAGACCAACACTTCGCGCAGACGGGACTTGGACATGCGGCCGGTCACGTTGTCTAAGAATTGCTGGCGGGTTCCGTATCGCTCCACACGATTGAGGACGAAATGCCGGGCCGGATCAGGCCGAAACTCGAATGCCCAGGCCTGGGGAGTCGGCAACTCTCCGGGGGAACGATCCCGCGGTACACTGACCACTGCCTTGCCATAAGAGATCTGACCCGGCTGCCCCCCGTAGAAGGCGGTGGGGAGTTTCGAACCAGTGGCCTTTCGAGTGGTCGCGTAGAAGACGTCCACCAGGGTGAAGGCGCTCTCGACGGGAGCCGCACTGGCGACGCCCCCTCGCGGCGCTGCTGCGCCTGCCGCACTCCCGTTCAGCGGGGCAATCCAGCCAGCATGGCGCCAATCGGCGGGAAAGCCGGAAAGAATGGCGCGCACCCGTAAATCACGACCCAACTCGGCGCGGTCTTCCTCAGAGACACCTGCTGCTTCGAGAGCGCCCAGGGCGATGCTCAGCTGGCGAAGAGCCTCACGGCGATTGGTGTCGAAAATCAGGTGGGCATAGGCGCGGCGCACCTCAACCGCATCAGTGTCGCCGTCATCGACACCTTCGAGCGCCTTGGCATAGGCCGTCGCGGCCTCGGCTGGCCGGCTCGCCCGCAGCAGGGCTTCGCCAAGGCCCGCATAGATCGAGCGCCCCGTTTCTGCATCCAGGCTGACCGAAAGTTGTGGATCATGCAGCGCCGCGACGAGGGCTACAGCATCCCCTGTGTCGAAGGCGCGGATTGCGTCTTGCAAAGGCGTCGCTGCGGCGGCCGCGACCCCGCACCCCAGCGCAGTACCCCACGCGATCAAGGCCAGCGTTGTGATGCGCAAAACCATCTCGGGTCCTCGGGTGAATAGCGGCTATGCTATAGATGGCAAAATGGGGGTATCGTATGTTTAGGCGTTGGATTTTCAGTTCGGTTTTATATTGCAATTTCAAAGTTAAATACTACGGCGCGGGCATCACGCTCATCAGCCGTGACGCCTGAATTCGGTACGACACGACCCGATGAACGGCGCGCCGTCGGCTGATCCGAAGGCCACCTGATCAAAGATCAGGCCTCCATCGGCCGTCAATGCCACCCGTCCTTCCCAACGCCCATTGCCCGGCAGGCTGTTACCGCCCTCGACCTTCAACACGATCCTTGCCGTGGCCGGGTCGTAGGCGTAGTGGCCCCAGTAGTCCTTGTAGCTCTCGAACGGCTGCCAGGTGACACTGAAGCGCCCGGCGTCGTCGAAGGACAGTTCGCCTACGTTCACAGGCACCGCCCCTGTTTCGGTCTGGCATCCACGCACTTCGATCTGACTGTAGAAGCCAACGAGTGAGACTTCATTAGCCTCAGCCACCCTAAATGAAGTCTCGACCGGCGTGGTCAGGCCGCGCACTCGAACCGATAGCGTCACCACCCGTCCGGGTACGGCCCCACGCCGAACCAGGAGCGTCAAATTGTTGGCGATGAACCTCCCTGATCGAGGGTCTGACACTTTCCAGTGCGTCAAGCACACACCGGGAATGCGCTCGACCACGCCGGGTCTGGCCGACTGTGTGACCGAGACCCGCAAAGAAGTGCCGGGGCGAGCGGGTTTGCGCTCAAGGCCCAGACTGTGCCCGCCGGAAGCGTAGGGCGCGCATCTGGCCGCCTTCCAGTCTGCGGCGTGCGCGATCGTCGGCATCGAGAAGGACACCAATCCCGCCGCCATCACGAGGGAAAGAAGCCGACGGAGTATCATCATGTTGGCCCGGCCTTTCAGCGCACTACTGGTCCATGCAGCTCAGAGTGTGTCGATGTGAAAACACCATTCGTTCCGCCCATGACATCGACTGAGGATCCTAGGACATACAGGGATCGAACGCGGCCGGTGCTGATCGCCGGCTCAGCTCTATCGCTGAGACGCTTCGGCAGGGTGCCAGTCCGGCGGTGCATACTCGCCTGTGCAGGTGGCTGTGGCTTTACACACGCGCTCCTGGGTCCTGGCTTTGAGAGGGCCGCTTTCCACGACGGAACAACTGACCTCTCCAAGTGTGTAGCCGTCGCGGGCCAGTGCCATCTGGCAATTGCCGCGAGCCTTTTTGTCCAAGGTCTGCCTTAGCGACAACTCACTGGCAACACTCGCAAATCCGTCGGCCTTGAGTTGAAATACACGCTGAACCTCAGCGGCGTATGACGCAGAAAGGACCGCTCCCGACGCCAGCAGACCAAGGGCCAAAAAGCCCATCCGGCCAGGGATGATTTTCATGTGTTCAGCACCCTCCAGGGGGCCGCAACCAGGGCTAACATGACCACGGCGCGCGGCTTTCATCCGCCAGTTTTCGCCAGGGTCGATCCGGCTGGTAGCCCCATTTGTAGGGCTACCGGCATTGGGGAACTTTCCGTCAGCTCAGATACCCCGGGACTTTTGCCCGTGTGGGGATACCTGATGTGACGTGAAACTGTGTCCGGCCCCTACATTTGGGGATGACCACCCATTTGGCCCTGCCGCACAAACAAGGCCCCCGGAGGTGAGCTCATGATCAGCTTCTTATGCCGCCTTGCGCGGGCAGCCTCGCCGATCTTTGCAGAGCGCGGGAGCCTGAAGGCACCGTCCAAAGTCTTGCAACATGCCTATGCTGGCGGGATCGCTATAGCATTGGTATGGGCAAGCGTAGCCAGCGCACAAATTGATACGGCCGGCGCCAAGCTGAAGGAACGCGGCGTCATATTCGATGTCGATGATCATGAAAACATACGCGCGGCATTCAAAACATCGACGAAAGGTCGCGGGCAGCAAGTTTTTATAAATAGAGAAACAAAGCCATTATTGGGGATCAATATTCGCACGATATGGTCCCCTGTAGCTCAAATCGGTAATGACAAATTGGGCGGTCCATCGGCGCTACGATTGCTGGAAAACAACGGTGGGGCATCGCTTGGTTATTGGGCAATTTTGGACAATTATCTCTGTTTCATCGTCAAGATAGATGACAGCATCGATGCTGAAACTCTCCATTTTTTGATGGTCAATGTTGGCGAGGTCGCTGACAAGAAACAGATGGAGATTAGCGGTGAGCGCGATGAATTCTGATACCGGACCCCACCGTCAGCTCGACCGCAGTGAATGGCGTGCATGGCTGCTAGGGCCGTGCCTTGTCTTGAGCCTTTCGCTGCAAGCCGTCGCAGAGCCTCGCGTCGCCCAGACAATCCGAGCGCCCTACGCGCCCGAGGGCTACACACTTCAGCTCACTGAGGACTGTGAAATTGTCTCCAGGGGTGGTGCGCCGGACGCCTACCTGCGCTGCGCGCCCGGACTGGGGTGGCGGCTTCAGGATACGGCGGGCGGACTGATCTACCCAAAGGCAGGATATCTGCCCTCAGACACCGAGTGGGCGTTCGCCGGCGATCAGGCCGTGGCCTTTGCGAGCAACCGGGGTGTAACGCTGGTCAAGCTACCATCGGGCAGTGCCCAAGTAACGGAGTTCAGTGCGCTTGTGCCCCTGCACCTGGACGGAGCAGATGTCTCGGCTGTGCTCTGGAAGCGATCATATGTCGGTGCACCTTCGATCGCAGCTCCCCTGCTGAGCGATGGGAGCGTCGGCCCGCAAATGGGCGACAAGGCAATTGCCAGTGTGGACCTGACCTCGGAACGGCGGTGCCGTGAGGCCATGGCCGTTGCCCTTATAGGCGCAGAACAGCTTCCAAACCGGAAGTGGTCGAAGATCGTGCGGGAACCCTCCGAGGCACCCGGTCAGGCATGGACTTGCGACAGTCTGTCTTCGGTTCGGTTTGCTGGCCGCTCATCAGACGGCCGCTGGTGGGCATTGGACCCTTTGACGTTCAAGGCGCTTTCAGCCGAGGGCTTTGACCACGTGGCCCAGGCCTTGGCGGCCGTGAACTAAGATAGTCTCCCCAGTTCTGAAACCAGCCGCTCAGGATGAGAATAGGAAATGAAACGCCCCGCATCGCTGACCTTCACAAGGCGCGCGTCGGGCAGGACCTCATTCCAGTAAGCAAGGTTTTCGTCGGCATCGTGCATGAAATCGGTCTGGCCAATGACGAGTGTGATGCTTGATGTTCCCGGGATGGTCGGCGGCTTTCCCATGGTCGCTTGGAACACCTGCTCGCGAACAAAGCCGTCGATCCTGCCCTTTCGGAATGGAAGGAGCTTCCGATAGAAATCCATCATCAGGGCAGGGTCGCTCATCGCCGCACGGTCAGAGGGACTTTTCGCGGTCCAATCGCGCATGAATGATGAGACGCGCTCAAAGCTGGCGAGCGCGCCCAGAATCCTGACCACGGATGCGACCGCCCAAGGTCGCCGAGCGAACTGCCTCTTCAGTTCGCTGAGCATCCCGCCCGGAGCCGAGCCGTACGCAGAATCCGGCTCGGGTGCGTCTATGACAATCCCCTCGATCAAATCAGGTTTTGCACGATAGAGGGCCAGCGCGACGTGGACGGGCCCATGCGCAATGACCGAAATCTGGCTCCAGCGCATTTCCTCGCAGATCAGGGCGATGTCCTCCACGCAGACATCAAGATAAGCCTGTCCATGGCAGTGCTGAGGTGGCGGGTCGGTGTCCCCGTAGCCTGGGCGATCATTGGAGATCGGACGATAGCCACTGGCTTGCAGGGCACTGACCAGAGAGCGGTCGACACCCCGGCAGTTCATCGTGTTGTGCAGAACCAGGATCGGCTTGCCGCCCCTCGGGCCATAGTCACTGACAGCGATACGGCGCCCATCGCTGTCGGTTAGAATCAGGCTGCGGCTTGGCGGCGGCGGATGGGGTTCCGACGGCCCGTTGTGGGACCGGGTCACGATCGCCAAGCCCCGCAGATCGGCAAAAATCCGGGCAAGCCCCGTTGCGTTCGTTACGCCAGTCGCCGCGTAGACTGCGGCCAGCTCCTTTTTGGCGACTGCATCGGATACGCCGAGGGTCAGGGCGGCCGCGATGCGGCTGGATCCATCGGCAATCAAGCCGGCCAGCTGACGCTGACGTTCGGATAACGAAAACAACTCGGCGGCAGGGTGATCACTTTCACCGCTTGAGTCCGCGCCGACGGATCCCACTCCCGCCCAGGTGATCAGTCGTGGCAGGTTAGGTGCCCACACCGTGGCGCGCGCCTCGCTCAGATATCCCCGCGCCGTATTGAAGCTGACGCCCGCAGCGGCGGCGGCATCCTTGACGTCACAGTTTTCATAAAGCGCGACCAGAACTCGCATCACCGCCGGCGACAGACCGAAGGCCTCTCCGAATGCGTAGATCCGTCGCTGCACACCCAGCTGCGAAAGACGGCAAACGGCGACAGCGTTCTTTGAGGCGGAGGCCGACACCGCCAGGTCGCGCACCTGCCAGGTCCGAGCCTGTTCGAGCGAACCCACGGCGACCACGACAGCTGCGCCGCCACCGCTGTCGACGACCTCATAAGATGTGACACCCGGACTTGTGCGGGCCAACTCGACAAGGTTCGCGCGATCCAAAGGCCTGATCGCGGCCAGGAATCCGTCGTCATCATCGAGGATCGAACCGTCCGAGAGCAAAAGGCCGATCTGGGTGAGAGCTGCCGAAACGGTCGTCATCCGCGAAGCCAGGCGGCTGCTGACAAGCAATGCCGCAGGCGCTCTCCAAGCATTCGATCTTGCATCGGGAAGGACAAGTCGTCTGGATGGCGATCAGGCCACCAGCGCCCGGCACACAAGGCATCCGCCCCTGGCACTCTGCTCATCTAGTCTAACTCTGACGGGGCTGGGATCGTGGCTCGGTCGCTTTTCCTAGCTTGTGGACAGGCAGACCCACAACTCCAGACTTGAGCCAACCCGGCAGTAAGGGGCACCCTCCAACCGAGCGCCAGCCTTCGGCGCAGTTCCGCCAAAACTGTGAACGGGAGACCTGGAACTGAGCAGCTGCGTCTATCCGACGCCACAGAACAGGTTCGGCTTCACGCCCGTCTGGTTCTGCCAGATAAACGCCCTCAGCGGCTCTGACCCGGCCATATATCGCGTTGCCTGGAGCAGACTGTAGCCTGTTGCCCGCAAGCCAGCGTCAAGAGTATAGGTCGATTTCAGGCTGATCCGGGCCTCCCCGGCCAGGCGCTCCCCGCTAGGTCCAGCCGCTTCAAGGCCTCTGATGGTTCAGCGCCGGGTCGGAGATGAGACCTGTGTGTGCCATCCCTGCAGACCCGCCACGGTCGAGCAGGAACCGGCGCGCATCCCTTCACCTGATCGGGTGAAGCGCAGCCGGCCCGCAGAGCAATGAAGACCGTACAAATGGGGATGCGAACGGAGGCTCTGCAGACCGACACTGGGGCCTCACCGCGCCGGCCGCTTCGGACTGGTGGAACCACCACCATCGCCAAACGGCGCCCAGGAAGGACAAGGACTCTCCGGTGAAATCGTTCAACTGTCTCCGACTGGCTGTCACCGGCCTCGGCCTGGCGCTGGCCGCCGCCTCGCCAGCCTCCGCCCAAAACGTCGCTGCCGACGCGATCCGGAAGGGCATGGCCGACAGGGGTACAACCAGAGGTTTTTCAATCGACACCAATATGTGGTACGCTGCATCCTCGGATGGCGAATTCCGAGGCCTTCGGCAGAGCGCGGCGCATGCGACGGTCAACGGCGGTGACGGGTGGGCGGTCGTTATCTACATCGAGAACCTGACGGACACACCGTTTTGTATCCGTCCGAAGCCACAGGGCCTACCCGCCGGCTCCAACTACTATGTGCAGACGGTGAACCAGATCGTCGAGCCGCGCGACAAGCTGTTGATCGTCAGTATCAGCGATCCGGGCTATCAGGCGGGCGGGAGTTATCGACTGCCTTTCGCCTACTGGCCACCCAACTATGATGCGCCAGAAGGAACCTGGTGTCGCTCAAATGCCCCCGATGGCCTACAGGACTGGCTGGACGACGCAAGCGCATCCTGGTTCCCTCGTAGCCGCCGGGACTGACCCGGTAGGATCCCCGGTCGCCGATCACTGGATCAGTCGCCGTCCTCAGGTCCAAAAGGGCCAACAGCGGTAGCCGGTGAGTCACATCCCGGTTGATGCCATCACCCGCTGGTCCGGAGTGACCAGGCCTGTTGGGGGGCGGTGCCGCAGGCGGTCATGCGAACGACGATGCGCCCGTGCTCGTCACGCGCTTCAGCGCACTGCCCAAAGCCGTCCACAAGCCGACCGTCCGGCCTGAACAGCCACATCATGGCTCTCCCGGATCCGCATGCCCCGATCGTCAGAACCTCACCGAGACCCGACCCTGTCAGGCATCCGCCCTTGCTTCGCCAATGGCCGAAGCTGTCCTGACGACGGCTGAATCGCTGACTTGCGCTGTCATCACATGCGGCCAGTCCGATAAAGGATCCAGCTTCGATCCAGGCGAGGCACTCCCCGCTGTGTCCGGCGGTTTCCAGACCTCCTACGGCGTTGCGATATGGCGGTGATGAGACCTGTTTGCGCCAGCGCTGCGGACCCGACACGGTGGAGCAGGAACCGGCATAGATCCGTTCACCCGAACGGCTGGAAAGCCCGAGCACGGCCAGACACTGGCCGGCGGCGTTGCGGACTTCACCACCGGGGGCCATGGACCAGGTCTGTCCGGGCGAGCCGTTGCAGTCCGTCGCGAACAGTTCGGGATAGAGCCCGCCGTCGCGCGGGGCGAGGCATCGACCGGCATGCCCGATGGGGCCAGTCCCAATCGGGAAGATCAGGTCCTGTGTCGGACCGCCGTCGCATTCCCGGCTTTCCGCTTGGCCGTCCTCACCGCTCATGGAAAGGCACATCCCGGGCAGGGTCATCGGCTCCAGCGTGGCCGCTTCAGCCCCGGTTCGGGCGCCGCCCAGGCCGACGACGAGAACGGCCAACACCGTGGAGAGACAAATCCGCGTCAGGGCCGAGGACCACCGAGCGGTGACAGGGAATGGATCAAGGCTGGGCATCACGGTTCAACTCTACTCGGCACTGGTCGATGGCGATCATGGCGTCAGCGTCCGGGACATCCAGGGCTGCCGGCGCATCGCAGCCTTCGATAGTGACCAGCATCGATCCCGGCGGCGGATTGATGGGGGGATAGAGTAACCAGCCAGAGGGGGGCGGCTTCGCGTCAGTGGCGCTCTCGTACAACCGTCTTTCTGCGATCATGATTGTCATCGCCCGCCCGGCATAATCCCCTGAAACCTTTAGGCGCAATGGCGTCGTCCGGATCTGGGACGGATCTGTGACCCTCTGGCCGGCTTCATCGAAGTATTCCGGCGGGGAAAACTCGGTTGAACGCGAGACCTCGTCCGGCACGCCCTTCGGGACCTCAAGCGCCCGCATGATGGATCCCGCCAGCCAGCGTGTCTGGCAGATGTGGACCATGGTCCGGACACCCTGCGCCGTTTCTATCTGCAGGTAGAATGGCGCACCGTCGAAACAGGGTTCTTTCTTGCCGCTCCGAAGTCGCAGCACTGCAGGTCCAAGGTCAGGTTCCCGGGACAGGCAAGGGTCACCCAGCGCGGCTTCAAGCACGGCGGCGAGACCAGGCTCCAGCCGGCCCTGCAGGCGATGAAATTGTGGCCGACCACCCCCCCCGCCTCATGTCCCAAATCGGCTCCGTTAGGTCCGCTGGCGGTGGCGGTGGCGGCGGCGGATGCGGGATTCTGGAATAATCGTCCCGCACAAAATGCCAGGTGCCGTTAACACGCCGCGCCGTCGTCCAGGTCGAAATGTCCCCGCCGAACCCTGGCGGAGCAAAGAAGCGGATCACGACATCAGCGTCGCCGAGATCGGGCTCACTTCCGGCCTTAAGGCGCTTGCGAGCAGCCTCGACGGTGGCCGGATCAATCTGTTGAAACATCGAATGATGGAGTTTGGCGATCGCGTCGCATCTTGGCGCGGCCCTCGGCGCGCCCGCGAGTCCCACCAGCATCAAGAAGGCCGCAATCGGGGCGAATTTGAAAATCATGCGGTTGAACACCGGAGAAGTCGTTTCAGAAACTTACGCCGCAGGGGCCGGGATGGTCCGACGTCCGGAACAATCTGGCCATCCCCATTTGCAGGGTCGCCGTTGTCACGCGGATCTTGGTGGTCAGTCCGCCTCGCGAACGCCCCAGAACCTGTTTCGAGGCCCTACCTTTTCCAGTTGCCGTAGAGCTCAGTCGATACGCCCTGGGGGTGGCTTCATCGCAAGCAGGGCGGCAGTTGGCTGTGCTGCTTGGCCCGGCAACACAAGAAAGGCATCACGGGGCTGTTGGACGGAGGGTGGGGACGGTGTAGTCAGGCCCCCGAAATTCAGTGCATCCATCCTGGTTGGAGGCTTGGAAAGCGGCCTGGCAGCTTGCTGTTCGTTCCTTTCCAGCGCCAACTTTTAGGGTGTTCTTTAGGGCTCGATCTAGCAAGGTTCCAAATGGCTGAGCCAAATTAATCCCTTAACGCAATCCATCGCTGGACCTATGGTCCGCCGACTTTTTTCTGGCCCTGTTCGGACACTGATGTCGCGCCCCAAGCCCACCTCGTTTCAAGCCCTGATCCTGACGCTCCATAACTATTGGAGCGAACATGGCTGCGCGATCCTGCAGCCGCACGACATCGAGGTGGGGGCAGGGACCCTGCATCCGGCCACGGTGCTGCGGGCCCTCGGTCCCAAGCCCTGGAACGCCGCCTATGTGCAGCCCTCCCGCCGTCCGGGCGATGGCCGCTATGGCGAGAACCCCAACCGCCTGCAGCACTATTACCAGTACCAGGTGATCCTGAAGCCCAACCCGCCCAACATGCAGGACCTGTATCTGGGCTCGCTGGAAGCCATCGGCCTGGACCTGCGCCTGCACGACATCCGCTTCGTCGAGGACGACTGGGAAAACCCCACCGTCGGTGCCTGGGGCCTGGGCTGGGAAGTCTGGTGCGACGGCATGGAAGTCAGCCAGTACACCTACTTCCAGCAGGTGGGCGGCCTGGATGTCTCGCCGGTGGCCGGCGAGCTGACCTATGGCCTGGAACGCCTGGCGATGTACGTGTTCGGCGTCGACAACGTCTATGATCTGCCGTTCAACGACCCGGACTCGCCGCTGGGGGCCATGACCTATGGCGACGTGTTCCTGGAGAACGAGCGCCAGCACTCGGAAGCCAATTTCCACGGCTATGACGTGGCCGTGCTGAAAGGCCAGTTCGAGGACATGGAGCGTCAGGTTCCGCTGATGCTGGCCCGGGAATACCAGGGCAAGGCGCTTGTCCTGCCCGCCTACGACATGGTCCTCAAGGCCAGCCACCTTTTCAACCTGATGAACGCCCGCGGCGCGATCGCCGTCGCCGAGCGCGCCAGCTACATCGGACGCATCCGCGACCTTTGTAAGATGTGCGCCTCCGAGTGGGTGAAGCAGCAGGAAGCCGCGTAAGTCAGATGCCCCAACTTCTCCTCGAACTGTTCTCCGAAGAAATCCCGGCGCGCATGCAGGCCAATGCGGCCCGCGACCTGGAACGCATGGCGCGCGAGCACCTGGCCGCCGCCGGCTTCCTGCCCGAGGCCCTGAAGACCTTCGCCGGTCCGCGCCGCCTGACCCTGGTGGTCGAGGGCCTGCCCATCGCCCAGGCCGACCGCAAGGAAGAGCTGAAGGGCCCCCGCGTCGGTGCCCCGCCCCAGGCCATGGAAGGCTTCCTGCGCAAGGCGGGCCTGACCCAGGACCAGCTGGTCGAGCGCGACGGCGTGTATATGGCCTTCATCGAGAAGACCGGCCGCCCGACGACCGAAATCATCGCCGAGATGGTGGAAGCCATCGTGCGCGGCTTCGCCTGGCCCAAGTCGATGACCTGGGGCACCTGCAAGCTGCGCTGGGTGCGACCGCTGAAGCGCATCCTGTGCGTCTTCGATCGCGAGGTCGTGCCGTTCAGCATTGAGGGCATCGAGAGCGGTGACATCTCCGAGGGCCACCGGTTCATGGGTGACGCCCAGCCGTTTCGCGTTCGCGACTTCGACGAATACGCCAAGGGCCTGAACGACCACTTCGTCGTGCTGGACGTCGAGGAGCGCAAGGCGCGCATTCTCGAGGGCTGCAAGACCCTGTGCTTTGCCCGCAATCTGGAACTGGTCGAAGACCTGGGCCTGCTGGAGGAAGTCGCGGGCCTCGCCGAATGGCCGACGCCAGTGCTGGGCGACATGGATCCGTCGTTCCTGGACCTGCCGGCTGAAGCGATCCGCACCTCGATGCGGACGCACCAGAAGTATTTCGCCGTCCGCGATCCGGCCCGTGAGGGCCTGGCCCCGCACTTCATCACCATCGCCAATATCGCCGCCGCCGACGGCGCCAAGGTCATCGCCGCCGGCAATGCCAAGGTGCTGTCGGCCCGCCTGTCCGACGCCCGCTTCTTCTGGGACGAGGACCGCAAGGCCGGCAATTTCGAGGAATGGCTCGAGAAGCTGAACGGCGTCACCTTCCACGCCAAGCTAGGGACCATGGCCGAGCGGGTGAAGCGCATTGAGGCCCTGGCCCGCGAGATCGCGCCGCTGGTCGGCGCCGATGTGGAAAAAGCGGGCACCGCCGCGCGCCTGGCCAAGGCTGATCTGAGCTCGCTGATGGTTGGCGAGTTCCCGGAACTCCAGGGCCTGATGGGCGGCTACTACGCCCGCGAAGGCCAGATGGACCCCGAGATCGCCGACGCCATCCGCGACCACTACAAGCCGCAAGGCCCGGCCGACGCCGTCCCGACCGCGCCTCTGAGCGTGGCGGTGGCCCTGGCCGACAAGCTGGACACGCTGGTCGGGTTCTTCGCGATCGACGAGAAGCCGACGGGGTCGAAGGACCCCTACGCGCTGAGGCGGGCGGCGTTGGGGGTTATCCGGACAATCCTGGAGAACAACCTGCGTCTGTCGCTGGCGAAATTTGGCCAGGCAGATCTGCTGGCCTTTTTTGCCGACCGCCTGAAGGTTGCGCTGAAGGACCAGGGCAAGCGCCACGACCTCGTCGACGCCGTGTTCGCCCTGGGCGACGACGACCTCGTGCGCATTGTCGCCCGGGTCGAGGCGCTGGACGCCTTCCTGAAGACCGACGACGGCAAGACCCTGATGGCCGGCTACAAGCGCGCCTCCAACATCCTCAAGGCCGAGGAGAAGAAGGGCTGGAAGGCCGAGGGCGAGCGCGACCTGCTGGATGACGCCTCGGCGCCGGAAGTGCAGTTGCATGATGCCCTGCGCCTGCTGGAAAAGCCCCTGGCCGAGGCCCTGGCCCGGGAAGACTTCACGGCGGCCATGACCGAACTGGCCGGTTTGCGGGGTCCGGTCGACGCCTTCCTCGACGGCGTGTTCGTCAATTCCGAGGTCGCCGCAGAGCGCGACAACCGACTCAAGACCCTGGCCGCCGTGCGCGACGCCATGGGCCAGGTCGCGGACTTCTCGCTGGTTGCGGGTTAAAGTTCACCGTCCTCCCGAAAATGCGCGGGAGGACGGGATTAATTCGGATGCGGAGAGAGTTTCCCGGATCACGATTCCGTCGCGTTCCGTGAAATCTCAGTCAAGACAACGTTGTCATTGGAAATATTTGCCGAATTTCGGGAGTTTATCCCGGAACGCAAAGCGCCGGTGGACGCGTTCTTGACCAAAGTGCTAGTGAACGCCCCGGATATTGCAGTGCGGGATCACCATTGCACGCAATGTCCCAAGGCAAGACGACCACCCAGAAGGTCGCGGCCTGTTTCACTTATCGCAGGGTGAATTCGATTATGCCGGTTGAGACGCTGACCAAGTCACGTTGGGTCTATTCGTTCGGAGGGGGCGGCGCTGATGGCGACGCCTCGATGAAGAATCTGCTGGGGGGCAAGGGTGCCAACCTGGCCGAGATGTCCTCCCTGGGCCTGCCCGTGCCGCCTGGCTTCACGGTCACGACCGAGGCCTGCGTGCACTACTATGCCAACGGCAAGCAGTATCCGGCCGAGCTGGCGCAGCAGGTCTCCGACGGCCTCGCCACGATCGAGAAGATCACCGGCAAGCTGTTTGGCAATGTCGCCAATCCTCTGCTGGTTTCGGTGCGCTCTGGCGCCCGGGCCTCGATGCCGGGCATGATGGACACCGTCCTGAACCTGGGCCTCAACGACGAGACCGTCGAAGGCCTGGCCCGCCTGTCGGGCGACCGCCGCTTTGCCTATGACAGCTATCGCCGCTTCATCCAGATGTACTCGAACGTCGTGCTCGATCTGGAGCACCACATGTTCGAAGAGATCCTCGACGATCACAAGGATCGCCTGGACATCCATGTCGATACCGGCCTTTCGGCTGACGACTGGGCCGGGGTGATCAAGGACTACAAGGCCGCCGTACTGGAGCAGCTGGGGCGTCCGTTCCCGCAGGATGCCCAGGAGCAGCTGTGGGGTGCCGTCGGTGCCGTCTTCGCCAGCTGGATGAACGACCGGGCCAAGTTCTATCGCCGCATGCACGACATCCCCGAAGCCTGGGGTACGGCCGTGAACATCCAGTCGATGGTGTTCGGCAATATGGGTGAGACCTCGGCGACCGGTGTCGCCTTTACCCGCAATCCCTCCAATGGCGACAACCGCCTCTATGGCGAGTTCCTGATCAACGCCCAGGGCGAGGACGTGGTCGCGGGCATCCGCACGCCGCAGTCCCTGACCAAGATCGCCCGCGAAGAGATGGGCGACACGGTGCCTTCGATGGAAGAGGCGATGCCGGTGGTGTTCGCCCAGTTCAAGTCAGTGGTCGAGACGCTCGAGCGTCACTATCGCGACATGCAGGACATCGAGTTCACGGTAGAGCAGGGCAAGCTCTACATGCTGCAGACCCGTAACGGCAAACGCACGGCCAAGGCGGCTCTGAAGATCGCCGTCGATATGGCCGCCGAGGGCGTGATCTCCAAGACCGAGGCCATCAACCGGGTTGAACCGGCGTCTCTCGACCAGCTGCTGCACCCGACCATCGATCCTTCGGCCCAGCGGGACGTGATCGCCACCGGCCTGCCGGCCTCGCCCGGCGCGGCCACCGGCAAGATCGTCTTCGACAGCGACGCCGCCGAAAAGGCCTCTGCCGCCGGCGAAGCCGTGATCCTGGTGCGCGAAGAAACCAGCCCGGAAGACATTCACGGCATGCATGCGGCGCGGGGCATCATCACCGCCCGCGGCGGCATGACCAGCCACGCGGCCGTTGTGGCGCGCGGCATGGGTCGGCCCTGCGTTTCAGGGGCCGGTGACGTGTCGATCTTCCCCAAGGAAGGCCTGTTCCGGGTGCGCGGCCGTGAGTTCAAGGCCGGCGAGATCATCACCATCGACGGCTCGACCGGCGAGATCCTGATGGGCTCGCCCAAGATGATCGAACCGGAACTGACCGGCGACTTCGCCACCCTGATGGGCTGGGCCGACGAGGTCCGTCGCCTGAAGGTGCGGGCCAATGCCGAGACGCCGCTGGACGCCAAGACCGCCCGGGGTTTCGGGGCGGAGGGCATCGGTCTCTGCCGTACCGAGCACATGTTCTTCGACGACACCCGGATCGCTGCCGTGCGCGAAATGATCCTGGCGGATGACGAGAAGGGCCGCCGCGCGGCCCTGGCCAAGATCGCGCCGTTCCAGAAGGCGGACTTCGTCGAGCTGTTCACGATCATGGAAGGCCTGCCGGTCACGATCCGTCTGCTCGACCCGCCGCTGCATGAGTTCCTGCCTCACACCGAGGAAGACGTCGCCGCCGTGGCGCAGGCCACCGGCCTGGATGCCGGCAAGCTGCTGCGACGCGCCAAGGAACTGCATGAGACCAACCCCATGCTGGGCCATCGCGGCTGCCGCCTGGGCGTCTCCTATCCCGAGATCTACGAAATGCAGGTCCGGGCCATCATCGAGGCGGCCTGCGACATCGCCAAGTCCGGCAAGGCGGCTCCGATCCCCGAGATCATGCACCCGCTGGTCGCCAAGGGCGAAGAGATGAAGTACCTGCGTGACCTGACCGACCGCACGGCCAAGGCGGTGCTGGAAGAGCAGGGCATCGCGATCGAGTACACGGTCGGCACCATGATCGAGCTGCCCCGCGCCGCCCTGCGGGCCGGCGATCTGGCCGCCAATGCCGAGTTCTTCAGCTTCGGCACCAACGACCTGACCCAGACCACTTTCGGCATCAGCCGCGACGATGCCGGCAAGTTCCTGGGCGCCTATATCGACAAGGGCATTTTCGACAAGGACCCCTTCGTCAGCCTCGACCAGGAAGGCGTCGGCGACTTGATCCGCATCGCCGCCGAGCGCGGCCGCGCGGCCCGTCCGGACGTCAAGCTGGGCATCTGCGGCGAGCACGGCGGTGACCCCGCCTCGATCACCTTCTGCGAAAGCGTGGGCCTCGATTATGTGTCGTGCTCGCCCTATCGCGTGCCGATCGCCCGTCTTGCGGCCGCCCAGGCGGCCCTGGCCAACAAATAGGCTTCTAAAGCCTGGGCAATCAGGGGCGGTCGTCGAAAAGGCGGCCGCCCCTTTGTCGTTTTCGAACATTGTTATCGATTTGCCGCGCGTCATGGTTAAGCTCCGGCATCCCCGCGCAGACGGGGCATGCACAGTGGGAGAAACACCTATGCGGACCTTGATGATGGCGGCCGTTCTGGCCCTGGGGATCAGTGGCGCTGCCCTGGCCGATCCGATGGCCAGCGCCTATGGCAACACCGTCACGATCACCTATCCCAATGGCGCAGTGGCCAAGATGCACATTGATGCTGACGGGACCTACGTGACCAAGACTCCCGATGGTGCCTCGTCCAAGGGCACCTGGAAGATCGATGGCGGCAACACCTGCTTCAGCCAGACCGAGCCGGCCCCGCCCGCCGGCATGGCGGCCAATTGCAGCCCGACGGCCGAGAAGAAGGTCGGCGACAGCTGGACTGCTCCTGGCCCCAATGGCTCGACGATCACGGTGGCCATCGTCGCCGGCCGCTAAGGACGAGGGGCCGCCGCGTCACGAGTCGACGCCGCGGCGGCTCCGACCCTTTTTTGCTGGCGATCCGGCGCGGACTCGCGCATCCAGACCGGAAGACTTCTGGGAGGAAGCGTAATGTCGGCCATGTTCGCGTTCGGAGTCGGCCTTGCGATGACACCGGTAGCAAAGCCGATGGCGTCCGATCTGACCCTCCCATTGGCGATCGATCTGGCTCAAGCGGCCCTCGACATCTGTGCGACGCGTGGCTTCCCTGCCAGTGTCAGCGTGGCCGACGCCAAAGGTGTCGCCCTGGTGATCCTTCGCCACCCCGATAGCCCCAAGCCGCCGGTGGCCGCGCCGCGCAAGGCCGCGACCGCCGCCTTCTTCGACACAGCCGGCAGCTTGATGGAACCGCGCGAGAAGACAGACGCGGCCTTTGCCGCCCGCATCGCCGCTGAGCCAGAGCGGTTCAATGCGCACGGCGGCTCTCTGCCCCTGCATGTCGGTGACCGACTGGTGGGCGGCCTGGCTGTCGCCGACGCGCCCCATGACATCGCCGATCAGTGTGCCAGGGCGGCGCTGGCGCGATTTGCCGATCACGTCCATTGACCCTGCGCCCGCCGCTCAAGGAGCAAAAAATGTCGAGACCTCTATGGGTGATGATGGTCGGGCTGCTGGCTCTGCCGCTGGCGGCGGCGGCCCAGAGCGTGCCGGTCCCGCCGAAACTGACCTCCCAGATGGAGAAGCCCGACGCTGAGGGACAGAAGCCTCGCGCCACGGTCGTTTACGCCCCCTATCGCTATGACGACATTCTCTGGGAGAACGACCGCACAGCCCACCGCATCTATGGCCCCGCCCTGCAGGTCTATGAGCCGCCGTCGACCTCGGGCATCGACGCCTGGGGCAAGTTTGTGCGGTGGCCGTTTATGGCGCGTCAGCTGAAGACCGGCCAGCAGCACGATTTCCACGGTGAGGGCCTGGACTTCTACAACGTCGACACCTCGCGCGGAGCGGGCGGTCTGGGCGTCTGGGCGGCCAACAAGCTGTGGGTATCGCGAAACTGGAAGTCGTACGCGATCCTCAAGGACGGGCCGGATACCGCCGCGTTCAAGGTGGACTATGCGCCGTGGCCGGTCGATGTGGGCCGCAAGGTCTGGGAGACCCGGACCTTCACCCTGCCGATGGGAACCAATTTCACGCGGATGGTCTCGACCATCAGCTCGGACACCGCAGAGCCGCTGGTGGTGGGTATCGGGATTGCCAAGCGCAAGGGACCTACCGGCAGTGGCGTCTTCGTCAAGGACCTGGCCCCGGGGCGGGTGTCCTACTGGCAGCCGACCGATCCCGACAAGGGCACGATGGGTATCGCCCTGATGGTCGATCCCCGATCGGTCGTTGAGGTCCGGCAGGACTTTGACAACTATCTGGTCCTGATCCGGGTCCAGCCCGGCAAGCCGTTCGTCTACTATATGGGCGCGGCCTGGGACAAAGGCCTCGACTTCCATTCGCAGGCCGAGTGGGAGGCCTATGTCCAGGCCCAGGCCCCGGACTTCGATCCGGCGCACTAGTGTCTTGCCCCTCCGGACTGCCAGGCAGCGGGGAGGGGCAAGCGCCGTGACTTAGCCGTGCAGCTTGATCGCGGCCTCGGCGATCCTGCGGCCCTGATAGCGGGCACCGGCCAGTTCGTTCTCGCTGGGCTGACGCGAGCCGTCGCCGCCGGCGATGGTCGTGGCACCGTAGGGGCTGCCGCCGGTGACTTCGTCGAGAGTCATCTGGCCGGCAAAGCCATAGTCGAGCCCGACGATCACCATGCCAAAGTGCAGAAGGTTGGTGAGGATCGAGAACAGGGTGGTTTCCTGACCGCCATGCTGCGTCGCCGTCGAGGTGAAGGCGCCACCGACCTTGCCGTTAAGGGCACCGCGGGCCCAAAGGCCACCGGCCTGATCCAGGAAGGCCGCCATCTGAGATGACATCCGGCCAAAGCGCGTGCCAGTCCCGATAATGATGGCGTCATAGTCCGCCAGCTCGGCGACCGTGGCGATCGGCGCGTCCTGGTCGAGCTTGAAGTGGGCGTTTTGAGCCACCGCCAGCGGAGCGGTTTCGGGCACGCGCTTGATATCGACCGTTGCGCCGGCCTCGCGGGCCCCGTCGGCCACGGCCCGGGCCATGGTTTCGATATGGCCGTAGGACGAATAGTAGAGCACCAGAACCTTGGCCATGATGGCCTCCTTGGGGGGAAGGTGAGGGAGGAATGGGCGAGGGAAGCCTTGCGTTCCGTCTCGCCCGGGGATTGAAGGCAAGTGACGCCCTAGGCGGCGTCGACCAGAACCAGTTCAGCGTCGTCCAGGGCGGTGACGGTGATAGCGTCCTCACCGGTGATGGCCGCACCGTCGCGGGCGTCCAGCCGCACCCCGTTGACCTCGACCGAACCGACTGCCGGCACCAGATAGGCGTGACGCGTCTTGCCCAGGTCGTAGGTCGTGCTCTCGCCGGCTTTCAGGGTCGCGCCGAGGACCCTGGCATCCGTGCGGATCGGCAGGACGTCATTGTCTTCGGCAAAACCGCTGGCCAGGGTCACGAACCGGCCGGAACGTTCGCCCTTGGGGAAGGGCTTGGCCCCCCAGGATGGGGCCCCGCCGGTTCGGTTTGGTTCGATCCAGATCTGGAAGATGCGGGTGGTGTCGCTCTCCAGATTGTATTCGGAGTGACGGATCCCCGTGCCGGCGCTCATGACCTGGACGTCGCCCGCCTCGGTGCGTCCCTTATTGCCAAGGTTGTCCTGGTGGGTGATCGCACCGCTCCGGACATAGGTGATGATTTCCATGTCGGCGTGCGGATGGGGCGGGAAGCCGGTGTTGGGGGCTATTTCGTCATCGTTCCACACCCGCAGGGCCCCCCAGTTCATGTTGCGGGGGTCGTAATAGCTGGCGAACGAAAAATGGTGCTTGGCCTTGAGCCAGCCATGGTCGGCTCCGCCAAGCGTGTCGAAGGGTCTGCGATCGATCATGACCTTGAACCTCTGTGATCCTCGGGGTGTCGCCATCGACACCCCCTTGCTTGAGGTGAAGATAGCGATCAGGATTGAGGCTGAAATAGAAACTATAGAAACCTATTGTTTCCGAAATGAGCAAGCTGCCTGACCTCGAAGGCTTGGCGATCTTTGCCAAGGTGGTGGAACTGCGGTCCTTTGCCGGGGCCGCCGATGACCTGGGCCTGTCGAAGGCGACGGTCTCGAAAGCAATCACCCGTCTGGAAACGCGGCTGGGTGCCCGCTTGTTCAATCGGACCTCACGCCGCCTGGCCCTGACCGATGCAGGTCAGGGTCTGGTCGAGCCGGCGACGCGGGTCCTGCTCCAGGGCGAGGCCGCTGAGAACGCCGCCCTGGCCCAGTCAGCTGCGCCGCGGGGCCTCGTGCGGCTGGCCGTGCCGATGTCTTTCGGGCTTGCCGAGGTGGCTCCGGTCCTGCCGCAGTTCCTGACGGCCTATCCGGAGGTTTCCGTCGACCTGCATCTCAGCGACGCCATGGTCGACCTGATCGGCATGGGCTTCGATGCAGCCCTGCGGATCGCGGACCTGCCGGATTCTTCACTCGTGGCCCGCCGATTGCGGCCGGTGAAGCGGCACGTCGTGGCCGCGCCGAGCTATCTGGCGAAGAGGGGGCGGCCAAGCCATCCCGGGCATCTCGCCGAGCACTGCTGCCTGGGCTATGCCTATCTTCCGACCCCTGACACTTGGCGGTTCGTCAATGGGGCAGGGCAGGAGGCGTCTGTCCGCCCGGCTGGTCCCCTCAGGGTCAACAATGCTGACGCGCTCCTACCCGCTCTGGTGGCGGGACTGGGCCTGGCGGTTCTTCCCGATTTCATCGCGCGCGAGGCCCTGGCCGATGGCCGGCTTGTGGCGGTGATGCCGGACTGGACACCGCCTCCCATCGCGCTCCACCTGGTCATGCCGCCTGGCGGCCCCAGACCGGCGCGGGTCGAAGCGCTGACGGCCTTTCTCACCTACGCCCTTGGGGGGAAAAGGGAGCGAGGCTAGAGGTAATCCAGCTGGTCCGGCGTGAAGGCACCCACCTGGAGCGGGCTCATGGCGGCGATGCTGGTTGTCGACAGCCACTCCAGCTGGGTACCGGTCAGGCCAGGGATCTGATCCGGCGTCAGATAGCCGATCTGGTTTGTGGTCATGCCATCGATCACGGTGGTCGACAGGGCCGAGACCTGCGCGGCACTTAAGGCCGCGATCTGTGTGCCGTTCAGGCTGTTGAAGTCGTCGAGGGTCAGGCTGCGCACCTGATAGGCCGTCAGGCCGCGCATGGCCGTGGGGCTGATGGCCCCGATCTGGGTGGTATCCAGGGCCGCCAGACTGGTCACGGACAGGGCACCCATTTGCGAGGCCGTCAGGCTTCCGATCTGGGTCGCCGAGAACTCGCCAATGTCGGTGATTTTCAGGCCGCCCAGTTGGCTTGCCCTCAGGCCGCCTAGCTGAGTCGACGACAGGCCCTGGACCTGGGTGGCGTTCAGACCGGAAAAATTGCTGCTCGAGAGGCCGCCCAGTTGGCTTGCGGTCAGATTGGCGACTTGTGTGGCCGAAAGCTCGGCAAAGTCGCCCGAGCCAAGACCGCCCAGCTGGGTCGCCGTCAGCCCGGCGAACTGGGTGCTGGTGAGTGCCCCGATCTGGGTGCCGGTCAGCGCATTGAGATTGGTGGTCGACAGCGCGCCGAGCTGCGAGGCCGTCAGCCCGCCCACCTGGGTCGGCGTCAGCTCCGCAAAATCAGTGGCGCTGAGGCTTGCGATCTGGGTGGTCGTCAGGCCGCCGACCTGGCTGGCGCTGAACCCCGCCACCTGGGTGGCGGTCAGGGCCGAAAGGCCGCCGGCATTCAGGCCGCCAAGCTGGGTCGCGGTCAGAACCCCGACCTTGGTGTCCGACAGGCTCGCGACCTGGGTTCCGCTCAGACCGGCGACCTGGGCTGACGACAGGGCGCTGATCTGGCTGGTCGCCAGCACGTCCATCTGGGTGGCGCTCAGGGCGCTGATCTGGCCGGCGGTCATGCCGCCGATCTGGGTGCTCGACAGGGCGGCCAGCTGGGCGGCGGCAAAGGCGGCGATAGCCGCTGCCTCCAGGGCTCCGATCTGGCTGGCCGCGAGTCCGCCGATCTGGCTGGCCGCAAGCTCGCCAATGTCGGTCGTCGACAGACCGGCCATCTGGCTGGCGGTCAAACCGGTCATCTGGGTGACGTCGAGCGAGGCGACCTGGGTGGCGTTCAGTCCGGAGAAGCGCGTGGCCGAGAGCGCGCCGATCTGGGTCGAGGTCAGGGCATCCAGCTTTGCCGCATCGAGGCCGGCCAGCTGGGTCGAGGTCATGGCTCCGACCAGTTCACCACTGAATGCCGCCAGCTGGTCGGCATTGAAGGCCACGCCCGCGCCGAAACTGGGGATCTGGCTGGCCGAAAGGCCTTTGACCTGGGTGGACGAGAGCGCATCGACCTGGGTCGCATCGAGCACGGCGACGCCGCTGGCGCTGATAGCCCCCACCTGGGTGCTGCTGAGCGTCGCGAGCTTCGTCGTCGACAGATCATCGATGATCGTCGTCGGGAGCGCTGCGATCTGCGCGGCCGAGAGGTAGGAGATCGGCAAAGGGTTTGTCCTGACCGAAGTCGCAGGCCTGTCGTTTCGGCGACGCGGCTCGCCTTTCGAAAAGATTAACCCTGACGCTAGGTCGAATGCGAGATTCGGTCCACGCGACAAAGTAGAGCAGTGGAGCGGAGACCTTGGCCCGGCAGATCAGGCAGCGGGACTGACGGCGGCCTGCATGGTCCACAGTCCGAGGTCGGTTTCGCGGCCGATCAGGGCCAGACCCGAGGCGATGGACTCAAATTCGCCGCCGCTTTCGATCCGGTCAGCTGCAAAGCGACGATAGAAGATCTCCCGCACGGCCGGCACGAACGAGCTGCCGCCGGTCAGGAAGACGCGGTCGACCTGTTGGGGCGGCAGGTTGGCGCGGGCCAGGGCCTGGTCAACCGCGGTCTCGATGGCCGTCAGTTCCGGGGCGATCCAGCCTTGGAAGCTGGTCCGCTCGACCTCCTGTTCGATCAGGATCGAGCCGGCCTCGAAGCGGAAGGTCGCGCGGTCACGGGCTGAAAGCGCTTCCTTCAGGCCCGATACTGCGCGGTAGAGGGCGTAGCCGTGATTGTCGTCCAGGACCTCGATCAGGCGGCTGATCTTTTCCGGCTCCAGGGCGGTCTTTTCCAGCGAGCGGATGTCGCGCATGTCGCGCGAGGCGCGCAGCAGGGCCAACTGATCCCATCGGGCGAAGGCCGTATAGTAGCGCTGCGGGATCGGCAGGCGGTTATCGAAGGCACGATAGAGCGAGCCCTTGCCGAGGGCGGGCGACACCAGTTGGTCGATGATGCGGTAGTCGAAGGCGTCGCCGGCCACGCCGACGCCGGAATGGCTGAGTGGCGTCGAGCGCAGGGTGCCGTCGGACTCGCGCTCGAACCGGACAAGAGAAAAGTCGCTGGTGCCGCCGCCGAAGTCGGCGACCAGCACAGTGGCGTCCTGTTTCAACTGGCGAGCGAAAAAGAAGGCCGCGCCGACGGGCTCATAGGCATAGCGGATGTCAGTGAAGCCCAGCCGCGCAAAGGCCGCCTCGTAGCGCTGCAGGGCCAGGGCCTCATCAGGATTTCCGCCTGCAAAGGTGACCGGGCGTCCGACGATAACCCGGGGCGGCAGGTCGGCCATGGCCTCGCCCGCATGCTCGCGCACCTTCAACAGGAAGGCGGCCAGCAGGTCCTCGAACAGATAGCGTTTGTTGAGGATCCGGGTCTCGGTAAAGGCAGCGCTGGCCGCGAAGCTCTTGAACGACTGGATGAACCGCGTTTCCAGCGGATCTTCCAGATAGGCCTCGATCGCCCAGGGGCCGGCCTCGACCACCCTCTCATTGGCCTCGCCGCCCTGTCCCTGGAGATTGTGGAAGCTCAAGGCCGACCGGAAGGCAAACAGGTCGCCCTCGGTGGTCGGAAAACGGACCAGGCGTGCAGGGCCATCGCCGTACGTCATCGAGACGACGGTATTGGTGGTGCCAAAATCGATGCCGATCGTCGGCGGGACGACGGACGTCATGGGCGGGGCCAATCTGCGGATGCGGGGGGCGTGCGTCGTAGCGGCTGGCGGGCACCGGTTCAAGGGCATGATTGACTTCGCAGAGCGCGTCCTATGGAAGAACGCGATGGAACAGTTCGATGTCTTGGTGATCGGGGCCGGCGCAGCCGGCATGATGTGCGCGATCGAGGCGGGCAAGCGTGGCCGCTCGGTGCTGGTGGTCGATCACGCCAAGGCTCCTGGCGAGAAGATCCGCATCAGCGGCGGTGGACGCTGCAATTTCACCAATATCCACACCGCTCCGGCCAACTTCCTGTCGGCCAATCCGAAGTTCTGCGTCTCGGCCCTGCGTCGGTACACCCCGAAAGACTTCATCAGCCTGGTCCAGAAGCACGCCATCGCCTTTCACGAAAAGACCCTGGGCCAGCTCTTCTGCGACGGCTCGGCCAAGCAGATCGTCACCATGCTGCTGACCGAGATGGAGGCCGCCCGCTGCGAGCTGCGGCTGGAGACCGGCGTCGACCGTATCGCCAGGATCGACGGGGGTTTCGAACTGGCCCTGTCCAGCGGGGCCAATGTCCGCTGTCAGTCGCTGGTCGTGGCCTGTGGCGGCAAGTCCATCCCGAAGATGGGCGCGACGGGCTTCGGCTACGAGATCGCCAGGCAGCTCCGGGTCGGCCTCGTCGAGACCCGACCGGCCCTTGTGCCCCTGACCTTCGAGGTCCGGGCCCTGGAGCGTCTGGTTCCCCTGTCAGGCGTGGCGCTCGACGCCGTCGTGGCCCACGGCAAGACGAAGTTCCAGGAAGGCATGCTGTTCACCCACAGGGGGCTGTCCGGTCCGTCGATCCTGCAGATTTCGTCCTACTGGCGGGAAGGCGACGAGATCCGGGTCGACATGGCCCCCGGCGTTGACGCCCTGGCGGCCCTGAAGGCGGCGCGCACCGCGACGCCGAAGCGGGCGGTGTCGACGGTGATGGCGAGCTTCCTGCCGCAACGGGTGGCCCAGATCGTCTCTGACGACGAAGGCGCCCAGGGCAATATCGCCGACTGTTCCGACAAGGTGCTCGGCAGGCTGGCGGCTGCCGTGAATGCCTGGACCTTCAAGCCCGTTGGCTCGGAAGGCTATCGCACGGCGGAAGTAACGCTGGGCGGCGTGGACACCAACGATCTGGACTCGCGGACCATGCAGGCCAAGGACGTCCCTGGGCTCTATTTCATCGGCGAGGTCGTGGACGTCACCGGCTGGCTGGGCGGCTTCAATTTCCAGTGGGCCTGGGCCTCGGGCTGGAGCGCCGGCCAGGCGGTTTAGCGCGAGAAGCGCAAGTCCTCCCCCTGAAGGGGAGGCGGCCCGAAAGGGCCGGAGGGGGTGGCCGGCAATGCGCCAACAGAACTCCCCCCCTCCGACCGCTTCGCGGACACCTCCCCCGCTAGGGGGAGGATTTTCAATCCACAACTACTTCTTCTTGAACGGCTTACCGGCCGGCTTGCCGCCGTCGAAACCCTTGGCCTTGAAGGGCTTGGGGCCCTTGAACGGCTTGGCGGGACCCTCGCCGCGGGGCTTGGGCGAATAGGTCGTCTGCGGGCCGGAGGCCTTCTCGCCGAACGCCTTGGGTGCAGCGCCGGAACGGTGCTTGAAGTCGCGCTTGGGAGCATCATCCCGGCCTTCGGCGCGCGGCTTGTAGGCGCGCTTGGCACCACCTTCGCTGTCGGCCGGCGAGTACGGACGCGGCGCGTCATCCCGGGGCGCGCGGGGCTTGAAGTCGCGCGGGGCAGCGTCGCGCTTGAATTCTGCACGGGGCTTGAACTCACGCGGAGCGGCATTGTCGCGATCGCGAGGGGGGCGAGCCTTGTAGTCGCCCTTCGGCTCTTCGCCCTTGCCATAAGGCTTGGCGGTGCTGAAGCCGTCATCGCTATAGGTCGAGGGGCGCGGCGTGTGATCGCGCGAGCCGGGCGCATTGGCGCGCGGCGAACGCGGCGCTTCATCGCGAGGCGGACGTGGCTTGAACTCGCGGGGCGCGGCGTCGTCGCGAGGCGGACGCGGCGCATAGTCCTTGCGCGGACCGGCATCGCGAGCGGCCGGAGCTGCGGTCGGAGTGATGGCGACGTCGTCACGGACGGTAGCCTGCACCGCAGCGCCGAACTTCACCGCAGCCTCGGCCGAGATCTCGAACTTGGTGTCGTAGTCGAAGATCCGGATCGAACCGATGTCCTTCTTGGTCACGTGGCCCAGACGACAGATCAACGGGATCAGCCACTTGGGGTCCGCGTTGTTGCGACGGCCGGTATTGAGGCGGAACCATTCGGCACCGTTCATGTCGGCCCGTGGCTCGCGTTCGGGACGGTCGCCACCGAAGTCGCGGTCCTGGCCGAACTCGCGGGGCTCGCGGCTACGCGGGCCCGGATCGGCCCCGTGGCGCGGGTCATCATAGATCTCTTCCGGCGCCGGCAGCTTGGCGCGGCGGGTGCGGATCAGGGCGGCGGCGATCTCAAGCGGCGTACGCTTGGCCAGCATGGCCTCGGCCAGGGCGGTGTCTTCTTCGACCACGGCCTCGTCGAAGATCGGATCGTCGAGCAGACGCTCGGTGTCCTTGATGCGGATCTCGTCGGCGGTCGGGGCACCGCCCCAGTGGCCTTCGACGCCGGCGGCCATCAGCAGCTGCTCGGCCTTGCGGCGACGGGTATAGGGCACGACCAGGGCCGAGACGCCCTTCTTGCCGGCCCGGCCGGTGCGGCCCGAACGGTGAAGCAGGGTGGCCTTGTTGACCGGCAGTTCGGCGTGGATGACCAGGCCCAGATCGGGAAGGTCCAGTCCGCGCGCGGCGACTTCGGTGGCGACGCAGACGCGGGCGTGACCGTCGCGCAGGGCCTGCAGGGCGTCGGCGCGTTCACGTTGCGACAGCTCGCCCGACAGGCCGACCACGGCGAAGCCGCGCTCGCGCAGCTTGCTGTGCATGGCGCGGACGCTTTCGCGGGTGTTGCAGAACACCAGGGCGCCGGGGCTTTCGAAATAGCGCAGCAGGTTGACGATCGCATGCTCGATCTCGTTGGGGGCAACCCGCACGGCGCGATACTCAATGTCGCGGTGCGGCTCATTGCGGCCGACGGTGTCGATGCGCAGGGCGTCGTTCTGATAGCTCTTGGCCAGTTGCACGATCTCACGTGCCAGGGTGGCCGAGAACAGCAGGGTGCGGCGTTCCTTGGGTGCGGCGTCGAGGATGAACTCGAGGTCTTCGCGGAAGCCCATGTCGAGCATCTCGTCGGCCTCATCGAGGACGGCGACCTTCAGCTCCGACAGGTCAAGGTGGCCCCGCTCGATATGGTCCCGCAGTCGGCCAGGCGTGCCGACCACGATGTGGGCCCCGAAATTCAGGGCGCGTTGCTCGCGGCGGGCATCCATGCCGCCGACGCAGTTGACGACCACGGCCTTGGCCTCGGCATAGAGCCAGGCCAGCTCGCGATTGACCTGGATGGCCAGTTCGCGTGTGGGGGCGATGACCAGGCACATGGGCGCGCCGGCCTTGCCCAGGACTTCGGCATCGCCGAGCAGGGTGGGTGCGGCGGCCAGGCCGAAGGCAACGGTCTTGCCGGAGCCGGTCTGGGCGCTGACCAGCAGGTCGCGGCCTTCGGCATCGGCTTCCAGCACGGCGGCCTGGACGGGGGTGGGCTCAGCATAACCCTGAGCAGCAAGAGCCCGCTCAAGAGCGGGGTGGGAGGCGGGGAAGGGCATATAGGTCCAATTCGGTTCAAGCGGACGGCACACACACGTGCGGCCCGCGCCACGACCAAATACGACCCCCAAATGGACCGTGTTCTTGGTCTTATCTTCTGAAATATAGACCTTTTTGGCCGCCTTGCCGATGAGGCGCGGGCGAAAAGAGGTCCGATTGGCCGCTTAAGGAGGCTAAAACAGTCGGGATTGCAAGGGCGAGGCGGCAATTCTCACCAGGTGCGGCGGATTCGCCGCAGGTGTGAGGGGCGCGAGACCGGGACCGAACGACCCCGCGCCATGACGGTGGCTAGTCGGCAGAGGGCAGGGCCCGTGTACGCTCCGTGGCCAACTCGCGACAGACGACCGCCGAGAAGGTGGCCAGCAGGCCCAGGACGAGCAGGAGCAGCATTTCCGCAAAGCCCGGTGCCAGTACCGTCAGGCTGGGAACCGTCGGACTATTGGCGATCCCGACAGCACCAGCGAGCAGGGTAAACAGGCTGGCGGCACCGGCGAGCAACGGCGCGCCCCTGGCGAGGGCGGAAAGGGCTGCGGACCGGTCAAGGCTCAGCAGGACCGGAGCGCAAAGGGTGGAGGCCACCAGCAGCAGCATGATCAGTTGGACGGGCAGGGCGGCATGACCGAAGACCTCGACTAGGGTCAGGTGTTCGGCTGCGGGAGCGGCCAGTGCCGGCGTGGCCAATGGGAACGTTGCGGCAGCTGACAGGGCAATGAGGCGCATGGAATTCTCCAATTGAATTACCGTTGTAAGATTAGCTAGAATTACGGCGGTAATTCGGGAAGTCAATGCCGAGCTTTTCAGGCGCCAAGGGGCCGTTCGGTGGGCCTGCATGCGGAACAGGCCAGGCCCCCGCCAACGCGCGAGCTCGTGATTTCAGAGGGAAAGGATCATGGGTGAAACCTCAGAATCCTTGACATCAACGCCCCCCCATGCGCCTTTCCGCGCCTTGCAAATCAACGCGTTCCCGCGACTTTCGAAGACTTAGTCATGACCACGATGCACGCCTACCGCACCCACACCTGCGGCGCCCTTCGGGCTTCCGACACCGGCGCCGATGTCCGGGTCTCAGGCTGGATCCATCGCAAGCGCGACCATGGTGGCCTGGTCTTTATCGACCTGCGCGATCACTACGGCCTGACCCAACTGGTCCTGCATCCCGAAACGCCCGGCTTCGCCATCGTCGAGCGCCTGCGCGCCGAGAGCGTGATCAAGGTGGATGGCAAGGTGCTGGCCCGCGACGCCGCGGCGGTAAATCCCAACCTGCCGACCGGCGAGATCGAGATCCACGTCACCGCCGTGGAAGTGCTTTCGGAAGCCGCCGAGCTGCCGCTGCCGGTGTTCGGCGAGCCGGACTATCCCGAAGAAATCCGCCTCAAGCACCGCTATCTGGATCTGCGCCGCGAGACCCTGCACAAGAACATCGTGCTGCGCAGCAAGGTGATCCACTCGATCCGTCACCGCATGGTCGAGCAGGGTTTCCTTGAGTATCAGACCCCGATCCTGACGGCCTCATCGCCGGAAGGCGCACGCGACTTCCTGGTGCCGTCGCGTCTGCATCCTGGCAAGTTCTACGCCCTGCCTCAGGCCCCGCAGCAGTTCAAGCAGCTGCTGATGGTCTCGGGCTTCGACCGCTACTTCCAGATCGCCCCGTGCTTCCGCGACGAAGACCTGCGCGCCGACCGCTCGCTGGAATTCTACCAGCTCGACGTCGAGATGAGCTTCGTCACCCAGGAAGACGTGTTCGCGGCCATCGAGCCGGTGATGCACGGCGTGTTCGAGGAATTCTCGGGCGGCAAGCCGGTCTCGCCGATCTCGGGCACCCATACCTTCACCAACGATTTCGGCGCGTCGCTGGAGCACAAGGGTTTTGAGCGCCTGACCTATGCCCAGTCGATGGCCTGGTACGGCAGCGACAAGCCTGACCTGCGCAACCCGATCAAGATGCAGGATGTCTCCGAACATTTCCGCGACGGCGGTTTTGGCCTGTTCGCCAAGATCCTCGGCGCTGATGCCAAGAACAAGGTGTGGGCCATTCCCGCACCGACCGGCGGCAGCCGCGCCTTCTGCGACCGCATGAACAGCTGGGCCCAGGGCGAAGGCCAGCCCGGCCTTGGCTATGTCTTCTGGTCGGAAGACCAGGGCGGCTGGGGTGGCCCGATCGCCAAGAACCTCGGGGAGCCAGTCTCGGCCCTGATGGAGAGCCTCGGCCTGAAGAACGGCGACGCCGCCTTCTTCGTGGCTGGCGATCCGGCTGTCTTCGCCAAGTTCGCTGGTCTGGCGCGCACCCGCGTCGGGACCGAGCTGAAGCTGGTGGACGAAGAGCAGTTCAAGTTCTGCTGGATCGTCGACTTCCCGATGTTCGAGTGGAACGAGGACGAGAAGCGCGTCGACTTCTCGCACAACCCGTTCTCGATGCCACAGGGCGGTCTTGAGGCCCTGGAGACCCAGGACCCGCTGACCATCCGCGCCTATCAGTACGACATCGTCTGCAATGGCTACGAGCTGTGCTCGGGCGCGATCCGGAACCACAAGCCCGAGATCATGCTCAAGGCCTTCGAGACCGCCGGCTATGGCGCCGAGGTTGTCGAGGAGCAGTTTGGCGGAATGCTGAACGCCTTCCGCTTCGGGGCTCCCCCGCACGGCGGTCTGGCCCCCGGCATCGACCGCATCGTCATGCTGCTCGCCGAGCAGGTCGCCATCCGCGAGGTCATCGCCTTCCCGCTGAACCAGCAGGGCCAGGATCTGCTGATGAATGCCCCGGCTGAAGCCCAGGACCGGCAGTACAAGGAACTGCACATCCGTTCGGCACCGCCGATCAAGGTCTAGTTTCCAGCCCTTCGCTTGAATGAAAAAGGCCCTGGTCGTGAGACCAGGGCCTTTTGATTTTGCGGCTAGTACTTGGGGGGCTTGGGCGGTGCTGGCGGCTTGGGCGGCTTGGGGATTGCAGCCTGAGCCGCGCGCTGGGCCTCTGCGGCCGCCCGTTGCCCTTCGGCGGCGGCGCGCTGAGCCTCGGCCTCGGCCTTGGCCCGCTGAAAGTCGACCATCACGCGGATCTGCCGCCGCTCGCCACGGCAGGCACGTACCGTCAGTCCGCGCGGCAGTCGGGTCGAGCTGTCCCCGCAGGCCTCGTCCAGCTGATCCTGGTCCAGACCTTTCGCATTGGACAGGTCCGCGCCGCCCAGTGACGCGCCCGACAGGTCCGCGCCACGGAAATCGGCACCATGGAAGATCGCGCCGCGCAGGGTTGCCCCGGTCATCTCCACGCCCCGCAGGTCGGTCTGGTCGAACCGGCCGCCGGTCAGGTTGGCGGCATTGAGCTCGGCGTTCCGGAAATCGGCTCCGCGGGCATTGACCGACATCAGGTTTGCCCCTGTCAGTTCCGCACTGGAGAAGTTGGCCTTGCCGAGATTGGCCCCGACCATGTTGGCACCGTGCAGTTCAGATGATGAGAAGTCGGCGCGGCTGAGATTGGCATTGGCCAGGTTTGCGCCGCTGCTTTCCACGCCCGACAGGCGGGCATCGGAAAAGTTGGCATTGACGAAATTGGCACCCCGCATCTCGGCCCCGCGAAGATCGGCACGGCTCAGATCCGCACCTGAGAAGTTGGAGCCGTAGAAGGCTGCACCCCGGAGGTCCGCGCCAATCAGGATCGCGCGGTCAAAATTGGCACCGGTGAACTTGGCACCGGTCAGCTTGCGGCCCGACAGCTCGCAGCTGACGCACATGCCGCCGAACGACACCAGCCGAGCGACGTCCTTGTCCTCAGGACCGGCTTGGGCCTGTCCGGCCAGGGTCGAAAGGGCCAGGGTCAGAACCGCGAGTGAAACGCCCATGCGGGACATGATGTTCTCCTACCCGTCAGTACGCGACGGCATGGATACGATTTGGGGCCGGGAGCCGCCCGGCGCCACTTAAATCGCCGTAATGACAGGACCTTAACGGCAACCGGGAAGGGTAAGGCCACGCGGTAAACGGGTGGCGGGATCGCCGCAGGCCCGGTTCAGCTGGGCCTGGGTCAGTCCCAGGGCGCGGTTCATTTCGGCCCCCGAGAAATTGACACCACCCAGATTGGCCCCGGTGAAATTGGCCCCCGCAAGGTAGGTGCCGACAAAGCTGGCATTGGTCAGATCCGCCCCGGCAAAGCTGGCTCCGCTGAATACGCCGCCATAGGCATTGGCATCGCGAAGATCCGCCCTCGCGAAACGGGTGCGGTTCATGACGACCGTGGAGAGCTCGGCCTGGCGCAGTCGTGCTCCGGACAGATTGAGACCGCGCAGGGTCAGGCCGGTAAGGTCCGCCTGAAAGAGATTGCAACCCGGGCAACTGGCACCCTTGCGCACCTTGGCGATCTGACCGGCGTTCTGGGCCAGCACAGGCTGGGCGCTCGCCACAGTGGCAAGGCTGAGGACAAGGGCGGCAAGGCGGGCGATCGGTGTCATTCTGGAACGCATCCTGGCGGGTAAAGGCGCTAGGACCATGGCTCAGCAACCTTAAGGCCAGACGAACAGGGACACCCGGCGAGGATCAGCTGGCCGGCTCAGAGCGGTTGGACTGGGTCCCGCAGCTGTCACAGACCGTGATGGCACCGCGCTGTGTCAGGGCGATGTCGCCGCAGGCCGGGCAGAAGTCGGCTTCGCTGCTGGCGGCCCGTCCACTGTCCTCGAGCTTGCGCCCACCAAACGGCAGGAAGACAAGGTTGTCTGTGGCCGCGCCACGCGAGAAGCCCTTGGAGATGAACTTGCTGGCGGGCAGGGGCTCGGCCGCAGCCTCGGGAGCGTCGGCCTTGCCGTGGCCCAGGCCGTCCGCATTGAACTCCTGCGGGTCAGCATTGGCGAGGTCGTCCCGGCCGAGATAGGAAACGCCGAGTTCGCGGAAGACATAGTCGAGGATCGAGGTCGCCGACTTGATGGAGTCGTTGCCCGTTACCGGTCCGGCCGGCTCAAAGCGCGTGAAGACAAAGGCATCGACAAATTCGTCCAGAGGCACGCCATGCTGCAGGCCCAGCGACACGGCGATGGCAAAGTTGTTCATCAGGCTGCGGAAGGCGGCGCCTTCCTTGTGCATGTCGATGAAGATCTCGCCGACCTCGCCATCGTCATACTCGCCGGTATGCAGATAGACCTTGTGACCCCCGACGGCCGCCTTCTGGATATAGCCCTTGCGGCGGTCCGGAAGCTTGCGGCGGGAGCGGTCACGCTCGACGATCTTCTCAATGACCCGCTCTGTGACGATGGGTTCGCGAGCCGCCGGTCGCGGCGTCTCGACGGGTTCTTCCGGCAGGTCCAGCTTGAAGCTGGCCGGCGGCTCGGCCCGTTGCAGGCGAAGGGCGCGTACCCCGGCGCGGGCGGCTGCGGCCTGCAGGCGTGCACCATCCGCCGGCCGGGAGTCGAAGGGCAGGTGCAGCTCGACCGGTACCGGCAGGCAGGCGAAGGTCTCCACGGCCACCACCATGGCCAGGCGATCGGCCAGGACCGGCGCTTCGGCGGAGAGAAAGACGGCACGGATTTCGGGGCTGAGGGCCTCGCAGTCGGCCAGTCGGCCGGTACCGAGGGCATGGTGCTCCGCGGTGAGGATCTCGGCCGGCGAAAAGCCAGCAAAGGCCAGGGTATCGAAATCGGCCTGGGCCAGGGCGCGGGATGGCGCACCGAGGACGTCGCTCAGGAATCCGGCCCCGACGATAGCCGGCGCAAAGGCCTGCCGAAGCCCGTTGGCCGATCTCAGAGCGTCCTCGACCTGTTCGATCTCGTGGGATGTAAAGCCTCGCGCCTGCAGGACAGCGTGGTCGATGGCCGGAGAGTCGATCAGAGATCCATGGCCGAGGGCATGGCGGCGCGCGGCGTCTATATCGGCCTTGGCCCCGGACAGGCATCCGAAGGCGGCAGCGCTGAATGCGGGCACGAGCAGGCCATCCGCGGTCTGGGTGACGGATACCGGCGATGCGACACCCGCCCAGCCCGTTGGGCGACTACCCAGTCGAAGGGCCGCTTCGGGGTCCTCGAAAGCCGAGATCAGGGCGCAGGACCGCAGTCCATGCTTCTTGGCCAGGCCGTGGGCCATGGCCAGGGCCGTGGCCGCTTCCGAGGCCAGGGGTGAACGCAGGGCGGCTGCCCGTACCCGTCGCTCGGCGAGACCGCGCAGGACAATCTGCCGATCCTGGATGAAGGCCGGTTCGGCCCCCAGGCTTGCAGCGGCTTCCGCACTGGCGGACAGGGCGGCACCGACGGTCAGCGCCCAGAGGGCTGCGGCACCGTCGCGACCGTCACTGCTCGCCAGGGACAGGCCCTGGGTCAGCAGCCAGTCGCCGACGCCGGCCAGGCCGAGCCTTGCGGGCTGTTCCCCGCGCTCGATTTCCAGCGCCGTCGCCCAGATGTGAACGGCATAGGTGAAGCCCTGGATGTCGAAGCCGACGTCCTTCTGAAAGGCGCAGGCATCGATCACTGCACCAAACCCGCTCCCGCGGACCAGGACTTCGGTGTCTTCCAGGGATAGGGCCAGGGTCAGGGCACTGGTTTCCCAGCCGATCTGGGCGGCGAAACTGGCATTGTCATCGCCGGCAGAAACGGTGGCGCGCGAGCCAGACGCCACCATCGAGATTTTCGGCGGCGCGCTGTGATCAAGCAGCGGTGTCCGGCTGGCGCCGGCTAGGGCGATGGCTTCGGAGATCATCCGGTCATCGGCCCCAAGGTCGCGGGCCCGGCGGGCGGCGCGGGCGAGGGCGCTGTTCTTGCGGGGATCTGCGCAGGCCTTGGCGTCGCCATGGCAGCGCTGGACGGTGTCTCCAACCTGGGCAAGGGCAGCGTCCAGCCGTTCGGCGGCCCTGCTGGCCAGGGCATGGCTTCTCAGGCGCCCCAGCTGGGCTTCGGCGGCGTGGCGAAATTCGATCTCGGCGATGTCTGGCAGGGGCGTCAGGGCCAACCCGGCCGAGCCTGGCGTCGCCAGGCCGCTGAGCATGGTCGTCAGCAGTGCGTCCTGGAACGCGCCGGCATCCGCAGGATCGGCGAACAGGCCCTTGGCCAGGCCCGCCTTGGCGAGACCTTCGGCATAGCGGGCCGGCCCGCCTCCCAAGAGTTCGTCTGCCGCCTGGGGTTCACCGAACCAATCCAGCCAGGCTTCGACCCGAGCATCGGTCCAGGTGGAGGGTGCGAGGACCTCAACGACGCCGTTGCAGCGCTCAAGCTCGCGTCGTTCCGCCCGGTAAGGTTGATCGACAATTCCGGACTGACTGCGCATGGGCGATTCCGCGGCTGAGCGCCAAGAGGCCGACAATCTAGATCGAGGTCCGCGGCGCTTCAATAGATGTGGGGGTCCAGTTGCATACCATCCACAAGATGTTGAATTGCCATCGCCCGGTCAGAAGCTGGACGCTAGAAGCTGCGCGGCCTATAGTCCGTGCGCTTCGTCGTGCTCGGCGCGACCATGAAGGCCTTGCAAACTCGGGTGCAGAAGTAGTGCTGAAAGCGATCTTCACGTGGTGGAATGGCGCGACCCTCGGTCAGCGCTTCCACATTGGCCGTCGCGGCGTGTTCGTGGGTCAGGACGATTTCGGCAATCGCTATTTCGAAGCCCGTGACGCCAGCGACAGCTATGACAGCCACAAGCGCCGCTGGGTGATCTATGACGGTTATGCCGAGGCTTCGAAGGTGCCGGCCGAATGGAGCGGCTGGTTGCACTATACCTTCGATGAGCCGCCGACCACGAACCCGCTGCCGCGTCGCAGCTGGGAAAAGGATCACATCCCCAACCTGACCGGGACCGTCCACGCCTGGCGTCCAAAGGGCTCCCTGTCGCGGGGCGGAGAGCGCGCCGTAGCGACGAGCGACTACCAGCCCTGGAAGCCGGAATAGGTCCGATGACCCGCAGGGCGAAACTCGGCCTGGTCGTGCTGGCCCTTAGCCTGACGGCTGTTGGCGGCGTGTCCGCGCGTCAATCGACCGCCCCTGTAGCCCTGCAGGCCCCGTCGGCCCCCGTTGCTCCGGCACCGGACTCGGTCCAGCCGCGGCCGGCAACGCCCGTCGTTCAAAGCGATGCCGTAGAAGAACAACCGGTCGCCAAGCCCGCCGTCGTCAAGCCAGCAACAGCGGCCAAACCGCTCGAGCCAGCCAAGCGGGCGCGTTCGAACGTCGCCATTCTGCAGGCGCTCGACAAGGTGACCACCGAAACCATGCGGTTCGAGGCCCCGGTCGGCCAGCCCATCCGGTACAAGACGCTGATCTTCACGGTGCGGGCTTGCGAGACCTCGGCCTCCGACGAAGTGGCTCCGGAATCCACGGCCTATGTCCTGGTGGATACCCAGCCCAAGGCTGTGGCCGGTCGGGTCGCCCCTCCCGGGCGCCAGGTCTACAAGGGCTGGATGTACGCCAATTCGCCGGGCATGAACCCGTTGCAGCATCCCGTCTATGACGCCTGGCTGATCGCCTGCAAGACCTCCGCGCCGGTTGCGCCCGCCGAGAAGCGGTAGAAGTCGGCCAGGCCCGGCAAGGCGCTCCTGAGACGCCGCCGGTAGTCTGCTCTCGGAATTTCGACGGCTCCGAACTGCTGCAGATGGTCGGTGATGAACTGGGTGTCGAGCAGCGTGTAGCCGCCGAACTTCAGCCGCGCCGTCAGATGGGCCAGCGCCACCTTGCTGGCGTCGCGTTCGGTCGAAAACATGCTTTCGCCGAAAAAGGCCGCGCCCAAGGCGACGCCGTAGAGACCTCCGACCATCCGACCCTCCCGCCAGCATTCGACGGAGTGGGCCAGGCCACGGGCAAACAGCGCCCCATACATCTGCTGGATCGGGGCATTGATCCAGGTTTCCAGCCGGCCGGGACGGGAGGCCGCGCAGGCCTCAACGACGCCATCGAAGGCGCTGTCGATCCGGACCTGGAAGAGATCCGAACGAACCGTCCTCGCGAGGCGACGGGGGATGTGGACGCCCTCAAGCGGCAACACGCCCCGTCGCTCCGGGTCGATCAGGAAGATGCTGTCATCCTCACGCGCGTCCGCCATCGGAAAGACGCCGCGCTCGTAGCATCGGATCAGATCATCGACTGTGAAGGCGTCCATCCGCGCGCCTTCGCCAGCCCTAGCCCTGCGCCTTGATCCAGCGCTCCAGCCAGTGGATGTCGTAGTCGCCCGCCAGGATGTCTGGCTGGACCAGCAGGTCCTGGAACAGCGGGATCGTGGTTTCGATACCGCCGACGACCATCTCGCCCAGGCAGCGCCTCAGGCGGGCAATGCATTCCTGACGGTCGCGGCCATGGACGATCAGCTTGCCGATCAGGCTGTCGTAATAGGGCGGGATCGCGTAGCCGGTATAGATCGCCGAATCCAGGCGAACGCCCAGGCCGCCGGGGGCGTGGAAGTCGGTGATGGTGCCCGGCGAGGGCGTGAAGGTCCGGGCGTTCTCGGCATTGATCCGGCACTCGATGGCGTGGCCTTCGAACACCACGTCGGCCTGGGTGAAGGACAGGGGCAGGCCTGCGGCGATGCGGATCTGCTCGCGGACCAGGTCGATGCCGGTGATGGCCTCGGTGACCGGATGTTCGACCTGCAGGCGGGTGTTCATCTCGATGAAGAAGAACTCGCCGTTCTCCCACAGGAACTCGATGGTGCCGACGCCGAGATAGCCGATGGCCTTGACCGCATCGACGACGATCTTGCCGATCTTGGCGCGATCGGCGGCGCCGAGGGCGGGCGAGGGGGCTTCTTCCAGAACCTTCTGGTGGCGGCGCTGCAGCGAACAGTCGCGTTCGCCCAGGTGCACGACATTGCCGTGGCTGTCGGCGATGACCTGGATCTCGATGTGGCGCGGCTTCTGGAGGTAGCGCTCCATATAGACCGTGTCGTCGCCGAAGGCCGCACGGGCTTCCGAGCGGGCGGTCGAAACCGCTTCGGCCAGATCCTCACGCGTCTGGGCGACCTTCATGCCGCGACCGCCGCCGCCGGAGGCGGCCTTGATCAGCACGGGGAAGCCGATCAGGTCGGCGGCCGCAAAGGCCTCTTCCTCGGTCGCCACGCCGCCGTCGGAACCGGGAACGACGGGGATGCCGGCGTCCTTCACGGCCTGCTTGGCGGTGATCTTGTCGCCCATCATCCGGATATGTTCCGGCTTGGGACCGATGAAGGTGAAGCCGTGTGCGCCCACGATCTCGGCGAAGCGGGCGTTCTCGGAGAGGAAGCCGTAGCCGGGGTGGACCGCCTGGGCGCCGGTGATCTCGCAAGCGGCGATGATCGACGGGATGTTCAGGTAGCTCTTGGCGGCGGGGGCGGGGCCGATGCAGACGCTTTCGTCGGCCAGGCGCACCCACATGGAGTTGGAGTCGGCCTCGGAGTGGACCGCCACAGTGGCGATGCCCATTTCCTTGCAGGCGCGGTGAACCCGGAGCGCGATCTCGCCCCGGTTCGCGATCAGAATCTTGTCAAACATGATCGTTACTCGATGACGACGAGGGGTTCGCCGAACTCGACGGGCTGGGCGTCACCGACGAGGATCTCGACGACCTTGCCGGCCTTCGGGGCCGAGATCGGGTTCATCGTCTTCATGGCCTCGACGATCAGCAGGGTCTGGCCCGCTGCGACCGTGTCACCGACCTTGATGAAGGCGTCCGCGCCGGGCTGCGGCGACATGTAGACGGTGCCGACCATCGGCGACTTGACCAGATCGCCGGCGGCGCGTGCGGCGGGCGCGGCTGCGGCGGGCGCTTCAGCGACCGGAGCCGCTCCAGCCATAGGTGCCGGCGCAGGTTGCGGCGCATAGGCTTGCGGGGCCTGGACATAGGTTGTGGCCGAGGCGGCTACGGTCAGTTCGCGCGCGACCCGGATCTTCAGTCCGGCGTGCTCGACCTCGATTTCGCTCAGGCCGGTGTCCTTCAGGATGTCCGCCAGTTTGCGGACCAGGCGGGCGTCGATCGACGGAGTTTCGACCGGATCGGCGGAAGCCTTGGAATTGGACATTGAAGCTACCTTGTTCTCGTGGCCCGCAGGGTTTGACCTAGCGGCGGGCAGGACCTAGTTCGCGCCGATCAGGCCGATAGCGGCCTCGATCGCCAGTTCATAACTCGCCGCGCCGAAGCCGGAGACGATCCCCGTGGCTGCCAGCGAGACATACGTATGGCGGCGGAATTCCTCCCTGGCCGCCGGGTTGGACAGGTGGCACTCGATCACCGGGATGCTCAAGGTCTTGAGGGCATCCAGCAAGGCAATCGAGGTGTGGCCGTAGCCAGCCGGATTGAGGATCAGGGCGGAAGCCGACACACGCGCCTCCTGGACCCAGTCGATCAACTGGCCCTCGTGGTTGGACTGAAGGAAGACCACCGAATGGCCATGCGTTGCCGCACGCGCCTCGCAGCGCGCCCGGACATCGTCCAGCGTGTCCTTGCCATAGATCTCGGGCTCACGCGTTCCCAACAAGTTGAGATTGGGGCCGCTCAGCACATGGATCGGTTTTACCATTCGGCTCCGCCGTCGATTCCGAAGGTCTTGTATAGCCGGTTCCGCCGGGTCACAAGCAGCGCTCGCGCAGGAGGTGAGATGAGGCTTTTTCTGAATGGCGACGAGCGAGACATCGCTGACGTTTCCAGCGTCGCAGATCTCGTTCAAGTCCTGGGTCTCGACGCCCGCAAGGTCGCTGTGGAACGCAATCTCGAGATCGTGCCGCGATCGACCTATGGCGAAACGGCCCTGTCGGACGGCGATCGCATCGAGATCGTGACATTTATCGGCGGCGGCTGACCGACAGGTTTGAATCCGCGCCTGACGGGGCGTAAACCACCCCCATGAACGCGCATGTTTCCCCCGAATCCGCCCTGACCTCCGACGACAGCTGGACGGTCGCCGGTCGTACCTTCACCTCGCGCCTGATCGTCGGCACGGGCAAGTACAAGGACTATGCGACCAATGCCGCAGCGGCAGAGGCCGCCGGTGCCGAGATCGTCACCGTGGCGGTCCGGAGGGTGAATCTCACCGACCCGAGCCAGCCCCTGCTGGTCGACTACATCAAGCAGGACCGCTTCACCTACCTGCCCAATACGGCGGGCTGTTTCACTGGCGAGGATGCGGTGCGAACCCTGCGCCTGGCCCGCGAGGCCGGTGGCTGGGACCTGGTGAAGCTGGAAGTCCTTTCCGATCCCAAGACCCTCTTCCCCGACATGGAGGAGACGCTTCGGTCTCTGAAACTGCTCGTCGCTGACGGGTTTCAGGTCATGGTCTATTGCTCGGACGATCCGGTCTATTGCCGCAAGCTCGAGGAGGCCGGGGCCGTGGCGATCATGCCGCTGGGGGCCCCGATCGGGTCAGGCCTCGGCATTCAGAACCGGGTCAATCTGCGCATCATCATCGAGAACGCCAAGGTACCCGTTCTGGTTGACGCCGGGGTCGGCACAGCCTCGGATGCTGCGATCGGCATGGAGTTGGGCTGCGACGCCATCCTGATGAACACGGCCATCGCCGAGGCCAGGGACCCGATCCGCATGGCGCGCGCAATGAAGCATGCGGTGATCGCCGGCCGCGAGGCCTATCTGGCCGGACGGATGCCGATGCGTCGCTACGCCGATCCGAGTTCGCCCCTCGCGGGTCTGATCTAGGCGCGTTTCAGCGCCGCAGCCTTGGCCTTGGCGATCGCCAGTTTCAGGGCCTGAATGTCGGCCCCGGGAATGATGGTGTCCCCGACGATGTAGGCCGGCGTGCCTTCGATGGCCAGGGACTGGGCCAGGGCGTGGGTGTCGGCGAGGTGCTGGGTTACGCCTGCCGATGCGCCAAGACTGCGAGCCTTGGCAACGTCAATGCCCAGTCCGGCCGCGATGCGGTAGGCTGAGGCTTCATCCAGGCTCTTCTCGGCCATCAAGGCCCGGTGCAGCAGCAGGGACTTGCCCTGGGCCTTGGCTCCCAGCATCAGGCGTGCGGCGGCTTCGGAGTCGCGGCCGAAGATCACGAAGTCCTTGAAGACAAACCGCACATCCGGGTTTTCGGCGATCAGCTTCAGGATCTCCGGCGCGGCGAGCCGGCAATAGCCACACCGGTAATCGAAGAACTCGGTGACCGTGATCGTGCCGTTCGGATTGGCGACGAAATCGCGGGGATCGCGTTCGATGGCCTGCCGGAACTGATCAAGCGCCTTGCGTCCGGCCTCGGCGGCCTTGGTGGCCTGTTTCTGCTCCAGCTTGGCGCTGACTTCCAACAGCACTTCGGGGTGCTCCAGAAGATAGGCGCGAACCTTGTCGCCAAACTCCTTGTCGGCCTTGGCCGGAGCGCAGGCCCCCAGGAGGATGCCCGAAAGGGCGAAAGACAGGACGAGGGCGCCGGGGCGGCGGAAAGGGCTCATAAGAGTCTCAGGTTTGGGGGTCTGGTTTAACGACGGAAAACGGACTGGGTCGCGCCTTCCTTGGCGAGATCCTTAAGGTCCTGATTGCTCGGACGCGAGGCCAGGACGATATCCGTGGCCCGTCGCCACTCGGGGGTGTCCTTGGTCAGGAGCTCTCGTGCCCGCATGGCGAAGACCCGGGCCTCCTGGGCCGCGCCGAGCGAGAAATACTGTTCCGCGGTCGCCAGACGGGCGTCGCCGTCCTTGCCCTGCTTGTCATAGGCCTGGGCCAGCAAACGCCAGGTCACGGCATTGTCGTTGTCATTGAGAAGGGCGCGCTTGAGCTCGCGCACACCCTCCTCGACCTTGGCGGTGTCCTTCAGGCTGATCAGGGTCTGGCCTAGATTGATGCGCAGCAGGGGAGCGTCGGGCTTCAGGGCCACGGACTTTCTCTGAGGCGCTTCGGCCTGTTCGACGCGATTGAACTCGAACAGGACCTGACCCTTCAGTTCCCACAGATACGGGTTCTCGGGATTGTCCTCGAGCAGGCCGTCGATCAGTTTCAGGGCTCGGTCGGGCTCCTTCATCTGATAATAGGCGATCGCGCGGGCATAGCGGGCCGGGAAGCTGGTGTCGGCTTCCTTGTATTTCATCAGCGCAATCTGAGGGTTGAGAAACCCTTCGAGCTTGGCCCGCATGATCTGATGCTCGGCCAGGTCCGCCGGACTGTCCACGGCGTCGTAGTGGGACTGGCGCTCAACCCGGCTGCGCAGGGTCTCGATCCGCTCTGAGGACAGGGGGTGGCTGCGGAAATAGGCGAACCGCCGGGCCTGATCAAAGACTTCCTGGTAGCGGAAATTGTCGAAAAACTCGACCAGCCCGCGGCCGGACTGGCCGGTCGCTTCCAGGAAACCCGCGGCGGCCTGGTCGGCGCGCGACTCCTGGTCCCGGCTATAGCCGAGCGCGCCGAGGGTCCCGAAATAGGAGGCGTTGCCCAACAGCACGGCACCGGCGTCCGGGGCCCCGGCCAGGGCCGCCAGCACGCCAAGGCCCATGGTCAGGATCATCGGCTTCAGGCCGGCGCGCATCATTTCTGAAGACCGGATCGGGTGACCGCCGGCCAGGTGCCCGGCTTCGTGAGCAATGACACCCTTCAGTTGGTTGGGCGTCTCGGTCTGCAGGATCAGGCCGGTATTCAGGCCCATCATCAGACCCTGGGTCGCGAAGGCGTTCAGGGACTTGTCGCCGACCAGCAGGATACGAACGGTTCGGGAATCCAGCCCCGCCGCCTCGAAGATCGGATCCGCATCACGATGCAGGATTTCCTCGATCTCGGTGTCGCGGATCAGAGAGGGCCCTTCCTGGGCGGCGGCAGGAGCCCAGGTTGAAAGGGTCAGTGCCGTGACCAGGGTCACGGAGCACAGGGCGCGAAGCCTTAGTTCAGCCCACCGCTTTCGCGAGGTCATCCAGCGTCTCCAGTCGCGCCCCCGCGATTGAGGCCAGTCTAGCGTGCTACCTGCCGGTCTGTGAACCGTCGCTTTCGTTCGCGACACTGGCATATGGGGGTCATGGACGGCCAGACCAGAGTCCGGCCGTCCATCAACGGGCATCAGCCCCGGCGCCACCAGCCGCCACGCGGCTTGGCCGGAGGGGTGGTGATTTCGGCCGGATCCGGCGTGACCGGGGCCGTCGGCGCGATAACCGCTTCCACGGCCGGGGTCGGCTCGGGCGCGGCTTGCACCTCGACCGCCGGCGGCTCAGCGACCTGGGGCACTGAAACAGGTTCGACGACCACGGGCTCCACTGGCGCGGCCACTTCCGGCGCAGCGGCGTCGGAGGTGGCCTCGATGGTGTCCTCGATCACCGGGGCGTCACCCTTGCGACCGCGTGAGCGGGGGCGGCGGGCCTTTTTCGGCGCATCGACGCTGGGGGCCGGCAGTTCGACCCAGATGTCGCTCGGCGGAGGCTCGGCGATGACGGTCGGAATCGGCGGCAGTTCGACATCGGCCACAGGCTGAATGGCGGCAGGCCGCGCATCACGTTCGCCTCGGCCGCGACCACGGTTGCGGCTTGAGCGGCCTTCGGACCGTTCGGTCCGTTCTGGCCGTTCCGACCGTTCGGCCCGTTCCGCACGCTCTGGTTTGGCCGCGGCCTGGGCCGGCTCCGGCGCAGGTCGGCGCGGCTCGCCGCCACGGCCGTCCAGGGCTGCGGGGTCATGCCAGGCAAAGGCGCTGTCGCCGAACGGGACACGCGGACGGATCCAGACGAAGGCGTCGGTCGGACGATCACCGTCTTCGCGACCCCCGCGACGACCGCCCCGGCGGCCGCGGCGGCGGCGGCGGCGGCGGGCTTCTTCGTCCTCACCCTCGATGGCGAAGTCGCTGCGGTCCCCTTCGGCGTCGTCTTCGCCTTCGGCCTCTTCCGAGGTTTCATCGTCCGAGCCGGCGTCGACATCGTCACGACGCCCGCGCCGGCGCCGCTTGCGCTTGCGATTGCGGTCGCTGTCGTCACTGGCAGGCTCAGTCCGAGGCTTGGCGCGAGCTGCAGCGCGGACGGCCGAGGCGTCATCGTCGCCGTCTTCATCCTCGAGCGACTCGTCATCGAGGATTTCTTCGTCCTCGTCGGCTTCATCCTCGTCGTCATAGGCCTCGTCGTCGAAGTCCTCCTCCGACAGAGGCGGCGGGGCGATGGCGATGCGTTCGCCCAGCTCGGTGCGCTCGATCTCGTTCTCGGCCGCGTGGAGGCTCTCGTCGACCAGCACCGTCACGAACAGACCGTGGGTCTGCTGCAGGCGGACCAGGTAGGCGCGCTTTTCGTTCAGGATATAGATGCCGACGGCGCGCGAGACCTTCAGGGTGATGGCGCCGCTGCCCTTCAGGGCCTCGACCTCGACGGCCCGCAGGGCCGCCAGGGCGCTGGACTCGACCGAACGGACCCGGCCGGTGCCTTCGCAGTGTTCGCAGACGTGGGTGGTGCCTTCCAGGACGCCCGTGCGGCGGCGCTGGCGGCTGATTTCCATCAGGCCAAAACCGCTGATCTTGCCCATCTGAATGCGGGCGCGATCGTCCTTGAGCGCGTCCTTGAGGACCTTCTCGACGGCGCGGTTGTTCTTGCCTTCATCCATGTCGATGAAGTCGATGACGATCAGGCCGGCCAGGTCGCGCAGGCGCAGCTGGCGGGCCGCTTCTTCTGCGGCTTCGGTATTGGTCTTGAGAGCGGTCGCCTCGATGTTGCGCTCGCGCGTCGCCTTGCCCGAATTGACGTCGATGGCGACCAGGGCTTCGGTCTGGTTGATGACCAGATAGCCGCCTGAGCGCAGGGGCACGACCGGCGAATAGATCTGCGCCAGATGGTCTTCGATACGGTGCTTGACGAACAGCGGCGCCGGATCGCGGTAGTGGAACACCTTCTTGGCCTGGCTCGGCATCAGCATGCGCATGAAGTCGCGCGCTTCGCGGAAGCCGGCTTCACCCTCGACCCAGATGCCTTCCAGTTCCTTGTCGTACATGTCGCGGATGGCGCGTTTGACGAGGTCTTCTTCCTCGTAGATCAGCGCCGGGGCCACCGAATGCAGGGTGGTCTCGCGAATGTTCTCCCACAGGCGCAGCAGGTAGTCATAGTCGCGCTTGATTTCCGCCTTGGTGCGCTTGGCACCGGCCGTGCGGATGATCAGGCCCATGCCCTGGGGCACATCGAGGCTCTGGACCACGCTCTTGAGGCGCTTGCGGTCAGTGACCGTCGTGATCTTGCGGCTGATGCCGCCGCCCCGCGCCGTATTGGGCATCAGAACGCCATAGCGGCCGGCCAGGGACAGGTAGGTGGTCAGGGCCGCGCCCTTGTTGCCGCGCTCTTCCTTGACGACCTGAACCAGCATGATCTGCCGGCGGCGGATCACTTCCTGGATCTTGTACTTGCGCATCAGCCGGCGCTTGCGGCGCGCCAGTTCTTCTTCGACGGCGTCTTCCTCGTCGTCGACGTGATCGCCATCCTCGTCATCGCGACGGGCGGAGACGTGGTCGTCCTCGTCATCGTGCGAGTCGTCGCGCATGAGCGCTTCCCGGTCGGCGACCGGGATCTGGTAGTAGTCGGGATGGATCTCGTTGAAGGCGAGGAACCCGTGGCGATTGCCGCCATACTCGATGAACGCCGCCTGCAGGCTGGGTTCGACGCGGGTTACCTTGGCGAGATAGATGTTTCCGCGAAGCTGTTTGCGGGTCTGGCTTTCGAAATCGAATTCTTCAACCCGGGTTCCGTCCACGACGACCACACGCGTCTCTTCGGCGTGTGCTGCGTCGATAAGCATCTTCTTCGACATTAAGGGAATCTCCACGGCGCACGACGGGCTCCTGGCCCGGTCGCCGAAATGAAAGACAGGCGCGCGCGTCACCGTCCGTCGCTCCGCCAGTGCGGTTGCGAGAGGTCGGATGCCAATGGCGGACGGGTGCGGCGCAGCCCATGAGGTTTCTGTTTTCTCTACCGCACCGTGAGGCGCGGACTGGATGGTTTACCGGGTCGCACCGAAGTGGCGCGGATCGGATGGCGCGTCGTCGCCGGAAGGCGGAAAGCCCGACGCGGGCCCTGTGGACTTCTCCCAAGACAGGCATCTGCCTGCGGACAAGGGGTCGATCCTCGGATAACTCGTCTAGTCGCGGCGCACGTCGTGAAGGTGGCGAAAGGCCACCAACGCTACGCGGTCGCTCGCGCGAGCTTCCATGACGATCACGTCGCTCGCACGCCGGCGAATTGTAGCAACATCGCGAGGCAAAAGGAAAGCTCTGGACAACAGGCCCTGATTTAACCCTTTCGCTACCGCGGATGCCCGATAGTGGCGGTTGGTTCACGGCCATCGGAATACTTGGGCGAGGGATGCGCAGAGTTCTCATCGGTTTAGCGCGAACGGGCTGGTTGCGAGCGGCGTTGATCGTCGGCGGCCTGACCCTGGCCGGCGTGGCGGTTGCGACCGCCCAGGGCCCTGCGCCGGCATCCGGTGTTCAAAAAGTTCGTTTTGGCGGCGATCGCGCCGAAACCCGGGTGGTGATCGACCTGGATCGCGCTGCAGTCGGGCGTCTGATCGCCGACGGTGCCCTTGATCAACGTATTGTCATCGGCCTGCCCAATGTTTCGGTCTCGGGTGACCTGCAGGGGGCCGGTCAGGGCCTGGTCAAGCGCTGGGTGATCGACGAGGCCGGGGGCGGCGCGCGCCTTCGCCTCGATCTGGCCGGTCGGGCCGAGGTCCGGCGGCGATTTCTGCTCCCGCCCGGTGATGGAGCCACGGCCTATCGCTATGTGATTGACCTGATCGCCACGGACGGCACCGTCCCCGAGGCCGCGCCAAAGCTCACCTTTGCTTCCAACCCCGTCAAGGCACCGCCTCTGCGGCTCAAGAAGGTGATCGTCATCGACGCCGGCCATGGCGGCAAGGATCCCGGCTCAATGGGGGCCTCGGTCTATGAAAAGGACGTCACCCTCGCTGCCGCAAAAGCGCTTAAGGCCAGGCTGGAGCGCACGGGCCGATTCCAGGTCGTGATGACGCGGGAGACTGACACCTTCATTCCGCTGGAGGCGCGTGTCCAGATTGCCCGCCGGTCGGATGCCGATCTCTTCATCTCAATGCATGCGGACTCGGGCCCCGACGCCACCACGCGGGGTGCCAGCGTCTACACCTTGTCTGAAAAGGGCACTGAGCGCGTGGCGCGGGTGCTCGAAAAAGACGACTGGCTGATGAAGGCCAACCTGCCGGGCCGTGATCGCGCGGTCAGCCAGATTCTGCTGGATCTGTCGCAGCGGGCTACCAAGAACCGCTCAGCCGCCTTCGCCCAACTCTTGCTTGATCGGGTGGGGGAGGAGACGCCCCTTCTGCGTCGCAGCCATCGTGACGCGGGCTTTATTGTGCTCCTGGCACCGGATGTCCCCGCCGTGCTGCTCGAGATGGGTTTCATCACCAATCCCGATGACGAGCGTCTGCTGAGCAACCCCGCCAGCCGGACCCGCATCGTCAATGCCGTCGGGGACGCGATTGAGTCCTATTTCTCGGCCCAGATCCGCAAGTCCTGAGGCAAGCGCGCCGTTGGCGCCCGCCCCGATGCAGGCTAGAGGCTTGAGTCAGAGTCCGGACGCGGCCTTTTGACCGCAAAACCGCTTACACTTTTGCGGATCGGGCTCTAGAGGATGAGAGCAGGGCGGGCGAGAGTGCGTCGTCCGACGGAGGCCGCGTGGATCTGAAACCCACCGAACGATGGATGGCCATCGCCGGCGTTGCGGTGCTTTCCGCGATCGCCGTGGCGGGCTTTGCGATCGCCGTCTATGCGGCGTGGCTGTTCCACGACATGCCCGATGCCGGTGAACTGCAGGACTATCGTCCGCCGACGGCGACGCGCGTCTATGCCTGGGACGGGACCCTGATCGGCGAGTACTCCAAGGAGCGCCGGATCTTCGTCCCCTATGACCAGATCCCGCCGCAGCTGGCCCAGGCCTTCATGGCCGCCGAGGACCGCAATTTCTTCCGCCATAGCGGTGTCGATGTCGGCGGCTTTTCGCGCGCCATGCTCAAGAACGTCGGCAATGCCGCGCGGGGCCGGCGACTGGAGGGCGGTTCGACGATCACCCAGCAGGTCGCCAAGAACGTTCTGCTGACCAGCGACGCCACGGTCGGGCGCAAGTTCAAGGAAGCGATCCTGGCCCATCGCCTGGAGCAGTCGCTCGACAAGCAGCAGATCCTTGAGCTGTATCTCAACGAAATCTGGCTGGGCTACCGCTCGTTCGGCGTCGGCGCGGCCTCGTACAACTATTTTGGCAAGTCCCTGCCGGAACTGACCCTGGCTGAGTCCGCCTATCTGGCGGCCCTGCCCAAGGGGCCGGACAACTATCATCCGATCCGCAACAAGGCCAAGGCCAAGGGGCGTCGGGACTGGATCCTGGGCCAGATGGCCGAACTGGGCTGGGTCTCACAGGCTGACGCTCAAAAGGCCATGGCCGAGGATCTGGTGGTTCAGGCGGCGCCCAAGCGTGCCGCCTATCGTGATGCTGACTATTTCGTCGAGGAAGTGCGCCAGCGTGGCGTCGCGACCCTCGGACCGCGCCTCAGCGAGGGCGGCTATTACATGCGCACGACCCTGGATCCGCGCATGCAGACTGCGGCGCGTGTCGCGCTGATGGACGGCCTCGAGCGTTACGATCGTCGTCACGGCTGGCGGGGTGCCTGGGGGCATGTGACCGCCGATGACGCAGACTGGGAGAAGGCCGCGCGCGGCAAGAACCCGCCTTCGGAGCGTCAGGGCTGGCGTGCGGCCGTCGTGGTGTCAGGTGATGGTCGGGTTCGACTGGTCAAGGGCGAGGGCGAAGGGGCCATCGTCAGTGAAGATATGGCCTGGGCCAGGGCGGGCAAGGGTCTGAAAGCCGGCGATCTGGTCTTTGTCGAGAAGGTCGAAGGTGCAGCCACCTATCGCCTGCGGCAGGTGCCGGCCGTCAACGGGGCCCTGGTGGCCATCGAACCCTTCAGTGGCCGTGTCGTGGCCCTCGTCGGGGGCTACAGCTTCTCGCTGTCGAATTTCAACCGCGCCACCCAGGCAATGCGTCAGCCCGGCTCGGCCTTCAAACCGTTCGTCTATGCCGCCGCTCTCGAGAACGGCTACACGCCGGCCAGCGTGATCGTCGATAGCGCCATTACCCTCAAAGGCGCGAATGGCGAGGACTGGAGCCCGGAGAACTACCACAAGGAGTTCTATGGCGCTCAACCCCTGCGCAAGGGCCTGGAACAGTCCATCAATGCCATGACCGTGCGCCTCGCCCAGAGCGTCGGGATGCGCAAGATCATCGACTTCTCCAAGCGCACCGGTGTCGTGCGCGACATGCAACCGGTTCTGGCCATGGCCCTGGGGGCGGGCGAGACAACGCCGTTCAAGCTGACATCGGCCTATGCGCCGTTCGTCAATGGCGGCCGCCGGGTCGAGCCTCACCTGATCGAACTGGTCCAGGACCGCGAAGGCAAGGTCATCTTCCGCGCCGACAAGCGTGAATGCGTGCGCTGTACTGCCGGATTCAATGGCGACGAGAGCCCGCGCTTTGCGGCCCCGGGCGAACAGGTCATGGACCCTGTCACCGCCTACCAGATCACGTCGATGCTGCAGGGGGTCGTACAGCGCGGCACGGCTGCCGCCGTCAGTTCCCTGGGACGCCCCCTGGCGGGCAAGACCGGGACCACCAATGAATATCGCAGCGCCTGGTTCGTCGGCTACTCGCCCAACCTGGTGGTCGGGGTGTTTATCGGCTTTGATGACAACCGTTCACTGGGCGAGGGTGAAACGGGCGCGGCCGGACCCGTGCCGGTGTTCATGGACTTCATGAAGGTCGCCCTGAAGGGCCAGCCGGTCAGCGACTTCAAACCGCCAAAGACCGCCAAGTTCGCCATGGTGCGCGGGATCCGGGAGGCTTTCCGACCGGGCACCGAGCCGAAAACCGAAGTTCCGGCTGCGGTAGACGGCCCCCAGCCCTATTCGACCACATGGCCCAATGGGACGCCGACTGGAGCCAACAACGCTGCAGAGGCGGCCAAGCCTCCGCCCAAGACCGTTGATCCTCTGAGCGGCCTCTATTGATCCATCATCGGCGTTGCACCGCCGTCCGACGCGGGCTATCTCCCGCGCCCCTTCTTTTTGTCACGGAGTAACGTGATGCGACCGGATGTTGAGGCCTCTGCGGCCGACATCGAGCAGTCCGTAGGACTGCTCAGGAGGCGTCTTTGACTGGGATGCCGCACTTCGAAAGCTCGATGAGCTGAACGCCCGGGTCGAGGACCCGACCTTGTGGGACAAGCCCGCTGAAGCCCAGGCTGTCTCGCGCGAACGCGCGGGCCTTGCGGTGCGCGTTGAAGCCGTTCAGGCCCTTGAACAGGGCCTGAAGGATGCGCTGGAATATGCCGAGTTGGCGGACATGGAGGGCGACGAAGCCCTGCTGGAGGATGCCCGCGCCCAGCTGAAGGACCTCAAGGAGCGGGCTGGTCGCGCTGAGCTGGAGGCTCTGCTGTCCGGCGAGGCTGACGGCAATGACTGCTATGTCGAGATCAATTCCGGCGCGGGCGGGACCGAGTCCTGCGACTGGGCCGGCATGCTTCTCCGGATGTATTCGCGCTGGGCGAACGCGCACAAGATGAGCGTGGAACTGGTGGAAGAAACCTCCGGTGACCAGGTCGGCATCAAGTCGGCGACCCTGCTGGTCAAGGGGCCCAATGCCTATGGCTGGCTGAAGACCGAGGCCGGAGTGCACCGCCTGGTGCGCATCAGCCCCTATGACGCTGCCGCCAAGCGCCATACCAGCTTCGCCTCGGCCTGGGTCTACCCGGTGGTGGATGACACGATCGAGATCGAGATCAACCCTTCGGACGTGCGCACCGACACCTACCGCGCTAGCGGCGCCGGTGGGCAGCACATCAACAAGACCGACTCGGCGGTGCGTCTGACGCACATTCCGACCGGTATTGCCGTCGCCTGCCAGTCTGGCCGCTCGCAGCACCAGAACCGCGAAGAGGCCTGGAAGATGCTGCGCGCGCGCCTCTATGAGGCCGAACTGCAGAAGCGGGAAGCCGCCCAGCAGGCGCTTGAAGACCAGAAGACCGACATCGGCTGGGGTCACCAGATCCGCAGCTACGTCCTGCAGCCCTATCAGATGGTCAAGGACCTGCGGACCAATGTCGAAACCTCCGACACCCAGGGGGTGCTGGATGGCGATCTGGACGAGTTCATGGGCGCGTCCCTCGCCCAGCGGGTCGGTGCCACCCGCGACGCCTGACCAAGGGTAGAGCCCTGAAATGCAAAACGCCCCGGAGTGATCCGGGGCGCTTTTTCTTGATCGTGTCTCGGGGTTAGGCCGGTTTGGCCTGCGGCTCGGGGACCGAACTGAGGACCGGCGTGGGAACCGGAGCCGGCTGATGAGCCGGACGCTGGAACTTCAGGCTGCGGCCCTGGAAGAAGGCACCGGTTTCCATGGCCAGTTGTTCGTGGGTGATGTCGCCGTCGATATAGGACGTGCCGTACAGGCGGACCTGCTTGGAGGTGATGGCACCGACCACCCGGCCGCGGACCTCGACGGCCTCGGCATAGACCGAGCCTTCGACGTGACCGGTTTCACCGACCGTTAGGCGACCCACGCGCACATCGCCTCGCACGACACCGTCGATCTGCAGTTCGCCATCACCCGTGACGCCACCTTCGATGGTGATGTCGGCCGAGATCAGGGACGCCACTTTCGGGGCGACCTTGCGCACCTGGTCAACACTGGCGACGGGCGTGGGCAGGGGCTCGATCTTGGCCGGGCCCTTGGTCGAGCCTTTAGTTTGCTTGCTGAACATACTCACCAGCCTTCAAAAAGCGATTGGGGTTCTGGGCCCTGCCATTGGCCCAGACTTCGTAGTGCAGGTGCGGCCCGGTCGACCGGCCGGTCGAGCCCATGGCCCCGACGCGTTGGCCGATCGCGACCCGTTGGCCCACGCGCACGGCGATAGCCTGCAGGTGGGCGTAGCGGGTCTTGAAGCCGCCGCCATGGTCGACCTCGACCGTATTGCCATAGCCGGACCGAACGCCGGTGAACGACACCACGCCCGGCGCAGTCGACATGATCGGGGTGTAGAACGCGCCCGGGAAGTCCAGCCCCGAATGGAAGGCCGGCCGGCGCGTGAACGGATCAAACCGCACGCCGTAGCTGCTGCTCATGGCCGGATTACTGGTGGGGCGGAAGAAGGGAAGCTTCTGTGCCGCGGCATTCAGCGAACGCATGTCGGACATGTCGGTCGCGGCGCGGTGGATACGGGTTGCGAACTCTTCGTCGACGTCGAGGACGGCGGCGAGGGCGCGGGGGTCCTTGGCTTCGATCAGGGGGCCACCCAGGGAGACGCCGCGGCCGGTATAGTTGCTGGCGTCGAGGCCGGCCATCCGCATCGCCAGTCGCAGGCGCTCGGCGCGGCTCTTGGCAAAGGTCTCGGCAGCGTCAATCAGGCGTTCCTGATCCATCCGGGTGGCCTGGATGCGCTGGACCGGTGTCGCCGCGAGAAGGTGGGGCTGTGAGGTCTTGAGGGCGTCGGCGGCACCGGGCACCCCCTTGAAGTCGCTGACCAGCATGGCGAGCGCCGAGTGGCGCTTTTCGACGGAGGCCGCCAGTTCGTCCAGGGAACCGTTGGTGGCGGAAAGCTGGGCGACGGCGCTGTTCAGGCGGGCCTGACGGTCGGCATTGAGCCGCTCATAATAGGCGCGCTGCTTGATGACCTGCTGGTCGGTCGAGCTGACTGCCAGGGCATTGACCATCATGGCGGCGGTGCAGACGCCCATCCACAGCGCGGCGCAGCCGACGGCGGTCGCGGCCAGAAGCTGCTTGTTGGTCGAGAAGACGTAGCCCCGCATCTCACCGCCTGAGCGGATATAGAGATGCCTTTCAGGGAACAGACCTTCGAGGGATTGGCGCAGTCGCTTGAAGCGTTTGATGGCCATCGCTCACGAAACCCCCGTTTACAGAACACGGGGATATGCAACGATATTGCGCAGCCGCGCAAGGCTCTTCACGCTCCAGGAGAGCGTGAGTCGGAAAATAGAGCTTGCCCTGCAAATCGTTAATGCGAGCTGAACGGGATCAGCAAGTCCGGGGTCCGGTTTGTTGCCACTTGGCTGAGGGGCGCGGCGCAAATACAACACCGGTGCGCGGACCTGGTTCCGCCTCAGGCGACTCCGGGCGCTATTTGAGCGCCTTGGCGGCGGTCAGAACCGCCTTGATGTGACCCGGCACCTTTACCTTGCGCCAGACTTCGCGAACGACGCCTTCAGCGTCGATCAGGAAGGTCGAGCGGTCGATCCCCATGTACTTGCGGCCGTACATGCTCTTCTCGACCCAGGCACCGTAGGTTTCGACGATCTCACCTGTGGTGTCGGCGGCGAGTTCGACGGTCAGGTCATGCTTCTTGCGAAACTTGGCATGTGAGGCGGCACTGTCTTTCGAGACGCCGACGATCACCGCGCCGACCTTGGCGAACTCCTCGACCTCGGACGAAAACTGCAGGGCTTCGGACGTGCAGCCCGAAGTGTCGTCCTTGGGGTAGAAATAGAGAACGATCTTCTTGCCCTTCAGGCTCGCGAGGCTGACGCGGCCCGTATCGGTCGGCAGGTCAAATTCGGGAGCCTTGTCGCCAGCTTCCAGCATCGTCTCTCTCCACAAGTCCGAGGTCTTTACCCGACCCGCGCGCGCGAGTCGGGACTGCGCGCAGCTTAGACCGGTTTGATCAGAACGATCTTCTTCTTGCCGGCTGCCAGCTTGACGACACCGTCAATCAGGTCGGCCTCCGTCACCAAGCGGTTGGCATCGGGCTCGGCCTGGTCATTGACCTTTACGCCGCCGCCCTGGGCCAGGCGACGGGCTTCGCCGCGCGATGCGGCCAGGCCGGCGTCGGCAAACAGGTTGGCCAGCACGATCCCGGCCTGCAGGTCTGCAGCGGCAACCTCGAAAGTCGGCAGGTCGGCGGAGGTCACCCCCTGCTCGAAGGCTTTCTCGGCGGCGTCGCGGGCCGAGCGTGCGGCCTCTTCACCATGCGCCATGCGGGTGGCCTCGTCCGCCAGAACCTTCTTGGCGTCGTTCAGCTTGGCTCCCGGCAGGGCTTCAAGCTTCGCGATCTCTTCGAGCGGCAAATCCGTGAACAGCTTCAGGAAGCGCCCGACGTCGGCGTCTTCGGTGTTGCGCCAGAACTGCCAGTAGTCATAGGGGCTCAACTGCTCGGCGTTCAGCCAGACGGCACCCGACATGGTCTTGCCCATCTTGGCCCCCGAGGCCGTGGCGAGCAGGGGCGTGGTCAGGCCGTAGGCGGCCTTCTGGTCGACCCGTCGCGTCAGCTCGACGCCGTTGAGGATATTGCCCCACTGATCCGATCCGCCCATCTGCAGCACGCAGCCATGCGAGCGGTTCAGTTCCAGGAAGTCGACCGCCTGCATCAGCATGTAGTTGAACTCAAGGAAGGTCATCGGCTGTTCGCGCTCAAGCCGCAGCTTGACCGAGTCGAAGGCCAGCATCCGGTTGACCGTGAAATGGACACCGTAGTCGCGCAGGAACTGGACGTAGCCGAACTTGGCCAGCCAGACGTCATTGTCGACCATGATCGCATCGGTGGGGCCGTCGCCGAAGGTCAGGAACTTGGCGAACACCTGCTTGATGCCGGCGATGTTGGCGGCGATGTCGGCATCGCTCAGCAGCTTGCGGCTCTCGTCCTTGCCGGTCGGGTCGCCGACCTTTGTGGTGCCGCCGCCCATCAGGACAATCGGCTTGTGGCCGGCCTGCTGCAGGCGACGCAGCATCATGATCTGGATCAGTGAGCCGACGTGCAGGGACGGCGCGGTGGCGTCGAAGCCGATATAGGCCGTCACGACGCCGGAGGTCGCGGCGGCGTCCAGCTCGTCCGGATGGGTGATCTGGTGGATATAGCCGCGGGCCTGGAGGGTCTGAAGGAATTCCGACTTGAAGGCGGCGGGGGCGGACATGGCTCGACTCTCTAATTCTGACGACGCGCCGTCTAGCACGGGCGGGGCCGGATGTGACGAGGGTTTCATAAGGTCAGTCTCCGGATGGGGCCGGAGCGCTTTGATCTGATGAGACGCGATCCCGGCAGGGCGGGGGCGCATCGACGTGTCAGGCCGGCCTCCCGCTATTTCAGCGGGCGGTAATAGGCGCGGACGGGGAGGCGGACGACGATCATGGGGTCTAGCTACAGGCCCGCCGGCATGGCAGTCAACGGCCATGCGCATCCTGGGATTCATGACCGGCACCTCGCTCGACGCCGTCGACATGGCGGTGCTGGAGACCGACGGCGAGACCATCCAGGCCTTCGGCCCGGCCGGTGAAAGCAAGCTCCGCGAGGCGACCCGTGATCTGCTGTTGGCGGCGACAGACCAGGCCCGGGCCTGGCCGCGCGGCGAGCCCGAGCCGGCCATCTTTGACGACGCCAGGCGGGCCGTCGCCGACGAGCATCTCTACGCCGCCGAGCGGTTCATCGCCGGGCATGGCCTGGCCTGGAATGATTTCGACCTGCTGGGCGTGCACGGCCAGACCGTGCTGCACGAGCGCCCCCAGCCGGACCGGATCGGTCGCACCGTTCAGCTGCTGGACGCCCAGAGACTGGCCACCGGCAGTGGTCGCCCGGTAGCCTTTGATTTTCGCACCGCCGACGTGGCGGCCGGCGGAGAAGGCGCGCCGCTCGCCCCGATCTATCACGCTGCCCGCGCGCGAGCCTGCGGCCTCGACGCCCCCGTTGCGGCGCTCAATATCGGTGGGGTCGCCAACATCACCCTGATCGATGCCGAGGGCACCCTGCTGGCTTTCGATACCGGGCCTGGCAATGGCATGATCGACCTGCTGCTGCAGGGGCGGGGCCTGGGCCGTTTCGATGAGGACGGCCGCCTGGCCGCCGCCGGGACCGTGGACGAGACCGCTTTGCGAGCCTTGCTGTCGGGAACCTATTTCGACGCGCCGGCCCCCAAGTCTCTGGACCGCTATGACTTCAGCCTCGATGCCGTCGAGCGGCTCTCGGCTGAAGATGCGGCAGCCACCCTGGTGGCCTTCACGGCCGAGGCCGTGGTCAAGGCCTTCGACAAGGGCGCGCGGCCGAGCGCCCTGATTGTCTGCGGTGGCGGTCGGCATAATCCGGAGATCATGCGGGTACTGGCTGCCCGTGTGCCGGTGCCGGTCAAGACGGCCGAGGCCGTGGGCTGGCGCGGCGATGCGATCGAGGCCGAGGCCTTCGCCTTTCTGGCCGCCCGCACCGCCCGGGGTCTGCCGATCAGTTTTCCGGGAACCACCGGTGTCGCTGCGCCGATGACCGGCGGCCGGATCGTTCAGCCCTGAACGAAAAAGGCCTCCCCGAAGGGAGGCCTTTGTAGGATCAGATCGGGTTCATCTCGATCCGCTTGTCCAGATAGTCGCCGACGCTCTTTTCCACGAAGGGCAGGTGCTCGGTCCAGAAGTGGCTGGCCTTGTCGATGACCTCGTAGTCGATGACGATGCCCTTCTGGGTGCGCAGCTTCGACACCACGCGCTCGACTTCCACCGGCGGGGTGATGCTGTCAGCCGAGCCGGTCAGGAACAGGCCAGAAGCCGGGCAGGGGGCCAGGAAGCTGAAATCGTACATGTTGGTCGGCGGCGAGACGCTGATGAAGCCGTCCGTCTCCGGGCGGCGCATCAGCAGCTGCATGCCGATATAGGCCCCGAAATCGAAGCCGGCGACCCAGGTCTGGCTGGCGGCCGGGTTGGAGGTCTGCAGCCAGTCTAGCGCGGTGGCCGCGTCGGCCAGCTCGCCGATGCCGGCGTCGAACTCGCCCTGGCTGCGACCCACGCCGCGGAAATTGAAGCGCAGGGTCGCGAAGCCGCGCTTCATGAACAGGTGATAGAGCTGCACCGAAACCGGATGGTTCATGTGGCCGCCGGCCTTCGGGTGCGGGTGCAGGATCAGCGCGATCGGCGCGGATTCCGTCTTGCCCGGCGAGTAGCGACCTTCGATCCGTCCGGACGCGCCAGTCAAAATCACATCAGGCATATCGACCCCATCGTTTCGACAAGCGGCGGACGATTCCGGGTCTTTCGACCGATGGAATACTTGACCACTGCGCTTGGTCTTCCTAAATCCAACCAGCGACGCGGACCCTGGGGTCCGGCGCGAAGTCGCGGCTTGTAGCACACGCAAAAGCCGATGCGCGCGGAATCTGCAAGGAGTAAGGCGCATGCGCCTGAGCACCAAGGGACGATACGCCGTCATGGCCATGACCGACCTGGCCAAGCGCCAGGACGAAGGGGAGGGGCGCGCCGTCGCGCTGGCCGAGATCGCTGCCCGTCAGCAGATCTCCCTGTCCTATCTGGAACAGCTATTTGCCCGCCTGCGCCGCAAGGGTCTGGTCAAGAGCGCCCGTGGCCCCGGCGGCGGCTATCGCCTGGCCCAGGGGGCCGAGACGACCCTGATTTCCGACATTGTCCTGGCGGTCGACGAACCGCTCCGGGCCACCCGCTGCGGCCTGACCAAGGGCGGCCCTAAGGGCTGCATGGCCGGCGGCGAGCGCTGCATGACCCATGACCTCTGGGAGGAGATGGGCCGGCAGATCCATGGCTATCTGGCTTCGGTCTCGGTGGCCGACGTGCTGCAGGGCCGTCTGCGTCCCGGGCCTCTGGAGATCGCGGCGGAGTGACCCTGACCCGCGCCTCGACCTATCTCGACTACAACGCGACCGCCCCAATCCGTCCGGAAGCGCGCGCGGCGCTGCTACGCGCCCTCGAGGTGCCGGCCAATCCCTCCTCGGTCCACGCCGCCGGTCGCGCGGCCCGCGATGTCGTCGAAGGGGCACGCGCCCGGGTCGCCGCCCTGGTCGGCGTGCCGGCGGGCTCGGTCACCTTTGTCTGTGGCGGCACCGAGGCCAATGCCCTGGCCATCGAGAGCGCCCGGGCCAGTGGTTTCGCCCGGATCATCGTCGGCGCGACCGAGCATGACGCGGTTGTCGAAACCGCCAAGGCCAGCGGCCTGCCGGTCGAGACCTGGCCGGTCGATGCCAATGGGGTCGCGCACCTGCCTTGGCTGGAAGCTGACCTGAAGGCCCCCGGTCGCGCCCTGGTCTGCCTGATGCTGGCCAATAACGAGACCGGGGTCATCCAGCCGGTCGCCGAAGCCGCCGCCCTGGTGCGCGCGGCCGACGGCTGGCTGCATGTCGATGCGGTGCAGGCCGCCGGCAAGATCGCCATCGATTTTTCCGCCCTCGGTGCGGACACCATGGCCCTGTCGGCCCACAAGCTGGGCGGCCCGCAGGGCGTCGGCGCCCTGGTCGCCGGCACCCGCGCCACCTTGCATCGTCGTCAGCACGGCGGCGGACAGGAGCGGGGACGTCGGGCCGGCACCGAGAATGTCGCGGGCATAGCCGCCTTCGGCGCGGCCGCCGACGCGGCGTCGCGCGACCTTGCCGCGATGGCCGAACAAGCCCCATGGCGCGACGCCCTGGCGGAACGCGTCAGGGCTGAAGGCGCTGTCGTGCTCGGGGAGGCAGCACATCGCCTGCCCCAGACCCTGTGCTTTGCCGGCGAGGGCTTCGGCTCCGAGATCCAGGTGATGAACCTGGATCTGGCCGGCGTGATGGCCAGTGCCGGCAGTGCCTGCTCGTCGGGCAAGGTCAAGGCCAGCCGCGTGGTGGAGGCCATGGGCCGTTCCGACCTGGCCCCCTTCGCCCTGCGAGTCAGCGGCGGCTGGGCGAGCACGGAAGACGACTGGATCAAATGCGGCGACGCCTGGATCGCCGCCTGGAAGCGTATCGGCGCCCGGCGCCGGGAGGTGGCATAGTGGCCGCAGTTAAAGAAACCGTCGAAGCCGTTGCCTCGCTTGAGAAATACGAGCACGGCTTCACCACCGAAATCGATCAGGAGTTTGCCCCCAAGGGGCTCTCCGAGGACATCGTGCGCTTCATCTCGGCCAAGAAGGACGAGCCGCAGTGGATGCTGGACTGGCGTCTGGAGGCCTATCGTCGCTGGCTTGAGCTGGAAGAGCCGGACTGGGCCAAGGTCAGCTATCCCAAGATCGACTACCAGGACTCCTACTATTACGCGGCCCCCAAGACCAAGGAGGGGCCCAAGAGCCTGGACGAGGTCGATCCCGAGATCCTCGCCGTCTACGCAAAGCTGGGCATCCCGCTGAAAGAGCAGGAAGTTCTGGCCGGCGTTGAAGGTGCCCCGCGCTATGCGGTCGACGCCGTATTCGACAGCGTCAGCGTCGTCACCACCTTCAAGAAGGAACTGGCGGCGGTCGGGGTGATCTTCTGCTCGATGAGCGAGGCGATCCGCGAGCACGGCGATCTGGTGAAGCAGTATCTTGGCTCGGTGGTGCCGACCTCGGACAACTATTTTGCCTGCCTGAACAGCGCGGTCTTCAGCGACGGATCCTTCGTCTACATCCCGCCGGGCGTGCGCTGCCCGATGGAGCTGTCGACCTATTTCCGCATCAACGCCAAGGACAGCGGCCAGTTCGAGCGCACCCTGATCATCGCCGACAAGGGTGCCTATTGCTCGTATCTGGAGGGCTGCACGGCCCCGATGCGTGACGAGAACCAGCTGCATGCCGCCGTGGTCGAGCTGGTTTTGCTGGACGACGCCGAGATCAAATATTCGACGGTGCAGAACTGGTATCCGGGCGATCCGGAAACCGGCAAGGGCGGCATCTTCAACTTCGTCACCAAGCGCGCCGACTGCCGGGGCGACCGCTCCAAGGTGTCGTGGACCCAGGTTGAGACCGGCTCGGCCGTGACCTGGAAATATCCGTCCTGCGTGCTGCGCGGCGAGGGCTCATCGGGCGAGTTCTATTCGATCGCCGTGACCAACGGCCATCAGCAGGCCGACACCGGCACCAAGATGATCCATCTGGGCGCCAATACCCGCTCGCGGATCGTCGCCAAGGGCATCAGCGCCGGCAAGTCGACCAGCACCTATCGCGGCCTGGTCAGCGCCCACCCCAAGGCCAAGGGTGCCCGCAACTTCACCCAGTGCGACTCCTTGCTGATCGGCAAGACCTGCGCGGCCCACACCATTCCCTATATCGAGGCCCGCAACGGCCAGACCGTCTTCGAACACGAGGCCACGACCACACGACTGTCGGACGACCAGCTGTTCTATTGCCAGCAGCGCGGCCTTTCGCAGGAAGAGGCCGTGGCCCTGCTGGTCAACGGTTTCGTCAAGGACGTCCTGCAGCAGCTGCCGATGGAGTTCGCGGTCGAGGCTCAGAAGCTGGTCGCGATCTCGCTGGAAGGCTCGGTCGGCTGATGCTGTTGGCGATCGACCATGTTCAGTTGGCCATGCCCGCCGGTGGTGAAGCCGCTGCGCGCGCCTTCTATGGCGATGTGCTTGGTCTACCCGAGACTCCCAAGCCGCCGAAACTCGCCGCGCGCGGCGGCTGCTGGTTTGAGCGCGGGGCGCTCAAGATCCATCTTGGCGTCGAGGCCGACTTCCACCCCGCCCTCAAGGCACATCCGGGGCTGCTGGTCTCCGATCTTCAGACGCTGAAGGCTTTGCTTCGGGACGGCGGCTACGTGCTGCGGGACGATGAACCGCTCGAAGGCTACGACCGCATCTATGTGGACGATCCCTTTGGCAACCGGATTGAGTTGCTGGAGCCCGTGACATGATCCCCGTCCGCTTCGGTCTGAACGACAAGGAATACAAGTACGCGCGCCAGCTGGCCTATCAGGCGGCGCACGGCACGTGGATCAATCCGTATGGCGACGAGGCCCCGCTGATCGACCGCTGCGCCAAGCTGCTGGCGAAAGGCAATGCTGATGCCGCAGCCGAGCGCGCGCTGCTGACTGAACTTCTGAAACTCGCCGCCTATAGCCCCGAACACGAATGGGAAGCCCCGGCCCTGACCGGCAAGCCGACCACCTTCGCTATCCAGACGCTCGAAAAGATTACGGCTTTCAATGCTTAACATCCAGAACCTCCACGCCCGCGTCGAAGACAAGGCCATCCTGAAGGGCGTCACCCTGGACGTGCCGGCCGGCGAGGTGCACGCCATCATGGGGCCGAACGGGGCGGGCAAGTCGACCCTGTCCTATGTGCTGACCGGCCGCGGCGGCTATGAGGTCACCGAGGGTTCGGCCAGCCTCAATGGCGAGGACCTGCTGGCCCTGGACGCCAATGAGCGGGCCGCCAAGGGCCTGTTCCTGTCCTTCCAGTATCCGCTTGAAATCCCGGGCGTTCCGGCCCTGACCTTCATCCGCACCGCCCTCAACGCCCAGCGCCGTGCGCGGGGCGAGGACGAGATCGCCGCGCCGGCCTTCCTGAAGCTGGCCAAGGAGAAGGCCGCCTCGCTGAAGATCGACTTCGAGATGCTCAAGCGCGGCCTGAATGTCGGCTTCTCGGGCGGCGAGAAGAAGCGGATGGAAATCTTCCAGATGGCGATGCTGTCGCCGAGGTTCCTGATCCTGGACGAGACCGACAGCGGCCTTGACATCGACGCCCTGAAGATCGTCTCCGAGGGGGTCAACGCCCTGCGCTCTCCCGAGCGCGGTATGCTGGTGATCACTCACTATCAGCGCCTGCTGGACTATATCAAACCCGACCGCGTCCACGTGCTGGCCGCCGGCCGCATCGTCGCCTCGGGCGGTCCGGAGCTGGCGCTGCAGCTGGAAGCCGAAGGCTACGACAAGTATGCGAGCGCCGCGGCATGAGCCTGGCCCTCGCCCTGAAGACCGGAGACGCCAGCCGTCTGCCCTCGCGCCGCGACGAGGACTGGCGCTGGACGGACCTGCGCGGGCTGATCCGGACCATCCCGGCTGAGTCGCCGGCGTTTCTCGGCGACGTCGGCGCGGGTCCGTTCGACGCGCTGGCCGACGCTACGGTCCTGATCGTCAATGGATGGGTGCGTGAAGGCGAGCCGGCACCCGAGGCCGGGGTGTTGGCTTTGCGGTTCGTATCCCACGCCGACGCCACTGCGCATGACGCCGAGTTTGCGGTGACAGTCGCGCCCGGCCAGACCCTGACCCTGCTGGAAAGCTATGAAGGGCAGGGGGCGGGCGGCTATCTGGCCAATATCGGTCTCGACCTCTCGGTTGGCGAAGGCGCTCGTCTGGAGCGGATCGTCCTTGTCGACGACCTGGCCGATGCCGTGACGGTGAGCACGGCCGACGTCGCCCTGGCGCCTGGTGCCACCTATACGCAAACCATCCTGACCTCCGGTGCCCGTCGCCAGCGTCTCGAGACCCGCGTCGCCCATCCCGGTGCCCATGCCGAGCTGCGCCTCGACGGGATCTATCTGCTGGACGGGCAGCGCCACGCCGACCTGACCACCCAGGTCACTCATGGCGGCGTCGACGGCGTAACCTCGCAGCTGACCAAGGGTATGGTCGCCGACCAGGCGCGTGGCGTGTTCCAGGGCCGGATCATCGTCCAGCCCGGCGCTGATCAGACCGACGCCCGCATGGGTCACCACGCCCTGATCCTGTCGGACCGGGCCGAGGTCGACGCCAAGCCCGAGCTGCTGATCTTCGCCGACGACGTCTCCTGCGCCCACGGCAACACCATCGGGGCCCTGGACGAGCAGGCGATCTTCTATGCCCGGCAGCGCGGCATACCCGAGCTGGAAGCCCGCGCCATGCTGACCGAAGCCTTCGTGGGTGAGGTGGTCGAGCGCATCGAGCATGACGCCACCCGCGATGTGGCCCGCGCCTGGGTCGCCCAGCGGCTCGGACGGAGCGCGACCTGATGGCGTTCGATGCCCCCTTCGATGTCGAGGCGATCCGCACCCAGTTCCCGATCCTGCAACGGACCGTGCACGGCAAGCCGCTGATCTATCTGGACAGCGCCGCCAGCGCCCAGAAGCCCGACGCGGTGCTGGACGCCATGATGGGTCTCGCCCGCACCTCCTATGCCAATGTCCATCGCGGCCTGCACACCCTGGCCAATGAAACGACGGAAGCTTATGAGGCGGCTCGGGAAACGGTCGCGAAGTTCATCAATGCCGAACCGACCGAAATCGTCTGGACCAAGAGTGCGACCGAGGCGGTGAACCTGGTGGCGGCGACCTTCGGCCAGTCGCTGAAGGCCGGGGACGAGATCGTCATCTCCGAGATGGAGCACCACGCCAATATCGTGCCCTGGCACTTCCTCCGCGAGCGCCAGGGCGTGGTCCTGAAGTTCGTGCCGGTCCTGGACGACGGTCAGCTCGACATGGAGGCCTATCGGGGCCTGCTGTCCGAGCGCACCAAGATGGTCGCTCTGACCCAGATGTCGAACGTGCTGGGCACGGTCAATGATGTGCCCGAGATCGTCCGTCTGGCCCATGCGGCCGGGGCCCAGGTGCTGATCGACGGCTGCCAGGGCGTGGTCCACTCCAAGGTTGATGTGAAGGCCCTGGACGTCGACTACTACGTCTTCTCTGGCCACAAGCTCTACGGCCCCACCGGCATCGGCGTGCTCTACAGCAAGGCTGAGCGACTGGCCGCCCTACCGCCCTATCAGGGCGGCGGCGAGATGATCGGCTCGGTGTCGATGGACGTCATTACCTATGCCGACCCGCCGCATCGCTTCGAGGCCGGCACGCCGGCCATCCTCGAGGCCGTCGGCCTGGGCGCAGCGATTGCATGGCTCAACGGCCTGGATCGCGATGCCATCTTCGCCCACGAGCATGCGCTCTACGAACGGGTCGCCGAGCAGCTGCGGGGCGTCAACGGGCTGAAGATCCTGGGCGATGCACCGGGCAAGGGGGCCGTCCTGTCCTTCACCATCGAGGGCACCCACGCTCATGACATCGCCCAGGTGCTGGACCGTTACGGCGTGGCCGTGCGGGCCGGCACCCATTGCGCCGAGCCCCTGATGCGCCGCTTTGGCGTCACGTCGAGCGCCCGTGCGTCCTTCGCCCTATATAACACCGAGGCCGAGGCCGATGCGTTCGTGGACGCTCTGGCCAAGGCCCGCCGTTTCTTCAGTTGAGCCCTTCATGACCGACGCTGCCGTTCCCGAGACCGCCTCAGCCCTGCCCAAGGAAGAGCTGGCCAAGCTGACCGATCTGCTGATCGAGAAGCTGAAGTCGGTCTATGACCCGGAAATCCCGGTCGACATCTATGAGCTCGGCCTGATCTACAAAGTCGATGTCAGCGACGACAAGGACGTGGCCATCGACATGACCCTGACCGCGCCGGGCTGCCCGGTGGCCGGCGAGATGCCGGGCTGGGTGCGCGATGCGGTGATGGAAATCCCGGGTCTCAAGTCCTGCACCGTCGACCTCGTCTTCGACCCGGCCTGGGATCCGTCGCGGATGAGCGACGAGGCCAAGCTGCAACTGAACATGTTCTGATCGGTTCGAAACCCATGGAAACCGCCATCACCCCCCGCGTTCGTCGGCCCCGTCCCAAGGTCGTTACCCTGACCGATGCGGCGGCGGCGCGCGTGAAGGAGATCATGGCCCGCAAGGCGCTCGAGGAGCCCGACAAGCCCTATGCCGGGCTGCGGGTCGGCGTAAAGAACGGTGGTTGCGCGGGTTCGGAATACATCTTCGACTATGCCCTCGAGAAGAACCCGCTGGACGAGGTGGTCGAGGACAAGGACGTCACCATCCTGATCGACCCCAAGGCGGTGCTGTTCCTGATCGGCACGACGATCGACTATGAAACCACCAAGCTGTCGGCGAAGTTCGTGTTCAACAATCCCAACGAGACCGACGCCTGCGGCTGCGGCGAGAGCGTGACGATCCAGCCTGCGGTCGAGGCCGCCGATTGACCCCGAGGCCGCCGACGGCCTAATCCAGACCATGGTCAAGTCGATCCTGGTCTATTCAATGGGTGAGGTGATCGGTGACGGGCTGATCAAGCTGCCCTTCATAGCCGGCCTGCGGGCTGCCTTCCCCGATGCCGCCATCAGCTGGTGCGCCGCCAAGGGCGAAACCGTCTATTCGGGGCCCCTGAAGGCGGTCGTCGAGGGCTATGTCGACGAGATCCTGTCCAAGGACGTGACCGGCGCGCGGCTGCGCGACCTGCTGCCCTGGGCCCGGCCTTTTGGCGGTCGCCGGTTCGATCTGGTCATCGACACCCAGGAAAACCTCCGCCGCAGCGTCGTGGCCCGGCGGGCCGCTGCGGGACGCTTCATCTCCGCAGCGCGGCTGGCGCGTGGCAAGGACTGGCCGCAGGCCGTGACTGACCGTCTGGCGAGGCTGCTGTCCCTGGCGACCGACGGGCAGGGCGCGCCGCGACCGATCACCCTGGCCCAGGCCGACGCCCTGGCCGCTGCCCGGGCCCTGCTCCCCGATGGACAGGCCTATGTCGGTCTGGCCCCGGGCGCGGGCGGTCAGGAGAAGCGCTGGCCACTGGATCGCTATATCGCGCTCGCCAGCCATCTGGAGCAGATCGGCGCGACGCCGGTGTTCTTCTTTGGACCCGACGAGGTCGAGGATGCCGCCCGGGCCCGGGCCGAACTTCCCAATGCGCGCTTCCCCGAGCGCGACCGCACCGACGCCTTTCCGCATGTGAAGGGACCGCTTCTGGTCATCGCCCTGGCCGGTCGTCTCTGTGCGGCTGTCGCCAATGATGCAGGTCCGGGCCACATGCTGGCGGCTGGTGGCGCGCCGCTGTTGTCCCTGCAGAAGGACGCCCGCAAGGCGGTAAAGTTCCGTCCGGCCGCCGCCCGACTTGAGATGCTGGTCGCGGAGGACTACGGAGACGCCATGGCCGCTCTCCCCAGCGAAGCGGTTGAGGCGGCGCTGTCGAGGTTGATGGCACGGGCCTGAATTGCGGAGTTGCCCCATGCCTATCCTTGCGCCGATCTCGGCCGGCGAACTGATCGACAAGATCACCATCCTGCGGGTCAAGGCCCAGCGGATCGGCGATCCGGCCAAGGAAGCCAATGTCCGCAAGGAGTTGGCCCTGCTGGAGGCGACAGCGGCCTCGCATCTTCCGGCCAGCGCTGAAATCGAGCGTCTGACCGGCGAGCTGACGGCCGTGAATGCCGCGCTCTGGGACGTGGAGGACGGCAAGCGCGATTGCGAGCGCCGCCAGGACTTTGGACCGGACTTCGTGGCCCTGGCGCGCCGGGTCTATATTGAGAATGACCAGAGGGCCGCCATCAAGCGCGCGATCAATGCTGCGGCCGGGTCAGAGATCGTCGAGGAGAAGAGCTACAAGCCCTATCTTGACGCCACCGGCGCATGACCGAGACCGTCCGGGACCGTCAGGCCATGCTGGCCGGGCTCTCGCCCAGCCTCCAGCCTGGCCAGTTGGTCTTCTGCGCCGCCGACGAGGATTGGGCCAGGCATCAGCCCCTGGGCATGTTTCGCGAGGCCGAGGGCGTCAGCCTGATCCTTGACCGCGACCAAGCCGAGGCAGAGGGATTTTCCGTCGCTGACCCCATGCGGCTGATCACCCTGAATGTCTATTCAGCCCTGGACGGGGTCGGCCTTACGGCTGCGGTGGCCTCGGCCCTGGCGGAAGCCGGGATCGCCTGCAACATGGTCGCGGCCCTTCGCCACGACCATGTCCTTGTGCCGGCCGAGCAGGCCGAAGCGGCCCTGCGGATCCTGCAGGACCTGCAGACAAGCTCTAGCGCCCCTTGAACTGAGCGACGCGCTTCTGCAGGAAGGCGCTGACGCCTTCGATGAAGTCCTCGGTCTTGCCGGCGAACTTTTGCGCCTTGCGCTCGGCGTGCAGTTGGCCGTTCCAGTCGGCGTCGAGGCTGTCCCAGACCAGCTTGCGGATCGCTCCCAGGGCCACCGGGCCGTTGGCCAGTTCCCGGGCGATGGTGGTTGCCGTGGCCATCAACTCGCCATCGGGTACACAGCGGTTGACCAGGCCCCATTCGAGCGCCTTGGTGGCCGGGATCCTGTCGCCCAGCAGCATCATTTCCATGGCCCGGGCCTTGCCGACCAGGCGCGGCAGCAGATAGGTCGAGCCGCCGTCGGGCACCAGGCCGATACGTCGGAAAGCCTGCAGGAAATAGCCGCTCTCACCGGCGACAATCATGTCGCCCATCAGGGCCAGCGAGCAGCCGACGCCGGCGGCGGCCCCATTGACAGCCGTGACGATCGGATAGGGAAAGTCGCGCAGCGCCGTCATCATCGGATTGTAGACGGTCTCCAGCGCTGAGCCTGCGTCAGGCTTGCCATCGACGTCCAGTTCCCGGGCGGCGGGCCCGCCGCCTGACAGATTGGCCCCGGAGCAGAAGCCCCGGCCTTCGCCAGTGATGACCAGGGCCCGTGCCTCGATCTTGCCATGGGCGATGGCCGCGAGGGCGTGGGTGATTTCGCGCGCCAGGTCGAGGCTGGCTGCGTTCAAAGTGGTCGGGTCGGCCAGGGTGATCGTGGCGACGCCGTTCTCGGCCGTCAGGCGGATTTTCTGATAGTCCATGGCGTCCTCCCAAGGCATTCATTCTGGCGCATGGCGGTCGCCCAAGCCGGCTGCCCGGTTGGGCTGCAATGCTCTTTGCGCTCTTGGGGCCTAGCTAGGCGCCCCTGACCCGGCGGAAGGCCAGAGGGAATTTCACACGAAAACGCCGCCGTTCGCGAAAACGGCGGCGCTCTTCGATGGATTTGGTCTGAGAAGCCTAGGCGGCGTTGGCCGAGGCAGCAGCATCGGCGGCCGAGCTGACCTTGTTGCGGCCACTGCGCTTGGAGGCGTAGAGCGCTGCGTCAGCGCGTTCCATCAGGGAATGGCTGCTTTCGTCGCGAGCGCGTTCGGCAAAGCCGGACGAGATGGTGATCGTGCCCAGATCCTCATTGGTCGAGCGGCGCTTGAGAGTCCGCGACGAGACTTCAACCCGGATTTCCTCAAGGCAGCTGGCAACGATCGCAGCCGATTCCCGCGGGAAGATCATGGCGAACTCCTCGCCGCCGTAGCGGGCGGCGAAGCGCGGCATGGCGGCGACGCGGCCGATCACCGAAGCGACATAACGGATGACCTGGTCACCGGTCTGGTGGCCCCAGGTGTCGTTGAAGCCCTTGAAATGGTCGATGTCGAGCACGGCCAGGCACAGGCTGGAGCCCGCCTCATCACCTTCGGCGCAGGCCCGGTCGAGCTCCTCGTCGAAGGCCTTGCGGTTGGCGAGGTTGGTCAGGCCGTCCGTCGTGGCATCCCGTCGGACCTGTTCGAGGTGTTCGCGCAGGCGATCGACCTCGGCCGTCGATTCGGCCAAGCGGGCCTCGAGCGACTGGTTCTCCTTGTGGACCCGCCGCGTAGCCTGGGCCAGGCTGGTCACCACCGACTTGATGGCCCCGACATCGGCGTTGGCATTGAGGTCCTTGGTCGCCCCATCCAGCTGCTTGCCGAAGGCGGCGTTGGATTTCTGGGCGTTCTGGATGGCCTGCGAGACCGAGGCCAGTTCCTTGCTGAGCAGGTCACCGGCGTCGCGGATCTGTTCGTTAAGGCGGGCCTTGGGAAGATAGGCCGCTGCGAGCTCTTCGCTGATGATCTCGGTCATCGGCTCGCCAAGCGAAATCAGCCGGGTGAGTTCACGCGCAAGAGCGCCGTCCGGGTCCGCAACAAAGTGGGTCCAGAGTTCGAAATTCAATGCGGTAGGCCAGACCTGATGGCGTTCCATGAGGTCCAGAGCGCGTCGCGCAATCTTGTAGGCCTCGGGCCCGCGCAGCGTAGTTTCGACGTCCGACATCTTTTCTTCCCCAGTCGGCGTCTTCCCGTAGCGGGAATGCCGAGCGCTTGGAGCAGCACTCTAGCCCTGAGAGTTCAAACGAGCGGTTAAGAGCGAACAAGGTTCTCTTGCGCTTCACGCCTTCGCCGATCATTGTAAACAGTGATAAGATGAGCCCCTAGGGGGTCGACGGGAGGACAGCGACCATGAACGCACCCACAAATCTGACGCTCGAGGCCCACAAGGCCGAAATGAACCATGTGCTGCAGCGCCAGAAGGCGGCTCACCTGCAGGATGGTCCCTGGACTGCCGAACAGCGAATCGCGCGGCTGGATCGCTGCATTGATCTCCTGGTCGGGCACCAGGACGAGATCGCCAGGGCTGTCAGTGCCGATTTCGGATCTCGCTCGCCTGAAGCCACCGCCCTGACCGACATCGCAGGCTCCATCGGCCCGCTGAAGTTCGCCAAGGACAATCTGGCCAAGTGGATGAAGCCGCAGAAGCGCAAGACGACGCCGGCGATCCTGGGTCTGTTTGGTGCCAAGGCCAGCGTCCAGTACCAGCCCAAGGGCGTTGTCGGGGTGATCAGCCCCTGGAACTTCCCGGTCAATCTGACCTTTGCGCCCCTGGCGGGCATTCTGGCGGCGGGCAATCGCGCCATGATCAAGCCGTCGGAGTTCACGCCGGCAACCTCGGACCTGATGAAGACGATGTTCGCCAAGGCGTTTTCCGAGGACGAGATCGCGGTCTTCGTCGGGGGCGCGGAGGTCGGGCAGGCCTTCTCCGGACTGGCCTTTGACCACCTCGTCTTCACTGGCGCGACATCGGTAGCCCGTCACGTCATGCGAGCCGCAGCTGAAAACCTCGTGCCGGTCACCCTGGAACTGGGTGGAAAGAGCCCGGTGATCCTGTCGCGCGGCGTGGACATGGCGACCGCCGCTGCCCGGATCATGAACGGCAAGACCCTGAACGCCGGCCAGATCTGCCTGGCCCCGGACTATGTCTTTACCCCGGCTGATCAGCTCGACAACTTCGTGGCCGAGGCCAAGACGGCGGTCAGCCGGTACTTCCCGACCCTCAAGGACAATCCCGACTATACAGCGGTCGTGGCGCAGCGGCACTTCGACCGGATCACCGGCTATGTCGAGGATGCCCGGGCCAAGGGGGCCACGATCGTCGAGATCAATCCGGCCAATGAGGACCTCTCCCAGCAGCCGCACCGCAAGATTGCCCCGACCCTGATCCTGAATCCGACCGACGACATGGCGGTCATGCAGGAAGAGATCTTTGGTCCCCTGCTGCCCGTGAAGACCTACCAGAAGGTCGAGGAGGCCGTGGACTATATCAATGCCCATGACCGCCCGCTGGCTCTCTACTGGTTCGGGACGGACGAGGCCGAGAAGGATCGGGTGCTTGAGCGCACCACCAGCGGTGGCGTTACGGTCAATGACGTGATCTTCCACGTTGCCCAGGAAGAACTGCCGTTCGGTGGCGTTGGCCCCGCCGGCATGGGTGCCTATCACGGCCATGACGGCTTCCTGGAGTTCAGCCATCGCAAGGCTGTGTTCCAGCAGCTGAAGAAGGACATTGCGCCGATGCTCGGCCTGCGTCCGCCCTATGGCGAAGGGATCCGCAAGTATCTGGCGGGCCAGATCAAGCGCTGATCCCGCCGGCTCCAGGGGCTGCTACACAAAAAAGGCGCCTGGCCAGAAGCCGGGCGCCTTTCTTTTTTGGCTCAAACCGCAAGGCGGTTTCAGTCGTCGGTCGGAACCTTGGGCAGGCGCGGCGGGGCGCGCATCAGGAAGGCCGGCGTATCGGAGCCGAAGCCGACGACGCGGCGATCATCATCGTCCTCGCGGCCGCGCACCGGCTGGACGCCGCGGACCGGTGAAGCCGGCCGGGCCTCCCGCTCGGGGCGCGGGCGATCGTTGCGCTCACGTGGAGCAAAGGTCTCGGTTTCGACGGCGGCCGGAGCCTCAGTCCGTTCCGGGCGAGGCGCTCGCTCCGGGCGGCCGCGTCCACGGTCACGACCACGGTCGCGGGCAGGACGGGCTTCGCTCTCGGTCTCGACAGGCTCGGCAACGGCTTCGACAGTCTCGGCCTGGACGACGCGTTCCGGGCGATCGGCGCGGGGACCGCGTTCGCGGGGCTTGCGCTCCCGGGGCGGCCGCGGCTCGCGAGGCATAACCGGAGCGGCTTCGGGCAGGCTCTCGACCGGGGTAGCGGCTTCGGGTGTGACGGCTTCGGCGTCGCGGTTGCGAGCCCCGCGGCCGCCACGGGCCGAGCGTTCACCCGGTTCGCGTTCGCCGCCGCGATCGCGGCTGGGCGGGGCGCCGCGGCCACCGCGCTTGCGGTCTCCGTCACGATGGACGGTGACAGCCTGCGAATAGTCGAGGTCGAGCTTTTCTTCGTCCGGCGTCGAGCCGATCAGCTTGACCACCTTGTCGAAGCCCTTGTCGTCGGCCGGGGTGACCAGCATGTAGGTCACGCCCGAGCGTCCGGCCCGACCGGTGCGGCCGATGCGGTGCACATAGTCGTCGGCGTGGTGGGGCACATCATAGTTGAAGACGTGGCTGACCGCCGGAATGTCCAGGCCGCGGGCCGCAACGTCCGAGGCGACCAGGATCTTCAGCGAGCCGTCACGGAAGGCCGCCAGGGTCTTCATGCGCTGGCTCTGGTCGAGGTCGCCGTGGATGGCGGCGGCGTCAAAACCGTGCGAGCGCAGGGACTTGGCGACGATGTCGACCTCGGTCTTGCGATTGCAGAACACGATGCCGGTTTCGATCTGGGCCTTCTCGATCAGGGCGCGCAGCGCCAGGCGCTTGGCCTTCGGATCGGAGGAGGGCACCTTGACCAGCAGCTGGGTGATGTTCTCGTTGGTCGTCGCCGGACGCGCTGCCTCGATCCGCACGGGATCCTTGAGGAACTGCTTGGTCAGGCGGGTGATTTCCGGCGGCATGGTCGCCGAGAAGAACAGGGTCTGCTTCTTGGGCGGCGTCATCTTGAAGATGCGCTCGATGTCCGGGATGAAGCCCATGTCCAGCATGCGGTCGGCTTCGTCGACGACCAGGAACTGCACGCCGGTCATCAGGAGCTTGCCGCGTTCGAAATGGTCGAGCAGGCGGCCGGGAGTGGCAATCAGCACGTCGACGCCGCGGTCGAGCTTCTTTTCCTGGTCGCCGAACGAGACGCCGCCGATCAGCAGGGCCCAGGAGAGCTTGGTGCCCTTGGCGTATTTCTCGAAGCTGGAGGCGACCTGGTCGGCCAGCTCGCGGGTCGGGGCGATGACCAGGGCCCGCGGCATGCGGGCCTTGGCGCGGCCCGTCATCAGCTTGTCGATCAGGGGCAGGGTGAAGGCGGCGGTCTTGCCGGTGCCGGTCTGGGCGATACCCAGAACGTCCTGACCGGCGAGGGCGACCGGAATCGCCTGGGCCTGGATCGGGGTAGCGGTCGTATAGCCGGTGTCTGCGACCGCCTGGAGGGTCGTGGGCGACAGCCCGAGTTCGGAAAATTCTGTCATGTCATTCTGGCTGAAATTCGAAGCCACCCGTATTTGGGCGAACGGGTGGCGCGGATTCGCCTGACCTGCTCCGAAGCTGGGGATAAATAGGCCGAACCCCGGCAAAGTCAATGATGGCAAGTAGTCGAGGCGAGACACCAAGATGGACGACGGAGGATGGAAGAGCTCGGCCAGGGCCTGGATCGCCGATATGGGCGAAACCGGCGACTTTGGCCGCCAGTATGTCCTCGATGGTCCGATGGTCGACAGACTGCGCCGGTTGACCAGGGGTGCGGCTCTGGATGTGGGCTGTGGGGAAGGGCGGTTCTGTCGCCTTCTGCGGGCCGAGGGTTTCGAGCCGGTTGGACTTGATCCGACCCCGGAGCTTCTGTCGGCGGCGCGGGCCCGCGATCCTGACGGTGTCTATGTCGAGGGGCGGGCCGAGGCGCTCGACTTCGCCGACGGGCAGTTTGATCTCGTGGTCACCTATCTCTCGCTGATCGACATTGAAGGGGCACAGGCCGCGATCGCCGAGATGGCGCGGGTTCTGCGGCCGGGCGGGACCCTGCTTGTCGCCAATCTCAGCGGCTTCAGCACCGCCCGTGCCCATGAGGGCTGGCAGCGTGATCTGATGGGCCGGCTCGTCCATTTCGCGATGGATCGCTATCTGGAGCGGCGGTCGACCTGGGAGCGCTGGCGCGGCATTTCCATTCGCAACTGGCACCGGCCGCTCAGCGACTACATGCAGTGGTTCCTTGGGCAGGGGCTGGTCCTGACCCATTTCGACGAGCCCGCAGCCACCGGTGGCCCACCGGCCAAGGCCGCGCGCTACAACCGCGTGCCCTGGTATGTGATCCTGGAGTGGCGCAAACCCGCTGCTTAAGGGGCTTGAGCGCTGGCGCCCGCCCGCCGGGCCCTCTATATCCGCCGGGCACATGACCATTGATCACGACTCCCGCCTTCGGCGGCTTCGGTTCCGCGCCTGGCATCGCGGGTTTCGGGAAGCGGACCTCATTCTGGGGCCGTTTGCGGACAACCACGCCCAGACCCTGACGCCAGAACAGCTGGATCGGCTCGAGGCGCTTTTGGAAAACCCGGATCGCGAGATCTATGCCTGGATCGTCGGCCAGGAGGCCACGCCCGAGGCGTTCGAAACCGACGTCCTGGCCATGATCCGTACCTTCCGTTTTGAGGCCCATGCGGTCCGCCCGATCGGCGACGGCGCTTAAGAGGGTCCTATGGCCTACGATGCCAAGCAGATCGCCAAGGCGGCCGGTGGGCTGACTCTCGCCGGCGCACCCGAGGGCTTCGACGCCCTGGTCATGGCCGACATTGCCCGGGCGCGAGGGGGGCTGACCGCCTTCGTCGCCCGGGATACCGCCCGGGCCAATGCCTTTGTCGACGCGTTGAAGTTCTTCGCGCCGGAGATCGATGCCGTTCTGTTCCCGTCCTGGGACTGCCTGCCTTATGACCGCGTCGGGCCCTCGGCCGGCGTGGCCGCCCAGCGCATGGCCACCCTGTCGCGGCTGGCCCGGGGCCTGGGCACCGCCAAGCCCGCCCTGCTGGTGATCGCCGCACCTGCCATGCTGCAGCGCGTGCCCGACAAGTCCGTCCTGATGCGGGCCAGCTATTCGGCCAGGGTTGGCAATAGCGTCGATATCAAGGATCTGGAGCGCTATTTCGCCGTCAACGGCTATGTCCGCGCCTCCACGGTCTCGGAAAAGGGCGAGTTCGCAATCCGGGGCGGGGTCATCGACGTCTATCCCTCGAATGCCGAGGAACCGGTGCGCCTGGATCTGTTCGGCGACACGCTGGAGAGCATCCGCGCCTTCGATCCGGAGACCCAGCGCTCGACCAGGCAGCTGAAGGACATCGACCTGCTGCCGGTCAGCGAGGCCCTGCTGGACGCCGACGGCATCTCGCGGTTCCGGCGCGGCTATGTCGCCAGGTTCGGCGCGCCGGGCGATGATCCGCTCTACAATACGGTCAGCGAAGGCGGTCGCCGCGCCGGCCTCGAGCACTGGCTGCCGCTGTTCTATGAGCGGATGGCGACCCTCTTTGACTATCTGCCGGCCGGATCCCTGATCGGCGTCGACCATCAGGCCACCGAGGCGCGCGACGAGCGGCTGGCGATGATCGCCGACGCCTATGAGGCCCGCGCCAGCGCGGATCGCAAGTCGGCCTATCGTCCGCTCGAGCCCAGCGCGCTCTACCTGACCGCTGCCGAGTGGGAAGAGGCCCTCGACGATCGTCCGCACCGCCGGTTCACGCCGTTCCAGCCCCAGGGCCTGGATGTGATCGACATGGGCGCAAAGCTCGGCCGGGTTTTCGCCGCCGAGCGGGCCCAGGACAGCGTCAATCTGTTCGAGGCTACCGCGGACCATGCCGGCGACCTGACCGCCAGCGGCAAACGCGTGCTGTTCGCCTCCTGGTCCGAGGGCTCCTCGGAACGCCTCGGGACAATGCTGGCCGACCACGGCCTCAAGAAGATTCCCTATGCGGCCTACTGGCAGGCGGCCAAGGCCAGTGATCCCAAGGTTCCGCAGCGGGTTGTCCTGCCGCTCGACCACGGCTTCGAGACCGAAAACCTGGCGGTCATTTCCGAAACCGACATCCTCGGCGACCGCCTGGCCCGCCCGCGCAAGAAGCGCCGTGCCGCCAATTTCCTGGCCGAGGCCAGCGCCCTGACGCCGGGCGATCTCGTCGTCCACATCGACCACGGCATCGGCCGCTATGAGGGCCTCAAGACCCTCGACGTCCAGGGCGCGCCGCACGACTGCCTGGACCTGCTCTATGGCGGCGAGGCCAAGCTCTATCTGCCGGTCGAGAACATCGACCTCCTGACCCGCTACGGCACCGACGGCGAGAACGTCCAGCTCGACAAGCTCGGCGGCGCGGCCTGGCAGGGCCGCAAGGCCAAGGCCAAGGAACGCCTGCGGGTCATGGCCGAGGGCCTGATCCAGATCGCCGCCGCCCGCCAGCTGAAGTCGGTCGAAGAGACCGATGCGCCGCAAGGTGTGTTCGACGAGTTCTGCGCCCGCTTCCCCTATGAGGAAACCGACGACCAGCTGTCGGCCATTGCCGATGTGCTGAGCGATCTGGGCTCGGGCAAGCCCATGGACCGCCTGATCTGCGGCGACGTCGGGTTCGGCAAGACCGAGGTGGCCCTGCGCGCCGCCTTTGTGGTCGCCATGAGCGGCAAGCAGGTGGCCATCGTCTGCCCGACGACCCTGCTGGCCCGCCAGCACTACAAGACCTTCAAGGACCGCTTCCAGGGCTGGCCGGTCAAGATCACCCGCCTGTCACGTCTGGTCACCGGCAAGGAAGCCGCCGAGACCCGCGAAGGCCTGGCCAATGGCCAGATGGAGATCGTGGTCGGCACCCATGCGGTGCTCAGCAAGCAGGTCTCGTTCAAGGACCTGGGCCTGGTGATCGTCGACGAGGAGCAGCACTTCGGGGTCAAGCACAAGGAGAAGCTGAAAGAGCTTCGGGCCGACGTGCACATGCTGACCCTGACGGCCACCCCGATCCCGCGCACCCTTCAGATGGCGCTCAGCGGCATTCGCGAAATGTCGATCATCGCCACCCCGCCGGTCGATCGCCTGGCTGTGCGGACCTATATCAGCCCGTTCGATCCGGTAACCCTGCGCGAGGCCCTGCTGCGCGAGAAGTATCGCGGCGGCCAGGCCTATTACGTCGTGCCGCGCATCAAGGACCTGGAGGAGATCGAGAAGTTCCTCCGCACCCAGGTGCCGGAGGTGAAGTACATCGTCGGTCACGGCCAGATGGCGGCCACCCAGCTGGAAGACGTGATGACGGCCTTCTATGAGGGCCAGTACGACGTGCTGCTCGCCACAACCATCGTGGAAAGCGGGCTGGACATCCCCTCGGCCAACACCCTGATCGTGCACCGCGCCGACATGTTCGGCCTGGCCCAGCTCTATCAGATCCGGGGGCGGGTCGGCCGGTCCAAGGCGCGGGCCTATGCCTATCTGACTACGCCCAACGAAAAGACCATCACCCTGTCGGCCGAGAAGCGCCTGCAGGTCCTGCAATCCCTCGACAGCCTGGGGGCCGGCTTCCAGCTGGCCAGTCATGACTTGGACCAGCGGGGCGGCGGCAACCTGCTTGGGGACGAGCAGAGCGGCCACATCAAGGAGATCGGGGTCGAGCTCTATCAGCAGATGCTGGAAGATGCCGTCGCCGAACTGCGCCAGCGCCAGGGTGCCGAGGCCCTGCTGGAAGATCGCGGCTGGTCACCCCAGATCAATACCGGCGCGGCCGTGATGATCCCGGACGAGTATGTGCCGGACCTCAATGTGCGCCTGTCACTCTATCGCCGTCTGTCGGAAGCCGAGAAGTCGGCCGACCGCGAGGCCCTGGCGGCCGAGCTGATCGACCGCTTCGGCCCGTTGCCGCCCGAGACTGACAGCCTGCTCAAGGTGGTCGCCATCAAGGGCCTGTGCCGCGAAGCCAATGTCGCCAAGATCGATGTCGGGCCCAAGGGGGCCGTGGCCAGCTTCCGCAACGATACCTACGCCAACCCGCTGGGGCTGATGCAGTACGTCGCCAAGAACAGCCTGATCTGGAAAGTACGGCCCGACCAGAAGGTGGTGATCAAGGGCGAATGGGACAGCCCGGCCCAGCGGCTGGATGCGGCGGAGAAGATCCTTGGCCATCTGGCGCGGATCGCGAAGGAGTAGGGCGGGGCGGCGACTTGCCCCCTACGGATCGCTTCGCGATCGCCTTCCCCCGGAGGGGGAAGATGGGTAGCGCGGACCTCACCATCTTCCCCCTACGGGGGAGGAGCGCCGGAGGCGCGGAGGGGGCCAGTGCTCCAGAAACCAAAAAGGCCGCCCCGACAATGCCGGGACGGCCTCAAATCTCGCCAGGCCTTAAAGCCTAGTGATACCGCCGGATCAGCCCCACCAGCTTGCCCTGAACTTCAACCTGATCAGGTCCGAAGATCCGGGTTTCGTATTTGGGATTGGCCGCCTCTAGGGCGATTGAGCCGCCCTTCTTGCGCAGGCGCTTGAGGGTGGCTTCCTCGCCGACCAGGGCCACGACGATCTCACCCGAGGTGGCCGTGTCGCCCTTTTTGATGATGACATAGTCGCCGTCGAGAATGCCGGCCTCGATCATCGAGTCGCCCTGCACCTCAAGCACATAGTGCTCACCGCCGCCGAGCATGGATTCCGGCACCGGAAGCCGATCGCGTTCGTGCTGGATGGCGTCGATGGGCGTGCCGGCGGCGATCTTGCCCAGGATCGGCAAGTCGCGGCTGTCATTGGCGGCCACCGTTGTTGCACCGGCCGGTGGCGCTGCCACAGCGCCCCCGCCTTCCAGCACCTGGGGCTTGAAGGTGCCGCGCCCCTTGGGCGGTGCAGCTGTCGTGGCCTGCTGCGGAAGCTTGACCACTTCCAGCGCCCGCGCCCTGTGGGCCAGGCGGCGGATGAAGCCGCGCTCTTCCAGCGCGGTGATCAGGCGGTGGATGCCGGACTTCGAGGCGAGGTCCAGGGCCTCTTTCATCTCGTCGAAGGACGGTGAAACCCCGCTCTCCTTGATGCGTTCATGGATGAACATCAGCAGCTCGTGCTGCTTGCGCGTGAGCATCTCGACCTCGATGAAGACGCGGAACAAACCGCAAACCTTGCGAATGTTCTCTAGGCGTTCTTCCTTAATGTCAAGTTGACGACCACGACAGGGTTGAAGGGCCTTTCAGGCGTGCCCAAGGCCCGTGGGCAGTGAAATTCCCCTTTGTCACCATGGCTTAGGGACCGAAACATCATTCACAGCCTGGAGCTATGAGTCGGTAGGGCTAGGGCAGAGTGCGGCCGAAAGCGGCTGGCCATAGGGCTCCGAACACGGCAAGGACGCTTTGATTCCGCCTCGAATCTCTGCGGCCGAACCCTGATTCGACTCAGGCCTAGGGTGTGCTGGCCGTCGCTGACAGGTTCTTGAAGGTCCGGCTCCAGCGCGGCCCCTCGGCCGGGGCCCAGGAAAACAGCACGCGCTCGGCCCGCCCCACCAGGTTCTCGGCGGGTACAAAGCCCATACCCCTTTCGGGAGGCAGATGACCGTCCAGGGCGCTGTCCCAGGCGCAGCGTGCATAGCCCTGCGGGGCAGGGCCTGGGTCGAAACGGCTGTCGACCGAGTTGTCGCGATTATCGCCCATCATGAAGTAGCAACCGGCCGGGACCTGATAGACGCCAGTATTGGCTGCCGGTGTCTGCGGTCCCTGGGTGTAGGTCAGATAGGCCCGGCCGTTGGGCAGGCGCTCGGCCACTTCCTCGACCATCGTCTGCTGACCGTGATCGTCCTGGACGCGGAGGGCCTGGGCCACATGCTCGACGGGCGAACCATTGATCATCAGCACGCCGTTGCGGACCTGGATGTGATCTCCGGGCAGGCCGACAAGCCTCTTGATGATGTCGGTGCGGCCGTCGCCAGGCCGCTTGAACACGACAATGTCGCCGCGCTCCGGCTGACGTTCAAACAGGCGTCCCTGTCCGACGGGCGGGCTAAAGGGCAGGGCGTGGCGGCTCCAGCCATAGGCATATTTCGACACCAGGATGCGGTCACCGATTTCCAGGGTCGGCTGCATGGATCCTGAAGGGATCAGGAAGGGCTGGGCCAGGACGGTCCTGGGGATCATCAGGATCGCCAGGGCCACGGCGAAGAAGCGGGTCCAGTCGATGACCTCGGCCAAGAGTGGTGGCTTGGGGCTCGAATCGGCCTTGTCGTTCATCGCACGCTCCCGGAACTCAAGTGGGATAGGGGAAAGGCCGAGCTTGTCGAAATCGTGGCGCCCTCAGCCCTGAAAGGTAGTCGCCCGTTCCGGGTACTTGGGGCTGCAGGACTGGTAGATGGCCGCCAGCTTGACCATGTCCTTTTCATAGTCGCCCGAGGCCATGATGGCTTCTCCCAGGCTCACGACCTTGCGGCGATAGTCCATCATGCCACAGACCATCGGCACGCCGGCCTTCAGGGCGATGTTGTAAAAGCCCGTCTTCCACTGGCGAGCCTTGCCGCGCGTGCCCTCCGGCGCGATGGTCAGCATGAATTCGTCGCGCCGCGAAAACTCCTCCGCCATGACTGAAACGGTATCGCGCGACTGCGAGCGGTCGATCGGCACGCCGCCGAGGTCGCGCATGATCCCCGCGAAGGGCCAGCGGAACAGGGACGCCTTGCCCATGAAGCTGAGATTGAGGTGCAGGGCGTCGGCTGCGCCGATGAAATAGACGAAGTCCCAGTTGCTCGTATGGGGGGCGGCGATGACCACGAACTTGCGTGACGCCGGGGCCTGGCCCTCTACGCTCCAGCCCTGAAGGCGGAAGTAGGTGGCCAAGGCCCATTTCACCAGTCGAGCTATTGGGCTCATCGGCGTCTCTTCTCCCTCGGCGCGTTCCTGTCGGGTGGGTGTCGCGGAACGTCTTGAGTCGTCAGGTTGGACGGTTGGGCGCAGGAACGCCAGATGTTCGGTGCTCAGCCGAGCAGGGTGCGCGTCGCTTCGGCCACATTGGCCTGCCGCATCAGGCTTTCGCCGACCAGCATGGCCGTGGCACCGGCGGCTTCCATGCGCACGACGTCTTCCGGGGTGAAGATGCCGCTTTCCGTGACCAGCAGGGCCTCGCGCGGGGCCCGGGCGGCCAGTCGCTCGGTGACGGCCAGATCGACCACGAAGCTTTTCAGGTCGCGATTATTGATCCCGACCAGGGTTGCACCCAGCCGGCCGGCCCGCTCCATCTCGGCCTCGTCGTGCACCTCGACCAGGGCATCCATGCCCAGGCGGGCGGCCTCGCTCATCAGATCGGCGGCCAGGGCGTCGTCGATCATCGCCAGGATCACCAGTATGGCGTCTGCGCCCAAGGCGCGGCTCTCGGTCACCTGCCAGGGGTCGACCAGGAAGTCCTTGCGGATACAGGGCAGGCTGGCGGCGGCACGGGCGTCGATCAGATAGGCATCCGCGCCCTGGAAACTGGGCCCGTCGGTCAGGACAGAGAGGCAGGCCGCGCCGCCGGCCTCATAGGCACGGGCCAGGGCCGGCGGATCAAAGTCGGCGCGGATCAGCCCCTTGGAGGGCGAGGCCTTCTTGATCTCGGCGATCAGGGCCAGCTTGCCCGGCGCATGGGCGTGGCCCAGAGCCGCCTTGAACCCGCGCGGCGACGAGGCATTGCGCGCAGCGTTGTCTAGGGCATTCAGGGTGCGGCGGCGCTTGCGATCCAGCACTTCGTCGCGCTTGTAGGCGGCGATTTTCGCCAGGATGTCGGTCATGCGTTGGCCAGTTCGGTATTGGTCGCTGCGACCAGTCCGGCCAGGGCCGCCTTGGCCGCGCCGTTATCAATGGCGGTTGCGGCCATCGCGATGCCTTCAGCCAGGGTCTCGACCTTGTCGGCGACCAGGAAGGCTGCGGCGGCATTCAGCAAGACGATGTCCCGGTAGGCGCTCTTCTCGCCGTCGAGCAGGCGGGTCAGGGCAGCGGCATTATACTCGGGTTCGCCGCCGGTCAGGTCGGACAGGGCGGCGCGCGGCAGGCCGACCGCTTCCGGCGTGATCGTGAAGAAGCGCACGACGCCGTCGCGCCATTCGGCCACCTCGGTTTCGCCGGTGGTGGTCAGCTCGTCCATGCCCTGGCCATGCACCGACCAGGCGCGCTCGGCCCCCAGGGCCCCGAGGGCCCGGGCTATGGGCTCGACGAAGCGGGGCGCCGAGACGCCCATGACCTGGCGTCGGGCCCCGGCGGGGTTGGTCAGTGGACCCAGCAGGTTGAAGATTGTCCGGAAGCCCAATTGCTGGCGGATCGGGGCGACGTGCTTCATCGCGCCATGGTGGGCCTGGGCGAACAGGAAGCAGATCCCGGCCTCATCGAGCGCCTTGCGCTGTTGCGCGCGGCTGGCGTCGATATTGACCCCGAGGGCGGCCAGGACATCGGCCGTACCGGACTTTGAGGTCACGGCCCGGTTGCCGTGCTTGGCGACCTTCAGGCCGCCGCCTGCGGCCACAAAACCGACGGCGGTCGAGATGTTCAGGGTGTGCAGGCCGTCGCCGCCGGTCCCGCAGACGTCGATGACATCATAGGGATGGTCCAGCCTGACGGCGGCGCGCCGCATGGCGCGGGCGCAGGCGGCGATCTCGCCCACCGTCTCGCCCCGCAGGCGCATGGCGGTGACCGCCGCGCCGATCTGGGCCGGTGTGGGCTCGCCGCGCAGGCAGGCGCTGAAGAAGATTTCCGCATCATCTTCAGACAGGGTCTGACCGTCGGCCAGCTTGGCCAGCAGCGGCTTGAAGGAGTCGGACATGCTCGGCCTAGGCCCCGACCGCGAGGTCGCGCTTGACCCCGGCCAGGTCGAGGAAATTGGCCAGCATCTGGTGACCGCCCTCGGTCGCGATGGATTCGGGGTGGAACTGGACGCCGTGGACGGGGCGGGTGCGATGCTGCACGCCCATGATCTCGCCGTCAGCGGTCCAGGCGGTGACCTCCAGCTCGGCCGGCAGGTCTTCGCGGCGCACGGCCAGGCTGTGATAGCGGGTGGCGGTGAACGGGTTGGGTAGGCCCTTGAACAGGCCCTTGTCGGCGTGATGGATCGGGCTGGTCTTGCCGTGCATGACGTCCTTGGCGCGGACCACTTCGCCGCCATAGGCCTGACCGATGGCCTGGTGGCCCAGGCAGACGCCCAGGATCGGCATGTCTTCGGGAGCGCCCCGCAGCAGGGGCAGGCAGATCCCGGCCTGGTCGGGGGCCTTGGGGCCCGGCGACAGCAGGATCGCCGCCGGGCGCAGGGCCAGGGCCTGCTGCACGGTCAGGTCGTCGTTGCGATGGACCAGCGTCTCGGCCCCAAGCTCGTTCAGATAGTGGACGAGGTTGTAGGTGAAGCTGTCGTAGTTATCGATGACCAGGATCATGGGCTAACTTCTAGAACGGCTGGGCCGGGAGCGGGAGGGGGTTTGCGGCATTTGGGCGCGAGAAAGCCTTAAGCCCGTTACAGATCCGGTCGGGTCGGGCAAGCTGCCGCCATGGTCTCGTCTGATTCCGCCCTCGATCCGGTCGCCATCGCCTATGCTCGCGCCCTGCTTCGGCCGCGTGAGCGTCGCCAGAAGATGGGGCCCGTCCTGGCCGCGGCAGCCTTCGCAGCGTTCTGCGCGCTCAGCTTCGCCACTGTGATGGTGCTGGCCCCGCCCGCCGTGACCCAGCACCTGCCGGCCGATCGCCTGGGGTACTGATACTGGGCGCGCGACAGGCGCCGAAACCGGCATCCACTTTCGGCTGTCACGCTTGCCGTCAGGCGAAACGCCAGGCCTCTTCCGCCGCCCGCTTGAGGGCGCGGGACTTGTGCAGGGTCTCGTCATATTCGGCATCGGGATCGCTGTCGGCGACTACGCCGCCGCCGGCCTGGACATACATCATGCCGTCCTTGACCAGGGCCGTGCGCAGCACGATGCAGGTGTCGACCGAGCCGTCAGCGCCGACATAACCGACTGCGCCAGCGTAGCCGAGGCCGCGCTTTTCGATTTCCAGCTCGTCGATGATCTCCATGGCCCGGACCTTGGGCGCACCCGACAGGGTGCCGGCGGGCAGTGCAGCCATCAGCACGTCGACCGGATCGACGCCGACAGGCGCCACCCCTTCGACATTGGAGACGATGTGCATGACGTGGCTGTAGCGCTCGACCTTGAAGCTCTCGGTGACCTTGACGCGCGGGCCCTGGTGCGGCTTTGCGGGCTCGTTCTTGCCCGGCTCCTTCAGCATCGAGACGCGACCGACGTCGTTGCGGCCGAGATCCAGCAGCATCAGGTGCTCGGCCCGCTCCTTGGGATCGGCCAGCAGTTCGGCCTCGAGGGCCAGGTCCTCTTCCGGTGTCGCGCCCCGAGGGCGGGTGCCGGCGATCGGGCGGATGGTGATCTTGCCGTCGCGCAGACGCACGAGGATCTCGGGACTGGAGCCCACGAGGTGGCAGCCATCGAGGTTGAGGAAATAGAGGAACGGCGACGGATTGGTCCGGCGCAGCGAGCGGTAGAGGGCGAACGGATCCAGGTCGAAGGGTGCGCGGAAGCGGTGGCTGGGCACCACCTGGAAGATGTCACCGGCGCGGATGTAATCCTTGGCCTTCTCGACCACCACGGCATAGTCCTCGCGACTGACCGGGGTGGTGAACTCGATCGGTGCATGGCCCTTGCGCGGCGCTTCATGGGCCAGGGGACGGCGCAGGTCGGCCATCACCGTTTCGATCCGGGCCCGGGCGGCGTGGTGGGCCTCCTCGGCCGAGACCCCGGCCACCGGGCGCACCGTGGTCACCAGGATGATTTCCTGGGCGATGGCATCAAACACCGCCACGATCGATGGCCGGGTCATGATCCCGTCCGGCAGGCCCGTGGTGTCCTCATTGATGTCGGGCAGGCGTTCGGCCAACCGCACCATGTCATAGCCCAGAGCGCCGAAGACGCCGGCCGCCATCGGCGGCAGGCCGGCCGGCAGCTCGATGCGCGAGCGGGCGATCAGGTCGCGAAGGCTGTCCAAAGCCCCGCCGGCCTGGACGGTGAACTCACCCCGGCCGATGGCCTCGCCCTCGGCCACCTCGGCGACATCGCCGCGGCAGCGCCAGACAAAGTCCGGCTTCATCGCCACGATGGAATAGCGGCCGCGCCAGGCACCGCCTTCGACACTTTCGAACAGGAAGGCGTAGGGCTTGCCCTGTCCGATCTTCAGATAGGCCGAGACCGGCGTCTCGAGATCGTCGATCAGCCGGGTCCAGACGACCTGGGGCTGTCCGGCCTCATAGGTCCGGGAGAAGGCGTCGAAGGCCGGCTCCAGGCTCATTTCTGGGCCTTGCCGGACTTGGCAGCTTCGGCCTTGGCCAGGGCGTCGGTGTCAACGCCGATGGCCTGACGGGCCAGGGTCAGGTTGGTCTTGGTCTTCAGGCTGGCCTGGGCCCCAAGACGCGCGGCCTCGCCGAGATCGCGCATCAGACCGCTGTCGACCTGGGGCCGAATGGTCTGGCTGATGCGGGCCATGTCGGCGATCTTGCCCGAGCGAACGGCCTCCAGCTTGGCGACGACGAAGGCCATCTGGCCGGCCCGCGAGCTGAACACCTCGCCCGGCTTGGCAGCGAAGGTGGCCAGCAGCAGGTCACGGCCGAGGCCCTGATGCTGCTGGGCGTTTTCGCGGCTGATGCCCGGAACGCGCTGAACGCGAGATCCCGCTGCGGCGGCGACGGCCTCAAGGCTCTCGCCCTTCTTGACCCGCGCGGCCAGGGACTCGGCCTTGGCCTGCAGGCGATTGGTCATCTCGTTCTGCAGCCAGACCTGGGCCAGCTGCGGCCGGATGTCAGCCAGGGCCGGCAGGGCGGCCGGGATGACCTTCTCGACCTTGACGGCATAGTACTCACCCTTGCCGATCTCGACGAGTTCGCTTTCGCCGCCGGAGCTCAGGTCAAAGGCGGTCTTGAGGATGTCCGGCGTCAGGCCGGGAATGGGCTGGCCGGTCTGGTCGGTACCCTGGGCGGTGATCGGGGCCGAGGTCATGACCATGGCTCCGGCCTTGGACGCGGCGGCGATCAGGTCGGAACCGGCGTCGTGGGCGTCCTGATAGGTCTGGGTCTGCTCATAGGCCTTGGCCTGGGCACCCTGGACGCGGAGTTCGGCTTCGATCTGTGAGCGCACGCTCTCCAGGCTGGGGACGGCGCCGGGGGTCACCTTGGTCACCTTGACCACCGAGATGCCGAGGCTGCCGGTGATCGGTGCGCTGACCTGGCCTGCGGCCAGACTGAAGGCGGCGTCGGCGACCTTGCGGTCGGGCAGGGCGGACTTGGGCTTGTCGTTGAGGATCACCGGCTTCTGGCCAAAGGCGCTGGCGACGACGGCCGGCTGGTCACCCTTGGCCAGACGCTGGGCGATCACGCCGGCGGCCTTGGCATCCGGGGCGACGATCTGAACCAGCGAACGGGTTTCCGGGGTCGCCAGGGTTTCCTTTCGGAAGTCGAAGGTCTTCTGCACATCGGCCGGATTGATGGTCACCGAAGGCTCGAGGGCCTGGGCGCTGACGCGCATGATCGACAGGACCCGGGACTCCGGGCGGGTCAGTCGTTCCGCGTTCTGCTTCATGAAGGCCGTCAGCTGGGCGTCGGTCGGATTGCCGGGGCGCTCCACCGTAGCCGGATTGATCGCAAAGGCAGCCAGGTCGCGGCTCTCCAGACCATAGGCAGCCTGCAGGGCGGCATAGATGCGCGGGGCATGCAGGCCATTGGCCACGCCGGTGAAGACATGGGTCTGGGCAATCTCGTCGCTGATCGAGGCCTGGTAGCTGTCCGGCGTCATGCCGTTCTCACGCAGCAGGGCCTCGTACATCTTGGGATCGAACTTGCCGGTGATCGGATCGAACGGCCGTTGATTGGGGTGCAGATTGCTCATCTGCTCACGCACGACATTGCCGACCAGCTTGTCGGAAGGCTGGATCCCGAACTTGCGGATCACTTCCGACATCGATTCCTGCAGAGCGATTTCCTGCAGGATCTGCCGGTCAATGCCGCGCTCGACGGCCTGGTCGGCCGTCAGGGTCTCGCCGGACTGACGCTCGGTCCCCTTGCGATAGTTCTCGTAGCGGGTCTTGAAGTCTGCGGCCGAAACCGAGCGCGAACCGGCGGCGACGACGCCGGACAGGCGCGGTCCCTTGAACACGTCGCTGATCCCGAACACGGCGAAGCTGACAATCAGCAGGCCGAAAAGGATCACCGCGAAGGGCGATTTGGCGAAGGTGCGGAAACCGGCGAGCATACTTGCGAAAACCTTCCTGACTTGCCGTATCCGCGCGGCCCCGAGGAGCGACCTTGGGGCAACGCGGCGGACGCGAGCAGCGGGTATAGTAGAGCCGGAGGCGAGGGGGCAAGCCACGGCGGTCTTGACTTCCCTCGGGAGGGGAGGGTCAAGAGCACTCCATGACCCTTTCAAGCCTGAAGCCCCGGCCGCTGATCGCCGGAAACTGGAAGATGAACGGCCTCGCCGAGTCGCTGGATCAAGCCCGCGCCGTCGCCGCCGCCCTGGACGCCAAGCCCGCGGGGGCGCGCGTTGCGATCTGCCCGCCGGCCACGCTCCTGGATCGCCTCAGCGCGGCCCTGGACGGCTCAAGCGTCCTGACCGGCGGTCAGGATTGCCATGTGAAGACCAGTGGGGCCCATACGGGCGACATCGCGGCCGCGATGCTGATCGATGCCGGGGCCAGCCTCGTCATCCTCGGCCACTCCGAACGCCGTGAGGACCATGCCGAGACCAGCGCCCTGGTGGCGGCCAAGGTCGAAACCGCCCTGACGGCGGGTCTGGAGCCGATCATCTGCGTCGGCGAAAGCCTCGCGCAACGCGAGGCGGGCTCGGCACTGCCGGTGGTGACAGCCCAGGTCCGCGAATCGCTGCCGGCCGCCCTGGCGGGCCAGGCCTTCTCGGTCGCCTACGAGCCGATCTGGGCCATCGGCACCGGCCGCACGGCGACGGTCGCCGACATTGAAGAGATGCACGCGGCGATCCGGGCCCAGCTGGTAGAGCTTTTCGGCGGTCACGGCGCGACGGTTCCGATCCTCTATGGCGGCTCGGTCAAGCCCGACAATGCCGCCGAGATCCTGGGCGCGGCCGAGGTCGGCGGGGCCCTGGTCGGCGGGGCGTCGCTGAAGGCGGCCGATTTCCTGGCGATCATCGCGGCGGCGTAGACGGGGAAGGCCTTGTTGAAGGGCCGGCCGTCGATCGTTTGGCCGCAGGGGTCAAGGAGGGTGCCAGCTTGGCTGCGGAGGCAGGGCGGTGTTTCCCGGCCAGCGCCGCAGGCCCCCTCCTGACCTGCTACGCAGGTCGTCCTCCCCCCTGCGGGGAGAAGATGAAACGCGCCGACCTCATCTTCCCCCTGCGGGGGAAGACGATCGCGAAGCGATCCGTAGGGGGCAAGTGCGGGGAAAGACTGCCCTCTATCCTCGTGCCTTCCCGAACAAACCCCAGCCCATTCAACACCCTGCAAAAACAACCACCGCGCCAGTCCGACGCGCCCAAACCTGCCGCATGATCATCCCACCTCGTCGCGAGGAAAGGGCGCAAGGCCAGCGACCATTGCGGCGGCGGGGGGTGATCGAGCGGGACTGGGCTTCAGGGGGATACTGAAGCGTGTCCGGGGATCTGGTTGCTGGCCAGGCCCGCCCGCCGTCGGCGTGGTTGTAGGCAAAAGGGCGTGTCTGGCTGTAAGCCCGTCCTCTTCGACCGCCGGAGCGCGCCGGAAACGGCGGGGTCCGGGTCCCGGTAAGGCCTTAAGAGGGCCACCTGGCGGGAGGCTGACGGAAAACGGTCGCGCGGAGCGGACGGCTTCGTCGAAACGGTATTTTCTATCTCTCATCCGGACGTCGTCCGGACGCTCCGCGACCCTTTCCAGAACCTCAGCGAGGGATCGCGCGGGGCGTGTAGCCGTGCCTAGAGCAACAACCCGAACAGCCGGCAGTCCCGCCGCTCGCCGTCGCGATGGACATGACCCTTCAGATAGCCTTCGGCCTCGAAGCCCAGCCGTTCCAGCAGGCGTTCAGCGCGGAGATCACCGACATGGGTGCGGGCGATCAGGCGCTTGAGCCCGATCGAGGCGGCGTGGGCCAGCAGGGCGCGCACGGCTTCCAGACCATAGCCATGCCCCCAGGCCTCGCGGGCGATCATGAACCGAAGTTCGGCGCGGTGATGGCGCGGGTCGATATCGACCAGTTCGCAAGAGCCGAGAAAATCGCCGGTTCCGGACAGGCGAACCGCCCAGTAGTGGGCCTTGCCCTGGTCCATCTCCGCGACCTGGGCGGCGACACAGGCGGCGACCTCGTCGGGATCCTCGATCGGGGCCTGGTCCCAGTGGGCCATGACTTCCGGATCGCTGAGAAACGGATAGACGTGGGGCGCGTCCGTTTCGACCAGGGGAGCCAGGGTCAGTCGCTCGGTTTCGAGGATCATGGCTTTGACGGGTTTCGCGCCGGGGGCTTGAGTTGACCGGCTTCCTTCCCAGCTATGGCGTGAGCGCGCCGCTAGTGGTAGAGGGGCCGCTTCGTTTTTCATGACGGTTGTCGCCGTCGCCCGGATCGAGATCAGTTTCCTCATGCTCATCGGCATCCTGCTCGCCATCAATATCGTCGTCTGCCTTGGCCTGATCGGCGTGGTCCTTCTGCAGCGCTCCGAAGGCGGTGCCCTGGGCATGGGTGGTGGCAATACCGGTTTCATGACGGCACGCGGTGCCGGTGACCTGCTGACCCGCATCACCTGGATCCTGTTTTCGATCTTCCTGGTGATCAGCCTGGTCCTGACCATCCTGACGGGCCGCATGGGCGGGGAGTCGGCCGTGGATCGGCTTGATATCGACAGCCTCGACACCAAGACCCTGAACGCCCCGATCACGCCGGTCGCGCCGGTCGGTCAGACCCCCGGAACCGCCCAGCCGGGCGCCATCCAGGCCCCGACCCCCAGCATCAACCAGCCTCTGACCTCGCAAACGGCCCCGGCCCAGCCGTCGGCGCCGGCTCCGGTGGCGGGTCAAACCCCTGCGCAGTAAGCCTTTTCAGCGAAAGCTGTTGATGAACGTTGGTCTTTTCGCCGCGAACGCCGAATCGCGGCTAATCTGAGCGCCCATGACCCGGTATATCTTCATCACCGGCGGCGTGGTTTCCTCGCTTGGAAAAGGCCTCGCCTCCGCAGCGCTCGGAGCGCTCCTTCAGGCTCGCGGCTACAAGGTCCGCCTTCGCAAGCTTGACCCCTATCTCAACGTCGATCCCGGCACGATGAGCCCGTATCAGCACGGCGAGGTCTTTGTGACCGACGACGGTGCCGAGACGGACCTCGACCTTGGCCACTACGAGCGCTTCACCGGCGTTTCGGCGACCAAGGCCGACAACATCACCACCGGCCAGATCTACAAGACGATCATCGAGAAGGAACGCCGCGGCGACTATCTGGGCGCGACCGTCCAGGTGATCCCGCACGTCACCAACGAGATCAAGGACTTCGTCCTGTCTCCGGCCATGGACGAGACGGGCGAAAAGCCGGTCGACTTCGTGCTGGTCGAGATCGGCGGCACGGTGGGCGACATCGAGGGCCTGCCGTTCTTCGAGGCCATTCGCCAACTGCGCCAGGACCTGCCGCGCGGCCAGAGCTGTTATGTCCACCTGACCCTGCTGCCGTTCATCAAGACGGCCGGCGAGATGAAGACCAAGCCGACCCAGCACTCGGTCAAGGAACTGCGCTCGATCGGCATCCAGCCCGACATCCTGCTGTGCCGCTGCGAGCAGGACATTCCGGTCGAGGAAAAGCGCAAGATCGCGCAGTTCTGCAACGTGCGGCCCAGCGCCGTGATCCAGGCGATGGACTCATCGTCGATCTATGCGGTGCCGATCGACTATCACAAGGAAGGCCTGGACGCCGAGGTGCTGGACGTGTTCGGCATGAGCGACGCGCCCAAGCCCGACCTGACGCGCTGGGAAGCCATCGACGAGACGGTCAACCACCCTGATGGCGAAGTCACCATCGCCGTGGTCGGCAAGTACACGGTGCTGAAAGACGCCTACAAGTCGCTGATTGAGGCCCTGCACCACGGCGGCCTGGCCAACAAGGTCAAGGTCAATCTCGACTGGGTCGAGAGCGAGACCTTCGAGGGTGACCCCGGCGCGGCGGCGGCCCGGCTTGAGAATGCCCATGCCATCATGGTGCCCGGCGGCTTCGGCGAGCGGGGGGCGGAAGGCAAGATCCGCGCGGCCCAGTTCGCCCGCGAACGCAAGGTGCCCTATTTCGGCATCTGTTTCGGCATGCAGATGGCGGTCATCGAGACCCTGCGCAATGTGGCCGGCATCACCGATGCCAGCTCCAGCGAATTTGGGCCCACCGAGCGTCCCGTGGTCGGGATCATGACCGAGTGGATCAAGGGCAATGAGAAGGTCGAGCGCCGCAAGGGCGACGATCTGGGCGGCACCATGCGCCTGGGGGCCTTCGATGCCGTCCTGACGCCGGGAAGCAAGGTGGCGGCGATCTATGGCGACACGGCCATCAGCGAGCGCCACAGGCACCGCTACGAGGTCAATATCGGCTACAGCCACCGGATGGAGGAGTCCGGCCTGAAACTGACCGGTCGCTCGCCTGATGGCGTCTTGCCGGAAATCGTCGAACGCGAGGACCATCCCTGGTTCATCGGCGTACAGTTCCACCCGGAACTGAAGAGCCGTCCGTTCGCCCCGCACCCGCTGTTCGCCAGCTTTATCGCCGCGGCGAAAGAGCAGGGCAGGCTGGTCTAACAGGCGCTGTTGCATGTCTGAAGAGATTCAGGCATAAGCGCGCCCTCACGCGGCGGCCTGGGTTCATCCCGAGTCGCCGCTTCCGATTTTCACGCTCAGCGAGCAGAGTCACTTCGATGGCCGTTCCTAAAAGAAAAACTTCGCCTTCTCGCCGGAACATGCGCCGGTCGCACCACGCCCTGGGCGCCAACTCCTTCGTGGAAGACAAGGACTCGGGCGAACTGCGCCGTCCGCACCACGTCGACCTGAAGACGGGCCTGTACAACGGCAAGCAGATCCTGACCCCGAAGGAAGACTAAGCTCTTCCCGAGGTATCAACGGTTTCGAAAGCGCCGCCCGGCTTGCCAGGCGGCGCTTTTCGTTATGTCTACTGGGTCCGGGCCCGGGCCTGGATCGCGGCCCGGCGGGCCTCGACCGACTCCGGGGTGACGTCTCGATTGTGGGCGCTGGAGCGCTTGTGCTCGATCTCCAGCCCCTTGTTGAACGACCGGCCATAGCCCTCGTCGATCAGGGACTTGTAGAACGACAGGGTCTCGACCGGGATGGAGGCCATGTCGGCCGCCAGTTTGAGCGCCGTCGGCATCAGCTCGGACGCCGGAACGACGCGATTGACCAGCCCCCAGGCCTCTGCCGTCGCGGCGTCGATGAAATTGCCGGTCAGGGACAGCTCCTTGGCCCGGTAGATGCCGATCAGTCGCGACAGCTTCTGCGACAGGCCCCAGCCCGGCATGATCCCGACCCGGGCATGGGTATCGGCGAAGCGGGCGTTTTCCGAGGCGATCAGGACATCACAGGCCAGGGCCAGCTCGAAGCCTCCGGTGATGGCCACGCCGTTGATCGCGCCGATGACCGGCTTGCGGCAGACCTCGATGGCGCGGACGGGATTGGAGTCGGCCCCCTGGTCATTGGCGGCGCTCATGGCCTTGGGATCACTGCCCAGCTCCTTCAGGTCGAGACCGGCCGTGAAGGCCCGCTCCCCGGCACCGGTCAGCACCACCACGCTGATGGCCGGATCGGCGTCCAGTTCGAACATGACCGTATGCAGTGCCGCCCGGAGCGCTTTCGACAGGGCGTTCATGGCCTCCGGTCGGTTCAAGGTCACGACGGCGATCGGTCCGCTCTTCTCGACGGTCAACATGGCGTTCTCCCTATGTGTGACTGATGATCAGTCGGCGTGGGGCCGGGAAGTCAAGTTGCGCCGCGTCGCCATGGCGGTTAAGCCTCCCGCGCCTTTCGCCTTGAGGAGCTTCCATGACCGAGATCGTCGATATCATCGCCCGCGAAATTCTCGACAGCCGGGGCAACCCGACGGTTGAAGTCGATGTCGTCCTGGAAGACGGCGCCTTTGGCCGGGCCGCCGTACCCTCAGGGGCATCGACCGGTGCCCACGAAGCCAGCGAGAAGCGGGACGGTGACAAGAGCCGTTATCTGGGCAAGGGCGTTCTTCAAGCCGTCGAGTCCGTCAATGGCGAGATCTTCGATGCCCTGTCGGGTGTAGACGCCGAAGATCAGCGCCGGGTCGACACCCTGCTGATCGGCCTGGACGGCACGCCGAACAAGGCGCGCCTCGGTGCCAACGCGATTCTCGGCGTCTCCCTGGCGACGGCCAAGGCTGCTGCGGAATCGGCCGGTCTGCCGCTCTACAAGTATGTCGGCGGGGTCAATTCACGCGTCCTGCCGACACCGATGATGAACATCATCAATGGCGGTGCCCACGCCGACAATCCCATCGACATCCAGGAATTCATGATCCTGCCCACAGGCGCGGCGAATTTCTCCGAGGCCCTTCGGATGGGCGCAGAGATCTTCCACGGCCTGAAGAAGGCCCTGAAGGACGCCGGTCATAATACCAATGTCGGCGACGAGGGCGGCTTTGCGCCCAACCTCGGCTCGGCCGAAGAAGCCCTGGCCTTTATCGTCAAGGCCAGTGAGGCGGCTGGATACCGGGCGGGTGATGACTTCGTCCTGGGCCTTGATGTCGCGTCGACCGAGTTCTTCAAGGACGGAAAGTACCATCTGGAAGGCGAGGGCAAGGTCCTCGATCCGGCCGGCATGGTGGCCTACCTCGCGGATCTCGCGAGCAAGTTCCCGATCCTGTCGATCGAAGATGGCATGGCCGAAGATGATTTCGACGGCTGGAAGCTGTTGACGGACACCCTGGGCAAGACGGTCCAGCTGGTCGGCGACGACCTGTTCGTGACCAATCCCAAGCGCCTGCAGATGGGCCTGGATAAGGGTCTGGCCAATTCGATCCTCGTGAAGGTCAACCAGATCGGTACGCTGTCTGAAACGATTGACGCCGTCGATCTGGCCCACCGTGCCGGCTATACCAGCGTCATGAGCCACCGCTCGGGCGAAACCGAGGACAGCACGATCGCTGACCTCGCCGTGGCTCTGAACTGCGGCCAGATCAAAACGGGTTCGCTGGCGCGTTCGGACCGGTTGGCTAAGTACAACCAGCTGCTGCGCATCGAGCAGATGCTGGATGATCAGGCGGTTTACGCCGGCCGGGCAGCGCTCAAGGGGCGCTAGTCGCGGATACGGATGTCTCCGGAAAAGGCGCGGCCTGTCATGCAGGCTGCGCCTTTTTCATGTCGGGACCAGATCTGAAGCTGCCCCTCAGACAAGTGCGCCCCACCGGCCTGGCAGCGCAGTTCGGCGGTCGATTCTGGAGGACCAAGGGTGGTTCACACGGCCGAAGGCGAGTGGTTTGCAACCTGTCCGCCCCCATTTTTTCTATAAGCTCCTTTTGGCGCGATGAAGACTGCCGCCAAGTGCCGTTCGCGGCTGCGAATGAAGTGTTGCGTTGCGGTATCTAGATGCCGATGAAACCATCTCAATTGAAAGCATCGCGACGCCGATGCGTTGCTCTGAGGGCTGCTATCCGTGAGCCCTTATTCAGAAGGCGTTAAGCACGATCTGAGACCCTGAGAATCCCCTTCCGGGAATCCAAAATGTTCGCCCGACTGCAACCGATCCTGCCGACTGCGGCGATCCTTTTTCTGATCTTCTACTTCGTGTTTCACGCTCTGACGGGCGAACGCGGTCTCTTGTCGACGTCTGAACGGAATGCAGATCTTGCCGCAAAGACCAGGGAGCTCAGGAAGATCCGTGCCGAAAGGATGGACCTGGAGGCCCGGGCTCGTCTATTATGCAGCGGCAGTCTGTCGGCAGATCTTCTGGAAGAACGGGCACGTTCTCTCCTTGGTTATGCCGACCCGAAGGACTTTGTCATCCGCACGAAGCGCTAGCGACGTCGGACCTTGCCTTCTGACAGGACTGTCGATCGTAACTGGGCCCTTACATGCCTGGAACGGTCTGGGCGTCATTTGATGGGCATATCCTTCGAGGGACCGACGACGACTTCGGCGGGATTTGTTCTGGGATGAAGGCCGCGATGAAGATTGGCCAGGGAGAGTTGAATGGCGCGTACGCGCAAGGCTGAATCCACCGAAGGCAAAGGTGGTGACATCGGTGGCAACACCTTTGTCAGCAAGGACGAGCTTCTGAAGTTCTATCAGAGCATGCTGTTGATCCGCCGCTTCGAGGAGCGGGCCGGGCAATTGTACGGCATGGGGCTGATCGGCGGGTTCTGCCACCTCTATATCGGCCAGGAAGCCATTGCGGTCGGCATGCAGTCGATCTCCTCCAAGGGCGACCAGATCATCACCGGTTACCGCGATCACGGTCACATGCTGGCCGCTGGGATGGATCCTCGCGAGGTCATGGCTGAACTGACCGGTCGCGCTGGAGGCTCCTCGCGCGGCAAAGGCGGCTCGATGCACATGTTTGACATCGAGACCGGCTTCTACGGCGGTCACGGTATCGTTGGGGCCCAGGTGGCGCTTGGCACCGGCCTGGCACTGGCCAACCACTACAAGGGCAATGGCAACGTCTCCTACGCCTATTTCGGTGACGGTGCGGCCAACCAGGGCCAGGTCTATGAGAGCTTCAACATGGCCCAGCTGTGGAAGCTGCCGGTCGTGTACGTGATCGAGAACAATCAATATGCCATGGGCACGAGCGTTGAGCGCTCAGCCTCTGAAACCGCCTTCCACAAGCGCGGTGTCTCGTTCCGGATCCCGGGCGAGGAGATCGACGGCATGGATGTGGTGGCCGTGCGCGAAGCCGGAGCCCGCGCCCGCGAGCACGCGGCCAGCGGCCAGGGCCCCTACATCCTCGAGATGAAGACCTATCGCTATCGCGGTCACTCGATGTCGGACCCGGCCAAGTATCGCTCCAAGGAAGAGGTCGACGAGGTCAAGCAGACCCGCGACCCCATCGACCACATCAAGGAACGCCTGGCTGCGGCCGGCGTCACCGAAGACGACCTGAAGGGCATCGACGCCGACGTGAAGCGCATCGTTGCCGAAGCGGCTGAATTCGCCCGGACCAGCCCCGAGCCGGATCCGTCTGAACTGTACACCGACGTTTATCTGGAGGCCGCCCAGTGAGCCTGGACATCCTCATGCCTGCCCTTTCGCCGACCATGGAAGAGGGCACCCTGGCCAAGTGGTTGGTCAAGGAAGGCGACACCATCAAGGCCGGCGACGTGATCGCCGAAATCGAGACCGACAAGGCAACGATGGAAGTCGAAGCCGTCGATGAGGGCGTGGTGGAAGCCATCCTGATCGCTGCCGGTTCCGAGAACGTGAAGGTCAATACGCCGATCGCACGTCTGGCCGGCGAAGCCGGGGCTACGCCCTCGGCACCTGCGCCCGTCGTCGTTGAAGCGGCCGCGCCGGTCGCTGCGGCAACGCCCGTCGCTTCGGCCTCGAGCTTTGCCGATCCGGAAATTCCGACCGGCACGCCGATGAAGAAGATCACGGTGCGCGACGCCCTGCGCGACGCCATGGCTGAAGAGATGCGTCGCGACGATCGCGTGTTCCTGATGGGCGAGGAAGTCGCCCAGTATCAGGGGGCCTACAAGGTTAGCCGCGACCTGCTGCAGGAGTTCGGCGACAAGCGTGTCATCGACACACCGATCACCGAGCACGGCTTTGCCGGCATGGGCGTCGGCGCGGCGATGGCGGGGCTGAAGCCCATCGTCGAGTTCATGACCTGGAACTTCGCCATGCAGGCGATTGACCACATCATCAACTCGGCGGCCAAGACGCTCTACATGTCGGGCGGTCAGATCAAGTCGTCGATCGTGTTCCGGGGTCCCAACGGTGCGGCCTCGCGCGTGGGTGCCCAGCACAGCCAGGACTATGCAGCCTGGTACGGCAACGTCCCCGGTCTGAAGGTCATCGCGCCGTATGACGCCGCTGACGCCAAGGGCCTGCTGAAAGCGGCCATCCGCGACCCCAACCCCATCGTCTTCCTCGAACACGAGATGATGTACGGGCTGGAGTTCGATATCCCGGACGTCGAGGACTATGTCGTGCCGATCGGCAAGGCCAAGGTCCGCCGCGAAGGCACGGATGTCACTCTGGTGGCCTACAGCCGGATGGTGGGTTTCTGCCTTAAGGCCGCCGAGGCACTGGCCGCTGAAGGCATTTCCGCTGAAGTCATCGACCTGCGGACTATTCGCCCGATGGACCACGCCACCATCCTGGAAAGCGTCAAGAAGACCAACCGTCTGGTCACTGCCGAAGAAGGCTGGGGCCCGATGGGCGTCGGGGCCGAGATCGTGGCCCGCATCACCGAGCACGGCTTCGACTATCTGGATGCACCGCCCCTGCGCGTACACCAGGAAGACGTGCCGCTGCCCTATGCGGCAAACCTCGAGGCCCTCAGCCTGCCGTCGGTCGAGAAGATCGTAAAGGCAGCCAAGACGGTCTGTTACCGCTGATGCCGATGCGGCTCATGTCTGGCGGGATGGCAGGGATCCCTGCATATCTGTCGGATGTGAGCCGTATCGAATCCGGCCAAGAACTAAGCCTCGCTGCAAGGCGAGATCGCGCGGACGCCGGCCCGGCCGACAACGTCCCGAACGCTTGAGGAAGACACTCAATGTCGATCGACATCCTGATGCCCGCCCTGTCGCCCACCATGGAGGAGGGGACCCTCGCCAAGTGGCACGTGAAGGTGGGTGACACCGTCAAGGCCGGCGACGTGATCGCCGAGATCGAAACCGACAAGGCGACGATGGAAGTCGAAGCCGTCGACGAGGGCGTGGTCGAGGCCATTCTGGTCGAGGCCGGCACCGAGAACGTCAAGGTCAATGCCCTGATCGCCAAGCTGGCCGGAGAGGGTGAGAACCTGGCTCCGTCGCCGGCCGCCGCTCCGGCCACTGAAGCGCCCAAGGCCGCTGCACCCGCTGCCGCTGCGCCGGTTGCGGCAGCACCGGCTCCGGTCGTCGCCGATAGTTCTCGGGTTTTCGCCTCGCCGCTGGCCCGCCGTCTGGCCCAGGCCGCTGGTCTGGATCTGAAGACGGTCAAGGGCAGTGGCCCGCATGGCCGTGTGGTCAGGGCGGACGTGGAAAATGCAGCCAAGGGCGGCCCAGTGGCCGCACCGGCGGCCAAGGCGGCACCCGCTGCTGCGCCGGCCCCGGCTGCTGCGGCTCCGCGTCAGGTCCTGTCGCTGGAGCAGATGGGCATCCCCGCTGGCTCCTACGACCTGGTGCCGCTCGACGGCATGCGCAAGACGATCGCGCGGCGTCTGACCGACAGCTTCCGCGACGTGCCGCACTTCCCGCTGACCATCGATCTCGAGGTCGATGCCCTGCTGGCGGCGCGCGGCAAGATCAACAGCCTGCTGGGTGACCAGGGCGTGAAGGTGTCGGTCAATGACATCATCATCAAGGCCGTGGCCGTGGCCCTGAAGCGCGTGCCTGAGGCCAATGCCTCCTACACGCCGGAGGGCATCGCCATGCACAAGCATGCTGACATCGCCGTGGCTGTGGCCATCGACGGTGGCCTGATCACCCCGATCGTCCGTGCCGCCGAAACCAAGGGCCTGGCCCAGATCTCGGCCGAGGTGAAGGATCTGGCGGCCCGCGCCAAGGCAAAGAAGCTGAAGCCCGAGGAATTCCAGGGCGGCACCTTCTCGGTTTCCAACCTGGGCATGTTCGGGATCAAGGCCTTCGCCTCGATCATCAACGAGCCGCAGGGCGCGATCATGAGCGTGGGGGCCGGCGAGCAGCGTCCAGTGGTCAAGAACGGTCAGCTGGCCGTGGCCACTGTGATGACCGTGACCTTGACCTGCGACCACCGCGTGGTCGACGGCGCGATTGGTGCCAAGTTCCTGGCGGCCTTCAAGCCGCTGATCGAAGAGCCGCTGACCCTGATCGTTTGATCAAAGGAAAGGGCAGGAGAGCGCCATGTCGGTCTATGACTACTCGGCCAAGACGCTGGACGGCCAGGACGTGAGCCTGGCCGACTATCGCGGGCAGGTTCTGCTGATCGTCAACACGGCCAGCAAGTGCGGGTTCACTCCGCAGTATGAGGGCCTTGAGGCGCTTTACCGCGACTACAAGGATCGCGGCCTGACCGTCCTGGGCTTCCCCTGCAATCAGTTCGGCGCTCAGGAGCCTGGGAACGCCGAAGAGATCGCCAGCTTTTGCTCGCTGACCTATGACGTGACCTTCCCGATGCTGGCCAAGATCGACGTCAACGGCCCCTCGGCCCATCCGCTCTATGCGTTCCTGAAGAAGGAACAGAAGGGCGTGCTGGGCACCGAGGGCATCAAGTGGAACTTCACCAAGTTCCTGATCGGCCGCGACGGCGAAGTCGTCGAGCGGTTTGCTCCCACCACCAAACCCGAAGACCTCAAGGTTGCGGTCGAGGCGCTGCTCTAATTCTCCCGGATCGGCTTGCAGGCCGATCGATCGAGGCCGCCCGGCTCCCCTCGGGCGACGTTCAAGCTAGGGTAAGAACACCATGTCCACGGAATTCGATGTCGTCGTCATCGGCGCTGGTCCTGGCGGCTATGTGGCCGCCATTCGCGCCAGCCAACTGGGCCTGAAGACGGCGATCGTCGAGCGGGAAAACCTGGGCGGCATCTGCCTGAACTGGGGCTGTATCCCGACGAAGGCCCTGTTGAAGTCCGGCGAGATCTTCGAGCAGTTGTCGCACCTTGACGCCTATGGCCTGTCGGTCGAGAAGCCCTCCTTCGACTTCACCAAGATCATCGAGCGCTCGCGCGGCGTGGCCAAGACCATGTCGGGCGGCATCGCCTTCCTGATGAAGAAGCACAAGATCGAAGTGATCGAGGGCGATGCCAAGCTCGAAAAGGGGACCCCGGCTCCGAAGGTGGTCGTGGCCCTGAAGGCCGGCGGCAGCCGTACGATCCAGGCGAAGAACGTGATCCTGGCCAGCGGCGCGCGTGCCCGGAACATCCCCGCCATCGGCGCGGTTTCGGACGGCGACAAGGTCTGGACCTATCGCGACGCCCTGGCACCGAAGACCATGCCCAAGTCGCTGGTGGTGATCGGCTCGGGTGCCATCGGCATCGAGTTTGCAAGCTTCTATCGCGCCCTCGGTGCCGAAGTGACCGTCGTCGAAGCCGTTGACCGCATCATGCCGGTCGAGGACGCCGAGGTGTCCAAGGCTGCTCAAAAGGCCTTCGAGAAGCGGGGGATCAAGTTCCGAGTCGGTGCCAAGGTCACCAAGATCGACAAGACCGCCACGGGCGTCTCGGTGTCGGTCGAGGTCGGCGGCAAGGCCGAGCAACTGACGGCCGAGAAGTGCATCGTTGCTATCGGCATCGTGCCCAATACCGAAGGCACCGAAGCGGTGGGCCTGACCACCGATCGCGGCCACGTCGTCACCGGCAAGCACGGCGAAACAAACGTTCCGGGCCTCTACGCCATCGGTGACGTCGCCGGCGCGCCCTGGCTCGCCCACAAGGCCAGCCACGAAGGTATCCACGCCGCCGAATTCATCGCCGGCTACAAGACCCCGGCCGTCCATTCGCCGATCCCGGGCTGCACCTATGCCAACCCGCAGGTCGCCTCGGTGGGCTACACCGAAGCCGCCGCCAAGGCCGCCGGCATCGACATGAAGGCCGGCCGCTTCCCGTTCAAGGTCAACGGCAAGGCCGTGGCCGCCGGCGAGACCGAGGGCTTCGTCAAGACGGTGTTCGACGGCAAGACCGGCGCGCTGATCGGTGCACACATGATCGGCCACGAAGTGACCGAGATGATCCAGGGCTTCGTCACCGCCATCACGCTGGAGGCGACCGAGGAAGACCTGCACGGAATCGTCTACGCTCACCCGACCATGTCGGAAGCCATGCACGAAGCCGCGCTCGATGCGTACGGCCGGGTGCTGCACATCTAGGGGCCTGAATGGCGCGAGTGACGGCCACGACCACTGACAAGCCGGCCAAGGTCGCTGCCAAGACCAGGAAAGGGTCTAAGACCACCCTTTCCGAGGCCAACCTCGCCGATCTGGGCGCGGAGCGGCTGGCGACGATCCTGATGGATCTGTCGGTCGACAGCTACGTCAAGCGCGCCTTGCGGCTGGAGCTGTTCGCCGAGGCCAGTCCGGAAGGCCTGGCGCTGGAGATCTCCAAGCGTCTGGCGGCCATTGCCAAGGCCACCTCGCGCATCCACTGGCGCAAGCGCGCCGCCTTCGCGCGCGACATGGATCTGCACTTTCGGATGATCCGGCGGCTTGCGGAAAGCGACCCCAAGGCGGCCCTGGCGCTGCTGATGGATTTTCTGGACCTTGCCGGTTCGGTGTTTGATCGCATCAGCCAGCCCGAGGGACCGATCGGTGAGGTCTTCGCCGAGGCGCGGGACGCGGTCGGCGACATCGCCGCGAGTGCCAAGATCGCGCCCGTCGATCTGGCCGATAGGGTGGCGCGGCTGATCCTGTGCGACGATCATTTCGTATTTGGCCCACTGGTCGCTGTCGCGGCCCCGTCTCTGGGCGTGGCCGGTCAGGCGCGACTGGGCGAGCGCCTGCAGGCCGCCTTGACCCAGCGCTCAGCGCGGTCTGCGGGGGCCTATGACGCCAAGGCGTCAGTGGTCCGGGATGCCTTGCGCCGCCTGGCCGACATCAATGGTGACGTGGGGGCCTTTATTGCGACCTTCAGCGAGACCCAGCGGCGTTTTCCAGCCATCGCTGCCGAGATCGGGCGCCGCCTTCTGGTCGCTGGAAAGGCGGGCGAGGCCCTGGCCGCTCTGGAGGCCGCAGCAGCTCCGGTCAAGCCACGCGGCCCGCTGTCGGTGCGTGCCGAGCCTGACGATCCGGTCGAGCGCGCTGCCTGGGAGGATGTCTATCTCGAAGCGCTACAGGCCAATGGTCGCCAGGACGAGGCCCAGCGCCGGCGCTGGGCGGCGTTCGAGGACACCCTGTCGATCCCGAGGCTCAGGGCGTTCCTGAAGGGCCTGCCAGACTTTGACGACGTTGTCGCTGAGGATGACGCCAAGAAGATCGCGGCCGAGTTTCCGCGTTTCGAGGCCGCCCTGGCCTTTCTGATCGAGTGGCCGGATCTGGCCGCGGCGGCGCGACTGATCATCAACCGTCACGGCGCCATCAACGGTGCGGACGAAGACCTGCTGACCGCCGCCGCGCGTCGTCTTGAAGGGACCTATCCGCTGGCGGCGACCCTGTTGCTGAGGGCCATGATCCGCAATGTCCTGACCTATGGCGTCGCTGGCCGCTACCGGGCTGCTGCCCAGCAATGGCTGGAGATGGAAAGCCTGGCACCGATGATCTCTGACTTCGGCGAGTTCCCGGACCACGAGACCTTCATGGCCGACCTGAGGGCCATGCACGGCCGCAAGCAGGGCTTCCGCGCCGAGCTGGAAGCCCTGGGCGGGTCCTTCTAGGGCCAGTGTGCACTTGCACTCTGACGAATGGGGGGCGGTTGGTCCGAAGAGCAGGAAGCACCCGAGTCGACCTCGACGCATTCCTGCCCATTGGTCTCACGGTTTCGGTCTATGCGGCCTTAGCATCCTGGTCGGCCATGCGCTGAATGGCGACATAGTCGGTTTTGCCACTCCCCAGGACCGGTACCTCGGGGACCTTGAGAATCTTGCGCGGCACGGCCAGTTCGGGCGCTCCGATGGTCTGGGCATGTGCGACCAGTTCTGAAACCGCTGCATCATGGCGATCCGTGACCAGGATGAGCCTTTCGCCCTTCTTCTTGTCGGGCATGGAAATCACGGCATGGCGTCCATCCGGCCAGACGGCTGAGGCCAGGTCTTCCGCCGCTGTGAGCGAGACCATCTCACCGGCGATCTTTGCGAAGCGTTTCACGCGCCCCTTGATGGTGATCCAGTTGTCGTCAGTCATGGCGACAACGTCTCCGGTGTCGTGCCAGCCACCGTCCGGAGCGTCGATGCCGCCATCTTCCCTCAGATAGCCGAGCATCACATTGGGACCCCGGACCAGCAGTCTGCCGCCGCCGGAAATCCCCTCAACCGGTTCAATCCGGAAGTCCTGACCGGGCAGGAGCCCGCCGACAGTTCCCCGACGGTTGTCGTCAGGCTTGTTCACCGCGATGACCGGAGAGGCCTCGGTGGCACCATAGCCCTCTAGAACCGGCACGGGGCCAAACTTTTCATGGATGAGGTTGTGGGTCTCTTCCCGAACCTTTTCAGCGCCACAAACAATAAATCTGAGGCCGGAAAGTTCATCACCATCCGAAGCGCGCGCATAGTGATTGAGGAAGGTGTCCGTGGCGAACAGCACGGAGGCCTTGGTGTCCTTGACCAGGGCGGGGATCTGCTTGGTGTGCAGCGGTGAGGGATACTGGAAGGCCTTCATGCCCTTCAGCAAAGGCAGGATCACCCCACCCGTCAGGCCAAAGCAGTGGAACACCGGAAGGGGATTGAAGAACACCCAGTCCGGATCGAGCTCGATATGAGCCGCCACCTGTTCGGCATTCGAGACCATGTTGGCCTGGCTCAGCACCACGCCCCGAGGGGCACCAAAGCTGCCCGAGGTGAACAGGACGACGCCTCGATCCGATGGCTTGGCCGGCGCTCGGAACTGGCGTGGGAAGAGGCCTGCCGTCGCAGCGAAAAGCTTGTCGGCAACCCCAATCGAACCGCGAACGTCTTCGAGATAGGTGATGGTCGTCTGGGCTTCGAGGGCGTCGACGATATCGTGCAGGTTGCCCAACTCGATGAACTTGTGCGCCGTCAGGACGCGCTTGACCTTGGCCAGCGCGCAGGCGGCCTTGAGGTTGCGCAGGCCCGCCGTGAAGTTCAGCATCGTCGGGACGCGGCCGAAGGCGTGCAGGGCGAAGAAGGTCACCACCGCTGCAGACCCCGAGGGCAGCAGGATGCCGACATTCTCTCCCGGCTTGGTCATGGCTGCGATCTTGCGGCCCAGGGCAAAGCTCGCGCGGATCAGATCCGTGTAGCTAAGCGGGTTCCGGTCCTGGTCCTCAAGGATGGGCTTTTTCGCGCCGTAGGTGTCACGCGCGTCGATAAGGGCGTCGAAGAGAGCCTTCTGGCCGTCTTCCGCTTTGAAAACTACCGGCATCCCGGCGAAACCTCCCCGAAAAGCGTGCTCGCTTTCGTTCGTTGAAGGGGGAGTCTGCCGGGGAAGGTCCAGCTTTGCAAGGAAGAGTCACAAGGCGTGACATTAACTGTTGCGGCGTTGGGTCCTGGCGGCAATGTGAGCCCTTATGAACCCGTCAATTTCCGCCAGCCAAACATTGCGAACGGCATCTGATTCCATATGCAGGACGTGACGCCCGGCGGGAAAACTGACCATCCGGCAATCGGCGAGCGCCGAGCAGGTTTTGGATGCCAGGGCGTTAGGCGTCACCGTGTCCTTGCCGCCAGCTAGGATCAGGACTGGAGCTTGAACCCGGGCTGTCTTGGTGCGCACGAGGCCTGAAGCCTCTTCGTGCGCGGCTTGCCAGCCAATGCTGGGTTCGCCCATGCGCAGGTCGGGATTGGCCGTAAGCCAGGCCTGTTGAACGCCTCCGCGGACCCTGTCGCTGGTCAGGGCTGACTGGAACTCATCAGGACCAGCACGGCTCCAACCCTTCTCATGGGGCGATCGGATCCAGCCCAGCTTCAACCGGTTGGCCCATGGATAGAGGGCACTGCTCCGACTTGACGACGGCTTCAACGCGAACGTCGGCGAGGACAGGATCAGCCCGTCCGTCGGCAGGCCATCCTCGACACTCCCTAAAGCGACCAGAGCGCCATCGGCGTGACCCAGGAGGAGGAGCGGTCTGTCCGCTCTCGGCCGGATGACGACCTTGACCAGGGCACGGAGGGCTGCGGCATCGGGCTGAAAGCTGTCGACATGCCCCAGGTCCCGCCAAGGCGTCAGGCGCTCGGAACCACCCTGGCCCTGGCGCTCGAGGATCCAGACCGTGTAACCGGCTGAATTCAGGTGCTGGACCGTTTCGAACCATTTCTCCGCGGGTTCACCATAGCCGGTCAGTATGACGATGGTCGCCCTGGGCCCGATGGGCGGCGCCGATACGCCGTAGCGCTGGGCCGGGGCATCTCCGACGCGGACATAGCCCCAGGCCCAATTGTCCGGCGGGTAAAATCGAGAGGCGAGTGACGGCGGGGTCCGGCTTTCCGCAAACGGTGCGCGAGAGCCGCCGTCGGTACAACCGGCCAAGCTCAGGACAAGCAGGACTGCGAGAAAGCTGCGGCGCATGGCGGCCAGTCATTTCGTGCCTTTGCCGCACATGCAAGATCGCGTGCTTGATCCGGAGCGCAAGAAGTCCGATTTAGGCAACATGGCCACAGTGATCGACACGCTGAAGGCGCGCAGTGCGGAAGATCGTGCGGCGCGCCACCCCGAAAAGCAGAACCGCCCGGATACGGCCGTCCTGCGTAAGCCTGACTGGTTGCGTGTGCGCGCTCCCGGGTCTCCAGGCTACAACGAAACCCGCAGCATCGTGCGTGACCACAAGCTGACCACGGTCTGCGAGGAAGCAGCCTGCCCGAACATCGGTGAGTGCTGGAGCCAGAAGCACGCCACCATGATGATCATGGGCGAGATCTGCACGCGAGCCTGCGCCTTCTGCAATGTCTCCACCGGCCTGCCCAATGCGCTGGACGCCGACGAGCCGCGCCGCGTGGCCGAGGCCGTCGCCAAGATGGGCCTCAAGCACGTGGTCATTACTTCGGTTGACCGCGACGACCTCGCCGATGGCGGGGCCCAGCACTTCGCCGAGGTGGTCCTGGCTATTCGCGCCGCCGCGCCCGGCACCACCATCGAGATCCTGACCCCGGACTTCCTGCGGAAGGATCGCGCGGAAAACGTGGTGATCGACGCCCGTCCGGACGTTTTCAACCACAACCTCGAAACCGTGCCGCGGCTCTATCTGAAGATCCGCCCGGGTGCCCGCTACTACAACTCCCTGCGCCTGCTGGAGCGGGTCAAGGAGCGCGATCCGGGCCAGTTCACCAAGTCGGGCCTGATGGTCGGTCTGGGCGAGACCAAGGAAGAGGTCATGCAGGTGATGGACGACATGCGGTCCGCCGGCGTGGACTTCATCACCATCGGCCAATACCTGCAGCCCACCCGCAAGCACGCTGCGATCGACCGGTTCGTTACCCCGGAAGAGTTCAAGGCCTATGAGGCCATTGCGCGCGCCAAGGGCTTCCTGATGGTCTCTGCCAGCCCTCTGACGCGGTCATCACACCATGCGGGCGAGGATTTTGCGAAGCTTCAGGCCGCCCGCCGTGCCCTTGATGCCAGGACGGCCTAGGCTTGCACCGTCACGTTGTCACCCGGGTCCTGCCTTACACCCCTGAGCAGTTGTTCACCCTGGTGGGTGATGTCGATGCCTATCCCGATTTCGTGCCTTGGCTTACCGGCATGCGAACCTGGAACGCACGCGAGGATGGCGGAATCAGCACGGTCGATGCCGAGGCGCAGGTGGGCTTTTCGTTCCTGAGGGAGCGGTTTGCCACGCGCGTGAGGCGGGATGCCGAGCAACTGACGGTGGATGTGAGCCTGCTCTACGGCCCGTTTAAGCGCCTGGCCAACCAGTGGCGCTTCAGCCCGGACGGTGGCGGCACCAGAGTTGAGTTCGTTATCGATTTTGCCTTCAAGTCACGGATGCTCGACGCCCTTCTCGCGTCAAATCTGGATCGGGCCGCCGACAAGCTGATCGCCTGTTTTGAGGAGCGTGCCCGACAGATCCACGGGCCTAGCCTCGCTTAGCCACCGCTTCGCGAAGCATTTCGAGCGCGGTCCTGACGGCTGCCAGTTGTACCGCCTCACGGGTTTGGCCATCGAAGACCTCGTGTCGGTGCACAACCGAGCGATTGGATCGCGCCAGCGCAAAGTGGACGGTCCCCACCGGCTTCATTGGCGTGCCGCCACCTGGACCGGCTATGCCGGTGATCGAGACGGCGACATGGGCATGGCTTTGGGCCAGGGCCCCTTCGGCCATCATTCTGGCGACGGGCTCGGACACGGCACCGTGGTCAGCGATCAGATCACCGGGAACGCCCAGCATCTCGGACTTGGCCCGATTGGTATAGGTGACAAAACCGCGTTCAAAGACGTCTGAAGCGCCGGAGATCGAGCAGATTGCTCCGGCAACGAGCCCCCCTGTGCAGCTCTCGGCGGTGACCAGGCGCAAGGACTGGTCGCGCGCCTCGGCGACAAGCAGTCGGGCCAGGGTTTCGATCTCGAGCGGGAACATCAGGTATCTCCAGCAGACTTAGGCCTGAGCCTATACCCTTCAGGCCGGAGTCTCGACGGCGACGACGGCCTGAGCCGCCAAGCCTTCGCCTCGGCCGGTAAAACCCATTTGCTCGGTTGTCGTCGCCTTGACGCTGACCCGGTCGAGCGGAAGCGAAAGAATCTCCGCCAGACGCTCTCGCATCGCGGCACGGTGAGGTTTGATCTTTGGGCGCTCGCAGATCAGCGTAACGTCGACATTGATGAGGGTGCCCCCCTTGCGACGGACAAGGTCTGCAGCATGCTGCAGGAACCGATCCGACGATGCGCCTTTCCATTGGGGGTCAGTCGGCGGGAAATGGTCGCCAATGTCGCCTTCGCCAATGGCCCCCAGAATGGCGTCTGTCAGGGCATGCAGACCGGCGTCAGCGTCAGAGTGTCCGATCAGGGTTTCATCGTGGACGATTTCAACGCCACAGAGCCAGACAGAGTCACCCTGGCCCCAGCGATGGGCGTCGAATCCTTGACCTATGCGAGTGATACGGGCTGCGCCCGCCAGGCGTTCGGCCATGTTGAAATCCTCGGGGTAGGTCAGTTTCAGAAGGAGCGGATCACCTGTCACCAGGGCAACCTTGCCGCCGACGGCTTCCATGACCTGGGCATCATCGGTGGGTTCAAGCGGGCCTGACCAGGCGGAATAGGCGGAGATCAGGCGCCCTCGGTGGAAAGCCTGCGGCGTTTGGGCTCGCCAGAGATTGTCCCGTGATGTGGTTTCGAGGGGAGAGCCGGGTAGGGCGCGCTTCAGGGTGTCCGCGACAGGGAGCGCCGGTATGGCGCCGTCCGCCTCACAAAGCTTGTCGAGCAGGGCCAGGATTGTACTGCGCGTCACGAAGGGCCGGGCAGCGTCGTGGATCAGGACGGCTTCGTCAGACGGCCGTTCAGACAATGCCGCAAGGCCGGCCTGCACTGAAAGCGCCCGTGTTGCGCCGCCCCGAGCGCTGCGCCAGCCGTCTAGTCCCGCCAGAACCTCTGGCAGCATGTCCTGCCCGTCGTCGGAGGTGACGATCACCACGTCAGCGGCCCCTGCGGCAAGGAAGCTCTCGACCGACCAGCGCAGAACGGGTTTCCCAGAGAGGGAGCGCCATTGTTTGGCTTGGCCCGGGCCTGCCCGGGTCCCGGTGCCGGCAGCGACAATCACGACGGAAAAGGTCATGTCCGCTGTTTAGTCCGGCGGTTGCGGTTGTCCAGTCGATCCGGGCTTTACTGCGGCGCACAATGTGCCTAAAAACGCAGCGGTGGGGATGATTACAAAATGAGCAACTCGCTCGATATTGGCGGTGTGGAAGTACCGGGGCGCGTTTGGATCGCGCCCATGACCGGTGTTTCTGACCTGCCCTTCAGAGAAACGGCCACGGCGCTTGGCGCACCCTATGTGGCCACGGAAATGGTGGCCTGCGCCGAGTTTGCGCGCGGACGGCCTGACGTCGTTCGGCGGGCCGCAGTCGGCGAGGGCTTGCCGCTTATGGTGGTTCAGTTGGTCGGTCGCGACGTGGCCTTGATGGCCCAGGGTGCACGCATGGCGGCAGAAGCCGGGGCTGAGATCGTGGATCTCAATTTTGGGTGCCCCGCCAAAGAGGTTTCCGCCGGACAGCAGTGTGGTTCGGCGCTCATGCGCGAGCCAGACTTGGCCGAAGCCCTGGTCGCGGCGGCAGTCGCCGCCGTCTCTGTTCCGGTCACAGTGAAGATGCGTTTGGGATGGGACGATTCAACTCGCAATGCCGCCGACATCGCCCGCCGGGCCGAAGCGGCGGGTGCCAAGGCGATCACGGTCCATGGCCGAACGCGGAGCCAGTTTTACAAGGGCATTGCGGATTGGTCCGCCGTTGCTGAGGTCAAGGCGGCGGTCTCCATCCCCGTGCTGGTCAATGGCGATATCGTCGACGGTGACAGCGCGCGCCGGGCGCTCGACCAATCCGGTGCCGACGGCGTGATGATTGGCCGTGGAGTCTATGGTCGGCCCTGGATCGCGGGTGCCATTGAAGCGACCCTGGAGGGCCGATCCTTTGTCGAGCCTGATGCCGAGGCGCGGCTGGCGATCGCCTTGACCCATTTCCGGCGGAGCTTGGAATTCTACGGCCTGCCGCTCGGCCTGAAGATGTTCCGCAAGCATCTGGCGTCCTACATCGATGCCGCACCCTGGCCTGAGACAGCCGAAGAGCGCCGCGCCGCGCGCTCCAGCCTCTGTCGCCTGGATGAACCTGAACGGGTTGAAAGCGCCTTGACGCGCCTTTGGCTCGGATACCGGAGGATCGCTGCATGAGCGACCACGCCCGCGCACTTGGCGGCAAGGCCCCTGAGACCCTGAAGGCGGCCGCCTTTGACCTGAGCCCGGAACCCGCCCTGGTCGTTGACCGCGATGGCGGTCTGGTCGCCGTCAATGAAGCGGCTGAGGCGCTGTTTGGTCATGGCCTGTCGCTCCTGGCGCGTGGTCGCTTTCGCGCCGCCCTACCGCCCGGGTCCGTGCTGGTATCTCTGCTGGACCGTGCCATCTTTGAAGGGGCACCGGTTCGCGAGCATGGGGTTGAGGTCAATCTCTTTGGTCAGCCGCCTTTTGAGGCTGACGGGGCAGCCGCACCGCTCGGAGACGGCTCAGTCCTCCTGACCCTGCATGTCAAGGGTGTGCTGGGCGTAGATCGCAGCGCGGATGCCGCCGGGCTGCGCTCGGTCGTCGGGCTGGGCAAGATGCTGGCCCATGAGATCAAGAACCCACTCGCCGGAATTCGCGGTGCCGCCCAACTTTTGAAGACCGGTGCCTCTGCGGCAGACCAGCCCCTGGCCCAACTGATTGTCGATGAGACGGACCGCATTCGGCGCCTTGTCGATCGTATGGAAGCCTTCTCCGAAGACCTGCCGACGCCGCGAGAGGCGGTCAATATCCACCAGGTCCTTGATCGCATCCGCGCCCTTGTCGCTAACGGAGTCGCCGATGGGCTCACGCTGCGAGAGACCTATGACCCATCCCTTCCAGCGGTCTGGGGCGATGAAGATCATCTGATTCAGATCTTCCTGAACCTGGTGAAGAACGCCGCCGAAGCTGCTCACATGCGTGGCGACGGACGCGGCGCTATTTCGATCCATACAGCCTGGCGACCGGGCGTTCGGGTTCGAGGGGCCAATGGCAAGGCGGCCAGTGGTGCACCGATCGAGATCCGGGTGCAGGACAATGGTCCTGGCGTTCCCCAGAGCCTTCGCGACCACCTGTTCCAACCGTTCGTCACCACCAAGCCCAATGGCACCGGCCTTGGCCTGGCCCTGGTGACCAAGCTGGTCACCGCCCATGGCGGTTTGATCGATTTTGAGTCCGAGCCTGGTCGCACCGTTTTCCGCGTGCTGCTTCCTGTGGCGCCTGAACCCTCCGCCGGAGACGCGTAAGCATGAACGCCGCAAGCAAGAAGATCCTGATCGCGGACGATGACTCGTCGGTGCGGCTTGTTCTCAGCCAGGCCTTCACCCGGCTGGGCTACCAGGTCCGCGCCACCGGCAATGCTACCACCTTGCTCAAATGGGTCATGGATGGGGAAGGTGACCTGGTGGTCACCGATGTCATGATGCCCGATGAGAACGTCTTCGACGTCCTGCCGCGCATCCGCAAGGAGCGCCCCAAACTGCCCATCATTGTGATGAGCGCACAGAATACCCTGCTGACAGCCGTCAACGCTGCCGACGCGGGTGCCTTCGAGTATGTCTCAAAGCCTTTTGATCTGGACGACGTCACGGCGGCGGCCAGGCGCGCCCTGTCTCGCCCGGCCGATGCGGAGGCCTCCAAGGCCCAGGCCCGGGCCATGCGCGACGAACGCTTGCCGCTGATCGGCCGTTCGGCACCTATGCAGGAAGTCTATCGGACCATCGCCCGCTTGGTTGGCGCGGACCTGACGGTTCTGATCTTGGGTGAGAGCGGCACGGGCAAGGAACTGGTCGCCCGCGCTCTGCATGAGCTGGGCCGTCGCCGCGATGGCA